>NZ_JBZCPP010000027.1:0-40599 GCF_058267515.1 Pradoshia sp. Z6_59
GAACACGGAAGTTAAGCTCTTCAGCGCCGATGGTAGTTGGGACGCGAGTCCCTGTGAGAGTAGGACGTTGCCGGGCAGCCAAAACCAGTTCAAATTGAACTGGTTTTTTTGTATTTTAAGGAAAAAAGATCCTTTTTATAAGAAGGTTTCAGGGTTTTAAAAAAGGAAATTTGGGTAGAATTGAAGTATTGGTTTTTATAAAAAGTCAATTGTGCAGTATACATATAATAGCTGAGAATAAAGTATAATGATTGCCAAATTGAGGATGCTTTTGTATAATTATAGTCAAATATAGTCAAAGTCAAAACGGTGAGAGGGGGAGCCTATATGAAAAATATTTCCGATATTATTGAAAATTATTTGAAGAGCGTTCTCGATATAAGCGAGAAAGAATTGGTAGAGATAAAAAGAAGCGAAATTGCTGATAAGTTCCAATGCGTTCCCTCTCAAATTAATTATGTGATCAATACACGTTTTACGATCGAAAGAGGTTATCTGGTAGAAAGTAAACGGGGTGGCGGGGGTTATATTCGTATAATGCGGGTGCAGTCCCATGACAGAGCACATTTAATTGAACAAATCAGTAATTTGGTTGGACAGCGTATCTCGCAAAGTAATTCTGAGGATTTGATTGGCAGATTAGTTGAGGAAGAAGTTATATCTTCTCGAGAAGCAAAAATCATGTTGAGTGTAATGGACCGTTCTGTACTCCATTATGATTTACCTGAACGAGATGAATTGCGTGCGAGAATCTTAAAGGCGATGTTTATGACATTAAGGTATAAATGAGTTGCTACGGGGAGGGTGAAAACAATGCTTTGTCAGGAATGTAACGAAAGACCCGCTACGATGAAGGTTACAAAAATCGTTAACGGTAAACAAACGGAAGTAAACCTTTGTGAATATTGTGCTGATGAAAAAGGCGATTTCTTTTCATTCAATAATCTGTTAGCAGGTTTATTAAATATGGGATTAGGTATGAAATCTACCAACTCTAAATCCTCCTTTAGTAATGAAGATCAACTGACATGTCCCCATTGTGGGTTAACATATCGTGAATTTGTTAATATCGGTAGATTTGGATGTTCGGAGTGCTATAAGACATTCAATCCATATTTAGAATCTATTTTAAGAAAACTGCATGGAGGGAATGTTCATCATAACGGCAAAATTCCTAAACGTGCTGGCGGAACTTTACATATAAGAAAGCAAATAAATGATTTAAAAGCTCAAATCAATGGTTATGTAGAGGCAGAGGAATTTGAGAAGGCAGCAGAAGTCAGGGATCAGATTCGTTCATTAGAGAAGGAAATTGAAGCCTCTCAAGAAGGGGGCGAACAAAAATGACAATTGAACACTTTATGGAAAATGCCATCAGCTCATGGATGAACCAGGAAGGACCAGAATCAGATATTGTATTGAGCTCAAGAGTCCGATTAGCCAGAAACGTAAAAAATGTTGCCTTTCCGATTGTTTTTTCACAAGATGAAGCCAAAAGATTACTAAAAAAAGTTGAAGATCGTATTGGCGGTCAGTATCTTTCAGGTTTAGGACACTTGGAAATGGTAAAAATGATAGATCTAAATCCATTAGATAAGCAAGTACTGGTAGAAAAGCATTTAATAAGCCCACTGTTGGCAAAACATAAAGATGTAGGAGCCTGTCTAATTTCAGAAAATGAAGAAGTCAGCATAATGGTTAATGAAGAAGATCATATCCGGATTCAATGTCTATTCCCTGGACTGCAAATTTCTGGGGCTCTCGAAGTAGCTAGCCGAATTGATGATTGGGTAGAGAGTGAATTAGACTATGCATTCGATGAAAAAATTGGATATCTAACGAGTTGTCCCACGAATGTTGGAACTGGGTTAAGAGCATCTGTCATGGTTCATTTACCGGGCATTGTATTAACAAGACAGATAGACAGAGTAGTATCTGCTATTAATCAATTGGGATTGGTTGTGCGCGGTATCTATGGTGAGGGCAGTGAGGCACTGGGGAATATATTCCAAATATCCAATCAAATGACGCTCGGAAAGACCGAGGAAGACATCGTTGATGATTTAACCAGTGTAGTGGAACAGATTATTATGCAGGAAAAAGCAGCAAGGGACACATTAGTACAATCATCAAACATACAATTGGAAGATAGGGTTTTCCGTTCACTTGGTATACTGTCTCATGCCAGAATCATTGAATCCAAGGAAGCGGCAAAATGTTTATCAGATGTTAGATTAGGTATTGATTTAGGTTACATTCCTAATATATCTAAACATATATTAAATGAATTAATGATTGTTACTCAGCCTGGATTCCTTCAGCGATATGCAGGAGGAGAGTTGAATTCAAAAAACAGGGATATTCGCAGGGCTACTTTAATCAGGGATCGATTATTGATGGAAGATAAAACACAAGATGAATAGGAGGAACACATAATGATGTTTGGTCGATTCACAGAAAGAGCACAAAAAGTATTGGCACTTGCACAGGAAGAGGCAATTAGGCTTGGGCATAATAATATTGGCACTGAACATATCTTGCTTGGTTTAGTGAGAGAAGGGGATGGAATAGCTGCTAAAGCTCTCTATGCTCTTGGGTTAAGTCCTGAAAAAATTCAGGAAGAGGTTGAGAACCTGATTGGTAAGGGATCTGAGACTGTACAAACTATTCATTATACTCCTCGTGCTAAAAAAGTCATTGAATTGTCTATGGATGAAGCGAGAAAGCTGGGACATTCTTATGTGGGTACTGAACATGTCTTATTAGGGTTAATTCGTGAAGGCGAAGGTGTAGCAGCCCGTGTTCTGAATAATCTGGGTGTAAGCTTAAATAAAGCAAGACAACAGGTATTACAGCTCTTAGGCAGCAATGAAGCAGGTATTCATCAGGGAGGATCAGCTTCTGCAGCAAGCACGCCTACCTTAGATAGCCTTGCCCGTGATCTGACTGTGATTGCCAGAGAAGGCAGCCTGGATCCAGTTATAGGGCGAAATAAAGAAATACAACGGGTTATTGAGGTATTAAGTCGTCGTACTAAAAATAATCCTGTGCTTATTGGTGAACCGGGAGTCGGTAAAACAGCGATTGCAGAAGGGCTCGCCCAACAAATCGTTAATAATGAAGTCCCTGAGATTCTTCGAGATAAAAGAGTTATGACGCTTGATATGGGTACAGTAGTTGCCGGTACGAAATATCGCGGTGAATTTGAAGATCGCCTCAAAAAAGTAATGGACGAAATTCGTGCTGCGGGTAATATTATTCTATTTATTGATGAACTCCATACCTTAATTGGTGCAGGTGGAGCAGAAGGGGCGATTGATGCCTCCAATATTCTAAAACCTTCATTGGCTAGAGGGGAATTGCAATGTATCGGGGCTACAACCCTCGATGAATATCGAAAATATATTGAAAAAGATGCAGCTTTGGAAAGACGCTTTCAGCCTATTCAGGTGGATGAGCCAACAATTGAGGAATCTATCCAAATACTTAAAGGCTTGCGCGATCGCTATGAGGCACATCACAGGGTATCAATCACAGATGAAGCAATCGATGCTGCAGTTAAGTTATCTGATCGGTATATCTCAGATCGGTTCCTACCAGATAAGGCAATTGACCTGATCGATGAATCAGGTTCCAAGGTAAGACTTCGTTCCTACACCACGCCGCCTAATTTAAAGGAGCTTGAAGTGCGCCTGGAAGAGGCACGAAAAGAGAAGGATGCGGCTGTTCAAAGTCAGGAATTTGAAAAAGCGGCATCATTGCGTGATATCGAGCAAAAATTACGTGAAGAACTTGAGAATACAAAACGTGATTGGAAAGAGAAACAAGGGAAAGAAAACAGCGAAGTTACTGTAGAAGATATTGCGCACGTTGTATCGAGCTGGACTGGTATACCGGTTACGAAGCTTGCGCAAACTGAATCTGATAAGCTTCTAAACATGGAGGAGATTCTCCATAACCGTGTCATTGGTCAGGAAGAAGCGGTTATAGCTATATCTAAAGCTGTGCGCAGAGCAAGAGCCGGACTAAAAGACCCTAAACGTCCAATCGGGTCATTTATCTTCCTTGGCCCTACAGGGGTTGGTAAAACAGAATTGGCAAGAGCACTGGCTGAGTCAATGTTTGGCGATGAAGATGCAATGATTAGAATAGATATGTCTGAATATATGGAGAAACATTCAACATCCCGCCTTGTTGGATCACCTCCAGGGTATGTTGGATATGAGGAAGGCGGACAATTGACAGAAAAGGTTCGCCGTAAGCCATATTCCGTAGTGCTCCTTGATGAAATTGAAAAAGCGCACCCGGATGTCTTTAATATCCTGTTACAGGTATTAGAAGATGGACGTCTGACGGATTCAAAGGGCAGGACAGTAGATTTCCGTAATACAATCTTGATTATGACTTCCAATGTCGGAGCTCATAGTTTGAAAAAGAATCGATATGTTGGGTTCAATATGCAGGATCAAGGCCAGGATTATAAAGATATGAAAGGCCAGGTCATGGAAGAATTAAAACGCGCTTTCCGTCCGGAATTCCTAAACAGAATTGATGAGATTATTGTGTTCCACTCTCTGGAAAAAGAGCATTTGAAATCAATTGTTACGCTGCTGGGTGACCAGTTAATCAAACGCTTAGCTGAGCAGGAAATTAATCTTAAGTTGACGGAAGCAGCAAAAGAAAAAATTGTAGAAGAAGGCTATGATCCTGATTATGGAGCACGTCCTTTGAGAAGATCTATTCAAAAACATGTTGAAGACTTCTTATCAGAACAACTGTTGAAAGGAAAGATTGAAAAAGGTAAAAAAATTACTATCGATGTGGTTGATGGTGAGTTTACTGCCAAAACAGGGGATGAAGTAATAGCTGGTAAGTAACAAATAGTGGTTTGAGGGCACTGCCATAGGGTTGTGCCCTTTCCTTACAGATAGCTATAAATACTTTATAATGACAAATAATAAGAATAAGAATAGCGATATAATCCGTAAAATAAAAGAGTAAGTATATAATTAGTTAATTTATTCCCCGGAGAGGATTAAAAGAAATATGGCAAAAAAGAAAACGAAATTTATCTGCCAAAGTTGTGGTTACGAATCAGCGAAATGGATGGGGAAATGCCCTGGCTGTAATGAATGGAATACCATGACAGAGGAAATTGAAATAACAGCTAATAAAAATCAGAGACGTACAGCTTTTACCCATTCGGATCAATCAATGGCGAAACCTACATCGATTACTTCCATAGGTACGGAGCAGGAACCACGCGTTTTGACAGATTCAAATGAACTCAATCGTGTTTTGGGTGGAGGAATTGTACCAGGATCCTTGTTATTGATAGGTGGAGATCCGGGAATTGGAAAATCCACTTTATTGCTGCAAGTTTCATCCCAGCTAGCGAATAATAATTATGATGTTTTGTACATATCTGGTGAAGAATCAGTGAAGCAAACAAAATTAAGGGCTGTTAGGCTGGGTGTATCTTCAGACCATCTCTATGTTTATTCTGAAACAGATATGGGGATGATTGAACAAGCTATCAATGAAATGAACCCTAATTTCGTCATAATCGACTCTATTCAAACGGTGTTCCATCCTGATGTAACATCTGCTCCAGGCAGTGTATCACAGGTTCGTGAATGTACAGCTGAATTAATGAGATTGGCTAAGACAAAGGGAATTGCAATATTTATTGTTGGCCATGTTACAAAAGAAGGTAATATTGCCGGACCGAGACTATTGGAACATATGGTGGATACTGTACTCTATTTTGAAGGGGAACGTCATCATACTTTCCGCATTCTAAGGGCAGTCAAAAACAGATTTGGTTCTACAAATGAAATGGGTATTTTTGAAATGAAGGAAGAAGGACTGGAGGAAGTTTTGAATCCTTCGGAGATATTCCTCGAAGAACGTTCTCAGGGTGCAGCTGGTTCAACAGTCGTAGCTTCGATGGAAGGAACACGGCCCATACTTGTAGAGATACAAGCCCTCATTTCTCCATCTATTTTTCCTAATCCAAGAAGGATGGCAACAGGAATTGACCATAACCGTGTCTCTTTGTTAATGGCTGTGCTGGAGAAAAGAGTAGGTCTCTTACTTCAAAACCAAGATGCATATTTAAAGGTCACTGGTGGAGTAAAGCTGGGTGAGCCTGCTGTAGATTTGGCCGTAATAGTCAGTATAGCTTCAGGCTTTAGAGATGTACCTACTAGAGCAACGGATTGCATTGTTGGTGAAGTTGGATTAACCGGTGAAGTTAGAAGGGTATCGCGTATTGAACAAAGAGTAAAGGAAGCAGCAAAGCTTGGATTTGAGCGTATTATCGTGCCTGCCAATAACTTGGGCGGCTGGAGACCTCCATCAGAAATCAAAGTGATTGGTGTCAATTCGGTAAGCGAAGCTTTAAAATATGCATTAGGGGGTTAAGTTAATGGATAAAAAGGCAGCAGAAAAAGCCAAGGCGCAAATCATTCAATTGGTATCCCCAGGCACCCCCTTTAGAGAGGGATTAGATAATGTTTTGCGTGCCAATACGGGTGGATTAATTGTGGTTGGATATAACGATAAAGTTAAATCCCTTGTAGATGGAGGATTTAAAATCGGCTGCCCTTTTTCACCCAGCTATCTATATGAATTAGCTAAAATGGATGGAGCCATTATCCTTAATGAGAAAGTGGAGACCATTATGCTTGCGAATGCCCATCTTGTACCGGATAAAACGATACCTTCAATGGAGACCGGAATGAGACACCGAACAGCCGAGAGAATTGCTAAAGAGACGAAGGCGTTGGTAATAGCTATTTCTCAACGGAGAAATATCATTACTCTTTATCAAGGCAACTTTCGATACGTACTGAGAGAATTGTCTGTGATATTAACAAAGGCTAATCAAGCGATGCAAACGCTTGAACGGTATCGGTCTGTTTTGCAGGAAAGTATTCATAATTTAAGTAAGCTTGAATTTGAAGAGATGGTAACATATGCGGATATTCTATATGTAATGCAGAGGCTTATAATGGTTATGAGAATTAAAACCGAGCTTTTGATTTATATGAATGAATTAGGTGTTGAAGGAAGGCTGCTGCGTTTGCAATTACATGAAATGCTGCATGTGGTGGAACAGGAAGTAATGCTTGTTTTAAAGGATTACACTATTGATCCGGAGGGCCTTAAGCCAGAACAGGTTTTTCAGGCATTTGTTGATTTATCCTATTCAGAATCTGTTGAGGACACAGCTATTATGAAAACACTTGGATATACAGGGTTTGTACCGATGGAACAAATCGTCTCACCCTGTGGGTATCGTGCGCTTCATAAGATACCTAGGCTGCCCTTCAGTATCATTCATAATCTCGTAAAGAGGTTTGGGAAGCTATCTAATTTGTTGAATGCAAGCGTAGCGGATTTGGATGACGTAGAGGGTATAGGAGAAGTAAGAGCTAAAAAAATCCACCATGGGCTGAGACATATAAAAACAGAAATTGGGCAGCACAGCTTATAAGATAAAATATGGAAGTCCTGACATCTGTTTGACGTATAATCAGGTTATAATAATAGATAATGCATAAAAAAGGCTGATATATGCTTTTTGTTACAGTGTAGTTACATCTTCTTTACATCAAGTTAATTAATGGGTAAAAACTATTAAAGGATGAAAGTCCTCGTTTATAATTATTAATGGGAGGTGAAAGAATGTTAAAAAGAATTATACAACTGTGTTTCTTAATCGTAGGAGGAGCCGTAGGAATCATCGTATTGCCAGATTTATTTTCATTAATTACAGATAATTCATTTATTACTAATCCTATTTTTACTGGTTTCGCAGGTGCAATTATTTTTTATATCATTACTTTCTGGATGGTTGATCATGTAGTACATTTCATTAAATGGGTGGAAGAACAATTAATTATTGCTCCCATCACGGATATTATATTTGGAAGTTTGGGGCTCCTACTTGGCCTTCTATTGGCCTTCCTTATTGGTCTTCCGCTGAATTCAATTCAGGTACCGATCATTAACACAGTCGCTCCAATTCTCTTAACGTTAATATTTGGTTATTTAGGCTTCCAGGTAGGATTTAAAAAACGGGATGAGCTAACCAATCTTGTGACTAACTCGGTTAAAACAAAGAAAAAGGGTACAGAACAAGATGGCGATACAGAAACAGCTCCATCCAATATAAAAAGGAAAGTTCTCGATACAAGTGTGATTATCGATGGACGTATAGCAGATATTTGTAAAACTGGCTTTTTGGAAGGACCTATTGTTATCCCACAATTTGTGCTTGGTGAATTGCAGCATATTGCTGATTCTTCCGATGCTTTGAAAAGAACAAGGGGAAGAAGAGGATTGGATATCCTCAATAAAATCCAAAAAGAACTTCCAATTGAAGTCGAGATGTATGAAGGTGACTTTGAAGATATACAGGAAGTAGATAGTAAGCTCGTCAAATTAGCCAAGGTATTAGACGGAATTGTTGTGACCAATGACTTCAATTTGAATAAAGTTTGTGAATTTCAAAATGTCCAGGTGTTAAATATTAATGATTTAGCAAATGCGGTTAAACCGGTTGTTATTCCAGGTGAAGAAATGCTCGTACAGGTTATAAAAGATGGGAAAGAGCAAAATCAGGGTGTAGCTTATCTCGATGATGGAACGATGATTGTGGTAGAAGAAGGCCGAAATTATATCGGCAAGAAGATTGAGGTCATTGTTACATCCGTTTTACAGACTTCGGCTGGACGTATGATATTTGCGAAACCAAAATTAATGGAAAAAGCATTATAAAAGAAATAGCTTTGAATGATTAGGAGTAGAAGATGGACTATGAAGTGATTATCCCTGCAGCTGGGCAAGGAAAGAGAATGAAGGCAAGTAAAAATAAGCTTTGGATTGAACTGAAAAACAGCCCGATTATCGCACATACCTTGTCTGTGTTCGGCACTGATAAGTGTTGTAAACAAATTATTTTGCCAATCAATCCCGCTGAAAAAGAAGAATTTGATAGGCTGATCAAAACATTATCACTACCGATTCCTGTTGTATTGATAAACGGCGGCAGTGAGCGGCAATATAGTGTCAGCAATGGGTTGGAAGCCTTAAGTGACGAGGCAGAAATCGTCCTCGTGCATGATGGAGCCAGACCGTTTATTAATCATTCAATGTTAAGGAACTTAATTGCTGATGCAAAAGAGTTCGGTGCAAGCGTGTTAGCTGTACCTGTTAAGGATACGATTAAACAAGTCAGAGATACTATGGTAGAGAAAACAATCGATCGATCAAGCTTGTGGGCAATCCAAACCCCGCAAGCTTTTCGTGTGTCCCTATTAAAAGAGGCACATGAGGCAGCGGCTGCCGCAAATTACCTTGGAACAGATGATGCGAGTCTAGTTGAGCAAATCGGGAAGAGGGTAGCCATAACAGAAGGGAATTACGATAATATTAAAATCACCACACCAGAGGATCTATATTTTGCAGAAGCGATTCTGGAGAAAAACGTAAAAGGAGACCGCCATGTTTAGAATAGGACAAGGTTTTGATGTACATCAACTAGTAGAAGGACGACCACTGATTATTGGGGGTATCACAATTCCTCATGAAAAAGGATTGCTTGGACATTCTGATGCGGATGTTCTGCTTCATACTGTAGCAGATGCATGTCTGGGAGCTGTGGCAGAGGGAGATATCGGCAAGCATTTTCCGGATACTGACCCGGCTTTTAAAGATGCCGATTCTAAAAAGCTTTTAACTCATGTATGGGAACTTGTGAAGCAAAAGGGATATAAACTGGGCAATATTGATTGCACAATTATTGCAGAGCGGCCAAAAATGCGCCCTTATATTGACCAAATGCGTGAAGTGATCGCCGGTCTACTTGAAGGTGACATGGAACAAGTAAACGTAAAAGCTACTACAACTGAAAAGCTCGGATTTCCGGGCAGAGGTGAGGGTATAGCGGCTCAAGCTACGGTTCTTTTAATAAAAGAATAAAACTGGTGGTTTTAAACAAGATTAAAATAGTGGTAAAATGAATCCTACTTAGGTACTTTATCATTTGGGAGGAAATACTAATGACTAGCAGTATACGTGTTCGGTACGCTCCAAGTCCGACTGGACATCTTCATATCGGTAATGCCAGAACAGCTTTATTTAACTATTTATTTGCACGCAGCCAGGGTGGCAGCTTTGTTATAAGGATTGAAGATACAGACCAAAAAAGAAATATTGCCGGTGGAGAAGAAAGCCAATTAAAGTATTTGAAATGGCTGGGCATGGATTGGGATGAAAGTGTCGATGTACCAGGTGCATATGGACCTTATCGCCAATCTGAACGTACTCATATTTATGAGGAATATTATCGTGATCTTATTAAAAGAGATATGGCTTATAAATGCTATTGCACAGAAGAAGAACTAGAACAAGAACGTGCGGAACAGATGGAACGTAATGAAACTCCGGCTTATTCGGGTAAATGTCGCCATCTGACAGAAGAAGACCATGCAAGGCTCGAAGCAGAAGGCAGAAAACCAAGCATTCGCTTTGTTGTTCCAAAAGGTAAAGTATATACATTCAATGATATGGTTAAAGGTGATGTGTCGTTTGAATCTGATGGCATCGGAGACTTTGTCATTATCAAAAAAGATGGAATTCCTACGTATAACTTTGCAGTAGCAATTGATGACCATTTGATGGAAATATCTCATGTACTTCGTGGAGATGACCATATTACCAATACACCTAAGCAACTGATGGTCTATGAAGCCTTTGGATGGGAGCCCCCTGTTTTTGGCCATATGACATTGATTGTAAATGAAAGCCGTAAAAAATTAAGTAAGCGTGATGAATCTATTATCCAGTTTATCGAGCAATATGAAGAACTTGGCTATTTGCCTGAGGCTCTATTTAATTTTATTGCGCTTTTGGGATGGTCTCCAAGCGGCGAAGAAGAAATCTTCTCGAAGGAAGAGTTTATTTCAATCTTTGATGCAGACCGATTATCTAAATCACCAGCTTTGTTTGATAAACAAAAGCTTACGTGGATGAATAATCAATACATGAAAAAGGTTGATACGGAACGAGTGCTTGAATTGGCGTTGCCTCATTTACAGGAAGCGGGTCTTGTACCAACTGAAATGTCTGAGGAAGAACATCATTGGGTACAAAAGCTTATAGCTTTATATCAGGATCAAATGAGCTACGGAGCAGAAATCGTGGACCTATCAAACATCTTCTTTAAGAAAGAGATTGTTTATAATGATGAAGCGAAGGAAATACTGGGGGAAGAACAGGTTCCTGAGGTATTGAAGGCCTTCCTTGAAGAAGTAAAGAGTATGCCTGAATTTGTTGACAGTGAGATTAAGGCAGCAATTAAACGAGTGCAAAAAGAAACAGGTCATAAAGGCAAAAAATTATTTATGCCTATCCGTGTAGCGGTTACTGGACAAGCTCATGGTCCTGATCTGCCAAAAGCAATCGAGCTTTTCGGCCGTGATCGAGTGATTTCTCAAATAGAAGAACTTTTACGTTAACATTTTAACTGTAATATAATATAGTATAATTAAACATTTATACTTAAAGTGATGAATGGGGATAAGTAGGATTAAAGAAGATGTTTATTAGAGAATAACCATCATTGGCTGGAAATGGTTATAACCTCTCTTAATCTGAATGCACCCCTGAGCCCTTCTTTGAACGTCTGATAATAAGGTCAGTAGAGGAAGGCGGCATACCCATTGTCGTTATAAAGGGGAAAGTTGGAGCTCGATACTTAAGCTCAAACAGAGTGGAACCGCGCTTATAAGCGTCTCTGTCTTTTGGACAGGGCGCTTTTTTTATGCAAAAAATGGCCGGTGGTATAGAAACAGGATGTTTATTATACGATCTTTAGGGAGGAAGTTACCGTGTTCCCATCTTTCGTAAAGTACATCTCTAGATAGAGAATGTTTTTGCTTTTATGCGTTTAAGGAGGGGTAACATCATGTGGAAACGGTTAAAAGAAGATATAGATGTTATATTTGAACAGGATCCTGCAGCAAGATCGACAATTGAAATCATCCTGACATATTCAGGTTTACATGCTATCTGGAATCATCGAATTGCTCATTTTTTTTATAAGAGAAATTTCAAATTTATTGCCAGGGTCATTTCCCAGTTTAGCCGATTTTTAACCGGTATAGAGATACATCCGGGAGCGACAATCGGCAGGCGCTTTTTTATTGATCATGGCATGGGTGTCGTTATTGGAGAAACTTGCGAGATTGGTGATAATGTGACTGTATACCAGGGGGTTACACTTGGAGGTACAGGTAAAGAGTCAGGCAAACGTCATCCAACAATTGAGGATAATGTATTGATTGCAACGGGGGCTAAAGTGCTCGGCTCCATCGTCATAGGGGAAAACTCGAAGGTTGGAGCGGGTTCAGTGGTTTTAAAAAATGTCCCTGCCAACTCAACGGTAGTCGGCATTCCCGGTAAGGTAGTTATCAAAGACGGCGTACGATTAAAACAAGATTTAAATCATCGGGACCTTCCTGACCCTGTAGAAGATCATTGCAATCGAATGGAACAGGAAATTGATATATTAAAGAAAGAGTTAATGGAATTGCGAAAGGAGTTAAATAAACGTGAGCGTTCAAATTTATAATACACTGACAAGAAAAAAGGAAACCTTTCAGCCAATTGAAGAGGGAAAGGTTAAGATGTATGTATGCGGTCCGACTGTATACAACTATATTCATATAGGGAATGCAAGGCCGGCGATCGTATTTGATACGGTCCGCAATTACTTACAATATAAAGGCTATGATGTAAAATTTGTTTCTAATTTTACAGATGTGGATGATAAGTTAATCAAAGCAGCTCGTGAACTGGGAGAAGAAGTACCGGCTACAGCTGACCGGTTTATTAAAGCTTATTTTGAGGATGTAGGGGCACTTGGATGCAAAAAGGCGGATGTGCATCCAAGGGTAATGGAAAACATGGATTTAATCATTGAATTTATTCAGGCTCTAATAGATAAAGGAATGGCTTATGAATCCAGTGGGGATGTGTACTACCGTACAAGAGATTTTAAAGATTATGGAAAGCTTTCGCACCAGTCCATAGATGAGCTGCGGGTAGGCGCGAGAATAGAAGTAGATGAACGGAAGCAGGATGCACTTGATTTCACTTTGTGGAAAGCGGCTAAAGATGGTGAAATTTCTTGGGATAGCCCATGGGGCAAAGGAAGACCGGGTTGGCATATCGAATGCTCTGCGATGGCTAAAAAATACTTAGGTGATACGATTGATATTCATGCTGGAGGTCAGGATTTAGCATTCCCTCACCATGAAAATGAAATTGCACAGACAGAAGCTTTAACCGAAAAGCCATTCGCAAATTATTGGATGCATAATGGCTATATTAATATTGATAATGAAAAAATGTCTAAATCTCTCGGTAATTTTGTAATGGTACATGATATTATTAAGCATCATGATCCGGCAGTATTAAGATTCTTTATCCTGTCCGTCCATTACAGAAATCCAATTAATTACAGTGAAGAGTTATTAGAGTCCACGAAGATTTCATTGGACCGCTTGCGAACTACTTACGAAAACTTAAAACACCGCCAAACGGCAAGCACGAATATTACTCATAACGATGCGGAATGGTTCGAGAAAATCGGAGAATTGCATGGAATGTTTGAAGAAGCAATGGATGATGATTTCAATACTGCAAATGCTATTTCGGTATTGTTTGAATTATCAAGGCAAGGTAATTATTATCTGTTGGAAAAAGTGACCTCTGATGCGGTTATTGAAGCATTTTTGAATGAGTTTCGCATTTTATTTGATGTACTGGGTATTCAGCTTGAAGTTGAACAATCGCTTGATGCTATGGTAGAAAAATTAATTGAAGAACGTAATCGGGCAAGAAAAGAACGTAACTTTACTCGCTCTGACGAGATTAGAGATGAGCTAAAAGCAATGAATATTATTTTGGAAGATACTGCCCAAGGTACACGCTGGAAACGGGGATAAAAAGAATGCTTGAGGACTTAAAGAAATTAGATGTAACGGCTTTGGGAAGTTTGGCCCTGGCCTATATTGGAGATGCGGTATATGAAGTATATATCCGCCATCATCTGCTATCTATTGGACAAGTAAAACCAAACAGGCTTCATAAAGAAGCGACTAAGTATGTATCTGCCAAATCACAGAGTGCAGTTGTACATTATTTATTAAACGAGCATCTTCTGACCGAAGAGGAAGAAGCTGTTATACGCCGAGGGAGGAATGCTAAGTCAGGCACAATCCCCAAAAATACAGATGTGCAAACATATCGATACAGTACAGCTTTTGAAGCATTAATTGGTTATCTATATGGGAACAAGAATCAGGAACGTCTTGATGAAATTATAGAGTTGGCGATTCAATTTAAAGAGAGGAGTGAAGTGCAGAGATGAGCGATGATTTAATTATGGGACGTAATACCGTCTTGGAAGCATTGCGGTCAAAACGCGATATCCATAAGATTTGGATTGCAGAAGGAGCCACGAAAGGGCAGATTCAGCAGGTAATCGCGGTTGCAAAAGAAAATAAGATTATGATACAAACAGCACCAAAGAAAAAACTGGATCAAATGATTGAGGGGAATCACCAAGGAGTTATTGCTCAGGTGGCTGCCTATCAATATGCAGAAATTGATGACATGTTTAAGCTGGCGGAATCGAGACAGGAAGACCCGTTCATTCTATTGCTTGATGAATTAGAGGATCCGCACAATCTGGGTTCTATCTTAAGGACAGCTGATGCATCCGGTGTTCATGGTATCATTATTCCGAAGCGGAGAGCGGTTGGGTTAACAGCTACAGTTGCTAAATCATCGACTGGGGCAATTGAACATATCCCGGTTGCACGCGTAACGAATTTATCACGCACGATAGAAGATTTAAAGGAACGCGGTGTATGGATTGCTGGTACAGATGCGAAGGGAAGCCAGGATTATCGGTTGATGGATGGAACGATGCCTCTTGGAATTGTGATTGGTAGTGAAGGGAAAGGAATCAGCCGAGTAATTAAAGAAAAATGCGATTTCTTATATCACTTGCCAATGGTGGGGCATGTTACCTCTCTCAATGCAAGTGTGGCGGCCAGCTTGCTGATGTATGAAGTATATCGAAAGCGATATCCGCTAGAGGGATAAAGATGGAAACCATACTGGTGGTAGATGGCTATAATATCATAGGAGCATGGCCTGATTTGCGCAAGCTGCGCGATCAGGACCTTGCTGCCGCTAGAGACCGTTTAATTGAAATGATGGCTGAGTTTCAAGGTTTTTCCGGACACCGGGTCATAATAGTATTTGATGCTTACTTCGTACAGGGAATGGAGAAAAAGTATAGAAATTCAAAAGTTGATGTTATTTTTACAAAGGAAAATGAAACAGCTGATGAATGTATCGAAAGGCTGGCTTCTAAATTAATAAAAATAAATACTCGTGTGTATGTTGCGACATCAGATTACACGGAGCAGCGAACCATCTTTGCGCAGGGGGCTTATCGGAAATCTGCCCGTGAACTGTTGCAGGAGATGGAATATGTAGAAAAAGAGATTGAAAAAAAGGTCGTGCAAACAAAGGATGAACAGCCTGTATCAAGGATCCCGTTAAGTCGAGAAGTGTCGGAAATGTTCGAAAAATGGAGAAGAGGAAATCTGTGAGGGCATTGACGCTATAAAAACGCTTACTGTATAATATTGCTATCTTTGGTATCTTACGGAGGGATCGGTGTGGCAATTTCTATCGGGGTAATGCTGGATGATGATTATGGTCATATGGAAGATGAACTGCTAGTCGACCGGGTTCATCAAGGGGACAGCGGGGCCCTGGATTTTTTGATCCACAAATACAGAAACTTTGTAAGGGCTAAAGCGAGAACTTATTTTTTAATAGGTGCAGATAAAGAAGATATTGTACAGGAAGGTATGATTGGTTTATTCAAAGCTATCCGAGATTATAAGGAGGACAAGCTTACATCCTTTAAAGCGTTTGCCGAGCTTTGTATTACCAGGCAAATTATTACGGCTATTAAAACTGCGACAAGGCAGAAACATATACCGCTCAATTCCTATGTTTCTTTGGACAAGCCTATCTATGATGAAGAATCAGATCGTACATTGATGGATGTTATAACAGGTGTTAAAGTCATGGATCCAGAGGAATTAATTATTAATCAAGAAGAATTTGATTATATTGAGCTTAAAATGAGCGAGCTGCTAAGTGATCTGGAACGAAAAGTCCTGTCTCTGTACTTAGATGGACAATCCTATCAAGAGATATCAGAGGAATTGGATAGGCATGTCAAATCAATTGATAATGCATTGCAAAGAGTGAAGCGTAAATTGGAGAGGTATCTAGAAGTCCGTTAATTTAGTATATTCATAGGGTTATATCTTTACCCCGCTTATTGACAGACAATTTCCTACATGATAAATTTGTAGTGGACTTCTTAATTAAGATAAAGGTGCATTTTATGAATAAAAAAGTTATCATCGCATGTACAAAATGCGGTTCAAGGAATTATTCAACGAATCATAACCAGTCTAACCAAGAAAAGGTGCGGCTGGAGCTTAATAAATTTTGTAAAACTTGTAATACGCACACACCTCATAAACAAACAATCTAATGACTAGGATTGTAAAACTGTATTGGCTGGAGGTTTCAAATTAATGCGACGCATTCTAGAATTCTTCCGAGGCGTTTCTCGAGAAATGAAAAAGGTAAGCTGGCCTAAGAAAAAAGAGCTTACAACCTATACGATAACTGTATTATCAACGGTCATCATTATGGCAGTGTTTTTTGCGGTTGTTGATCTAGGGCTATCCGAACTTATTCGTGTCATTCTTAAATAGTGAATAAACGACATAAAACATGGTATAATGAAAACTAGCATAAGAAAAGACTTGAAAGCCCGGAAACGGGTTTTTTAATTTGTCTAAAAAATAGATTCGATACAGAGCATTAATCTGCTGGATTTAAAATTTGCGCAAAAATTAAAAAATAACAGCTGACAAGATATATTTGAATATCACTGTTTGCAAGGAGGGAAGGACGTTTAGTCCTAATAGAATATGGAGAAAAATTGGTATGTTGTTCATACGTATTCCGGATATGAAAATAAAGTTAAAGCAAACTTAGAAAAACGTGTAGAATCAATGGGTATGCAAGATAAAATCTTCCGTGTCATTGTTCCGGAAGAAGAAGAGACTGATTTCAAAAATGGTAAAAAGAAAGTAGTTAAGAAAAAAGTATTTCCAGGATATGTACTCGTGGAAATTGTTATGACAGACGATTCTTGGTATGTTGTCCGCAATACACCAGGCGTAACTGGGTTTGTAGGTTCAACTGGATCAGGCTCCAAGCCGGTTGCTTTAATGCCTGAAGAAGCAGCAGTGATTCTGAAAAGAATGGGTATGGACGAAAAAAGAATTGAAATCGATTTGTTTATTGGTGATTCAGTTAAAGTTAAGGAAGGTCCTTTCGCTGAATTTGCTGGTACAATAGAAGAGTTGGACAAGGCTAAGGGTAAACTGAAAGTTCTTGTTAATATGTTTGGCCGCGATACCCCGGTTGAATTGGATTTTGACCAGGTGGAAAAATTATAATCCTGAAAAACTTGCCTTTCATATTAAAAAGTGATAATATTTCTAGGGTCAGTATGTCTCAAGACAGAGACCTGAACTAATGGTAAATTCTTTATGAGTGAAATAAAGAATGATTGTATATTTGAGTGGGAGGGCAAAGCCCAATTACCACATCACGGACGATAAGGAGGTGTGTCTCGTGGCTAAAAAAGTAATTAAAATCGTGAAATTGCAGATTCCTGCAGCTAAAGCTAATCCAGCTCCACCGGTTGGTCCAGCATTGGGTCAAGCAGGTGTTAACATCATGGGTTTCTGTAAAGAGTTTAATGCTCGTACAGCAGAACAAGCAGGTCTAATCATTCCTGTTGAAATCACAGTATTTGAAGACCGTTCTTTCACTTTTATTACAAAAACTCCTCCAGCGGCTGTTCTTCTTAAGAAAGCAGCAGGAATTGAGTCTGGTTCTGGTGAACCAAACCGTAATAAAGTGGCAACAGTTAAGCGTGACAAAGTACGTGAAATCGCTGAATCCAAAATGCCTGACTTAAATGCAGCAAGTGTTGAATCAGCTATGCGTATGGTAGAAGGTACTGCACGCAGTATGGGAATTGTCATCGAAGACTAATTGTTGTATGGAGGTTGCGAATGTACGGTACTTCGCAACCTTTTTCGTGGGAGGTCAATTCCGTTAAAACCACAATATTAGGAGGATATAATAATGGCTAAGAAAACTAAAAAATACGCTGAAGCTATTCAGCTTATCGATCGTACAAAAGCTTATTCCGTAACAGAAGCAATTGAATTAGCGAAGAAAACAAGCTTCACTAAATTTGATGCAACTGTAGAAGTAGCATTCCGTCTTGGAGTTGATCCTAAGAAAGCTGATCAACAAATCCGTGGAGCGGTTGTACTTCCAAACGGTACTGGTAAAACACAACGTGTATTAGTATTTGCTAAAGGTGAAAAGCTTAAAGAAGCTGAAGCTGCAGGTGCTGATTATGTTGGAGATACTGACTACATCAACAAAATCCAACAAGGTTGGTTTGACTTTGATGTTATCGTAGCAACACCTGATATGATGGGTGAAGTTGGTAAATTAGGTCGTGTATTAGGACCTAAAGGTTTAATGCCAAACCCTAAAACAGGAACTGTTACATTTGATGTTGAAAAAGCAATCAATGAAATCAAAGCTGGTAAAGTAGAATACCGCGTTGATAAAGCAGGTAACATTCATGTTCCTATCGGAAAAGTTTCCTTTGAAGATAGCAAGCTAGTTGAAAACTTCACTACAATTTTTGAAACTCTTCAAAAAGCGAAGCCAGCAGCAGCTAAAGGAACTTACATGAAGAATGTAGCAGTGACTACAACTATGGGACCTGGAATCAAGGTAGATCCTTCTTCTTTCTAAGCTAAAAAATAAAATTTGACAACAGGGTATTTATTTAATATAATTACAAATGTTGTTATAAATAAATTTAACATTTATGCCATAGACAGCAGGTGCTGGTTAAAGCTTAATTTCCTGCCGAGGTATTCGATCATAATAGAACTATTTTGTTCGGACTATCATCGTACCTCCATGTCTGTCATGATATGGAGGTTTTTTTACGGGTGTGAATGGTAACATTCTACAGGAGGTGTTAATATGAGCAATGCGAATAATGTTAATGCAAAGAAACAAATTGTTGATGAAATCGCTGGTAAACTGAAAGACAGTGTATCCACAGTTGTTGTTGACTACCGTGGTTTAAACGTTGCTGAAGTTACAGAACTTCGTAAACAATTACGTGAAGCTGGCATCGAGTTCAAAGTTTACAAAAACTCCATGACTCGCCGTGCTGCTGATCAAGTTGAACTTTCTGACCTTAACGAAGCTCTTACTGGACCAAATGCGATTGCATTCAGTACTGAGGACGTTGTAGCTCCGGCTAAAATCTTGAACGACTTCGCTAAAAAACACGAAGCTCTAGAAATTAAAGCAGGTGTAATCGAAGGAAACGTTGCAACTGTTGAAGAAGTTAAAGCTCTTGCAGAACTTCCATCTCGCGAAGGTTTGCTTTCTATGTTGCTCAGCGTGCTTCAAGCACCTATCCGCAACTTGGCACTTGCTACAAAAGCAGTGGCAGAACAAAAAGAAGAACAAGGAGCTTAATTGCTTCTTGATTAGAAATACGTATACAACGATTTATTAAAAACTAAGGAGGAACTTATAATGACTAAAGAACAAATCATTGAAGCAGTTAAAAATATGACTGTTTTAGAACTTAACGATCTTGTAAAAGCAATTGAAGAAGAATTTGGCGTAACTGCAGCTGCTCCTGTAGCTATGGTTGGTGCTGCTGGCGGAGAAGCTGCAGCTGAAAAAACTGAATTTGATGTTGTTCTAGCTAGCGCTGGAGATCAAAAAATCAAAGTTATCAAAGTAGTACGTGAAATCACTGGCCTTGGTCTTAAAGAAGCTAAAGAAGTTGTTGATAACACTCCTAAAGCTATCAAAGAAGGCGTTTCTAAAGACGAAGCTGAAGAAATCAAAGCTAAACTTGAAGAAGTTGGCGCTGGTGTAGAAGTTAAGTAATTTTACACACTCATATGAAAAGGCTCGCTGCAAATACAGCGGGCTTTTTCTGACTTTAGAAATAAAAGTTGGAATTTAGGTTTTCGTTAAAACGATCCGAAATGCAATTGGTCAGGAGGGATCTGGGTTGTCAGATCATTATTATTCCCGCAATCCTCAGGTTGATAGTAATCCTGATGAATGGAGCTATACTTTAAGAGGGAAGACATTTCGTTTTAAAACAGATGCTGGTGTTTTTTCTAAACGTGAGGTTGATTTTGGTTCAAGATTGTTAATAGAGGCCTTCGTGGAACCTGAGGCTTCCGGCAAACAGCCAATCATTGATGTCGGCTGCGGTTATGGCCCGATAGGTTTATCTTTGGCTGATTCTTTTTCTGACAGAACAATTCATATGGTAGATGTGAATGAAAGAGCTCTCCATTTGTCAGGGGAAAATGCTCGAATCAATGAGATCAAAAATGTTAAGATTTATGAGAGTACTGTTTATCAAAATGTTACGGAAACTGAGTTTGCAGCGGTTGTTTCGAACCCGCCCATCAGAGCCGGAAAAAAAGTGGTACATGAAATACTTGAAAGAAGTAAGAGTGTTTTACAGGATGGCGGCGAGTTGTGGATTGTCATTCAAAAGAAACAGGGAGCTCCATCCGCAATGGCTAAAATGGAAGATGTTTTTGGAAACGTCGAGGTCATTATAAAGAAAAAAGGGTACTATATTTTGAAGTCTAAAAAAGTTTGACTTGACAATATGCCTATGTTAATATTAAAAAATGCATATATATAATTTGGGACACCCTGCACATTTTGGTAAAGAAACAAATAAATGTGTATATGTTCTGGAAAATATGGAAAAAATAAACCAATACTATGCGTTTTTGAAATTGAGGTTTTCAGATTGAAACCCTTTTTCTTTTTTGTTCTATCAGCTTGTATATGGCTGATAGAATATAAATTCTATCATAAACGCTTTATTTGAGGGGTGAATCAGTTGACAGGTCAACTTGTTCAGTATGGACGACATCGCCAACGCCGGAGCTATGCGCGCATTAGCGAAGTGCTCGAATTACCGAATTTAATTGAAATTCAAACCTCTTCCTATCAATGGTTTCTTGATGAGGGCTTAAGAGAAATGTTCCAGGACATTTCCCCTATCGAGGATTTTACAGGAAATCTGTCTCTTGAGTTTATCGATTATAGCCTTGGAGACCCGAAATATCCTGTGGAAGAATCTAAGGAGCGGGATGTAACCTACTCCGCCCCATTACGGGTTAAAGTAAGACTTGTAAACAAAGAGACGGGAGAAGTTAAAGACCAAGATGTCTTTATGGGTGATTTCCCTCTCATGACGGAAACGGGAACGTTTGTTATAAACGGTGCCGAACGTGTTATCGTATCCCAATTAGTACGATCCCCGAGTGTATACTACAGCGGGAAGGTTGACAAAAACGGAAAGCGTGGATTCACGGCTACCGTAATTCCAAACCGCGGAGCATGGTTGGAATATGAAACTGACGCGAAAGATGTAGTTTACGTAAGAATCGATCGTACAAGGAAGTTGCCGGTAACGGTTCTTTTGCGTGCTCTTGGATTCGGCTCTGATCAAGAAATCATCGATCTAATCGGTGATAACGAGTACATCCGTAACACATTGGAAAAAGATAATACTGAAAGTACAGAAAAAGCTTTGCTTGAAATCTATGAGCGTCTTCGCCCAGGTGAACCGCCTACGGTCGAAAATGCGAAGAGTTTGCTTGTTTCACGTTTCTTTGATCCGAAGAGATATGATTTGGCAAATGTAGGACGCTATAAAATTAACAAGAAACTTCATATAAAAAATCGTCTTTTCAACCAAAAAGTAGCTGAAACTTTGGTGGACCCTGAAACAGGAGAAATCTTAGTTGAAAAAGATACTTTGTTGGATCGCCGTACTCTCGATAAAATCATCCCTTACTTAGAAAATGGGATTGGCTTCAAAACGTACAACCCTGTTGGGGGAGTCGTAGAAGAAGATGTACTGGTTCAAAATGTTAAAATCTATGCACCGAGCGATGCTGAAGGTGAAAAGGTAATTAACGTTATCGGCAATGCTTATGTAGAAAAGAAAGTTAAAAACATTACACCTGCTGATATTGTATCTACTATCAGTTACTTCTTTAACTTACTGCATGGTGTTGGCGACACAGATGATATCGATCATTTAGGTAACCGACGTCTGCGTTCAGTTGGTGAGCTATTGCAAAACCAATTCAGAATTGGTTTATCCCGTATGGAGCGTGTGGTTCGTGAGAGAATGTCCATCCAGGATACAAACACGATTACACCGCAGCAGCTTATTAACATTCGCCCGGTTATTGCTTCTATTAAAGAATTCTTTGGAAGCTCCCAGTTGTCTCAGTTTATGGATCAAACAAATCCACTTGCTGAATTGACACATAAACGGAGATTGTCTGCACTTGGACCTGGTGGTTTAACAAGGGAACGTGCCGGAATGGAAGTTCGTGACGTTCACTATTCCCACTATGGACGTATGTGCCCAATTGAAACACCTGAGGGACCAAACATTGGTTTGATTAACTCATTATCTACATTCGCAAAAGTAAACCCATACGGTTTCATTGAAACGCCATATAGAAGGGTAGACCCTGCGACAGGCAAAGTAACTGATCGAATGGATTACTTGACTGCTGATGAAGAGGATCTTTATGTAGTGGCACAGGCAAATGCCCCGCTAACTGAAGATGGTGGATTTATGAACGAGGAAGTTGTGGCTCGTTTCCGTGGTGAAAATACAGTTGTTAAACGTGATCGCGTTGACTATATGGACGTATCACCTAAACAGGTTGTATCGGCTGCAACAGCTTGTATCCCGTTCCTTGAAAACGATGACTCCAACCGTGCCCTTATGGGAGCGAACATGCAACGTCAAGCGGTTCCGCTTATTCGTCCGCAGGCTCCAATTGTTGGTACAGGTATGGAATATGTATCAGGTAAAGATTCCGGTGCTGCTGTTATTTGTAAGCACGATGGAATCGTAGAACACGTGGAAGCCAGAGAAATCTGGGTAAGACGTGTTAGTGAAGTAGATGGTGAAGAGGTAAAAGGTAATCTTGATAAATACCGTACCCTTAAATTCATCCGTTCTAACCAAGGAACATGTTATAACCAACGTCCGATCGTCAAATCGGGTGACCGTGTTGTTAAAGGAGAAATCCTTGCAGATGGTCCATCCATGGAGCTTGGCGAATTGGCATTAGGCCAAAACGTACTTGTTGCCTTCATGACATGGGATGGTTATAACTATGAGGATGCCATCATTATGAGTGAACGTCTTGTAAAAGACGATGTATATACTTCTATTCATATTGAAGAATATGAATCTGAAGCTCGTGATACTAAACTTGGACCGGAAGAAATTACACGTGACATTCCAAATGTTGGGGAAGATGCCCTGCGCAATTTGGATGACCGTGGAATCATTCGCATCGGTGCCGAAGTTAAAGACGGTGACCTTCTAGTTGGTAAGGTAACTCCTAAAGGGGTTACGGAGCTGACTGCTGAAGAAAGATTGTTACATGCAATCTTTGGTGAGAAGGCTCGTGAAGTTCGTGACACATCTCTCCGTGTACCGCATGGCGGCGGAGGTATTGTCCATGATGTTAAAGTCTTTACACGTGAAGACGGTGATGAACTGCCACCAGGTGTAAACCAGTTGGTACGTGTATACATCGTTCAGAAACGTAAAATCCATGAAGGAGATAAAATGGCCGGTCGTCACGGTAACAAAGGGGTTATCTCCCGAATTTTACCTGAAGAAGATATGCCTTTCCTTCCGGATGGAACACCTGTCGATATCATGTTGAACCCATTAGGGGTACCATCACGTATGAATATCGGTCAGGTATTGGAATTGCACTTAGGTATGGCTGCAAGACAGCTTGGAATCCATGTGGCAACTCCTGTATTTGACGGTGCTCGTGAAGAAGATGTTTGGGATACAATCGAAGAGGCTGGTATGTCTCGCGATGCGAAAACAATTCTTTATGACGGCAGAACTGGAGAACCATTTGATAACCGTGTTTCCGTTGGTGTCATGTATATGATCAAACTGGCACACATGGTTGATGATAAACTTCATGCCCGTTCAACAGGACCTTACTCACTTGTTACGCAACAGCCATTGGGTGGTAAAGCTCAATTCGGTGGTCAGCGTTTTGGTGAGATGGAGGTATGGGCGCTTGAAGCATATGGTGCTGCATACACACTTCAAGAAATCCTTACAGTTAAATCTGATGATGTTGTTGGTCGTGTGAAAACTTATGAAGCAATTGTAAAAGGTGACAATGTACCTGAACCGGGCGTTCCGGAATCTTTCAAGGTTTTAATCAAGGAACTTCAAAGTTTAGGTATGGATGTTAAGATTCTTTCTGGTGATGATAAAGAAATTGAAATGCGTGATCTGGAAGATGATGACGATATTCACCAAGCAGATACATTAACCATAGATCCTGATGTGAAAAGTCCCGAATCAGAAACAGTTGGTACAATCGAGTAACCTTAGTGATATTGGGATACGGAAAGGGAGGTAGGCCCCTTGTTGGATGTAAACAATTTTGAATATATGAAAATAGGCCTTGCTTCACCGGATAAGATTCGCTCTTGGTCTTTCGGAGAAGTGAAAAAGCCAGAAACTATAAACTACCGTACACTTAAACCTGAAAAAGATGGGTTGTTCTGTGAGCGCATTTTCGGTCCTACAAAGGACTGGGAATGCCACTGCGGTAAATATAAAAGAGTACGCTACAAAGGTGTAGTTTGTGACCGTTGTGGTGTTGAAGTAACTAGAGCTAAAGTGAGACGTGAGCGTATGGGCCATATTGAATTGGCTGCTCCGGTTTCTCATATTTGGTACTTTAAAGGAATTCCAAGCCGTATGGGTCTTTTACTTGACATGTCTCCGCGTGCCTTGGAAGAAGTAATTTATTTTGCTTCTTACGTTGTTACAGAAGCAGGAGATACTGCTTTAGAGAGAAAGCAGCTTCTTTCTGAGAAAGAATACCGTGCATACCGTGATAAATACGGCAACAAGTTCCAAGCTGGGATGGGTGCAGAATCCATTAAAAAGCTTCTTCAGGATATCGATCTTAACAAAGAGGTAGAATCCTTGAAAGAAGAGCTTAAAACAGCTCAGGGACAACGCCGCACACGTGCGATTAAACGTCTTGAAGTATTGGAAGCATTCCGTCATTCAGGTAACGAACCTTCTTGGATGATTCTGGATGTACTTCCGGTTATTCCTCCTGAACTTCGTCCAATGGTTCAATTGGATGGTGGTCGTTTTGCAACATCTGACTTGAATGACCTGTATCGCAGAGTAATCAACCGTAACAATCGTTTGAAACGTCTGCTTGATTTAGGTGCTCCAAGCATCATTGTTCAAAATGAAAAGCGTATGCTTCAGGAAGCAGTTGACGCATTGATTGATAACGGTCGACGTGGCCGTCCTGTAACAGGACCTGGTAACCGTCCGCTTAAGTCTTTGTCTCATATGCTTAAAGGTAAACAAGGACGTTTCCGTCAAAACTTACTAGGTAAACGTGTTGACTACTCTGGTCGTTCCGTTATCGTTGTAGGACCAAACTTGAAAATGTACCAATGTGGTTTGCCGAAGGAAATGGCAATCGAACTATTCAAGCCTTTCGTAATGAAAGAACTTGTTGAAAAAGGATTGGCTCATAACATCAAATCAGCTAAGAGAAAGATCGAAAGACATTCTCCTGATATTTGGGATGTGCTTGAAGAAGTAATTAAGGAGCACCCGGTATTATTAAACCGTGCCCCAACACTTCACCGTCTAGGAATCCAGGCGTTCGAACCAACATTAGTTGAAGGTAGAGCTATTCGACTTCACCCGTTAGTATGTACAGCTTATAACGCTGACTTTGACGGTGACCAAATGGCTGTTCACGTACCTTTATCTGCAGAAGCACAAGCGGAAGCCCGTCTATTGATGCTAGCTGCACAAAACATCCTTAACCCTAAGGATGGTAAACCGGTTGTAACTCCATCCCAGGATATGGTTCTTGGTAACTATTATCTGACAATGGAAAGACCAGGTGCAGTTGGAGAAGGTATGATCTTCAACGACACTAATGAAGCAGTACTTGCCTATCAAAACGGATATGTTCACTTACACACTCGTGTAGCTGTACATGCTAGTTCTTTAAATAACGAAACGTTTACGGAAGAACAGAATAAGCAATTATTGCTTACTACTGTTGGTAAATTGATATTCAATGAAATTCTTCCTGAAACTTTCCCTTATATTAACGAACCAACAAGATCCAATCTGGAAGAAAAAACACCAGAGAAATATTTTGTTGAAAAGGGAGCAAATGTGAAGGAGATCTTGGCGAATCGCGAAAGAATCCAACCATTTAAGAAGAAAATTCTTGGTAACATTATTGCTGAAGTCTTTAAACGTTTTAAAATAACTGAAACATCCAAAATGCTTGACCGCATGAAGGATTTAGGATTTAAATATTCGACTCGTGCAGGTATTACTGTAGGGGTTGCAGATATCGTCGTTTTACCTGAAAAACAAGAAATTCTTGAAAAAGCTCAAGGTAAAGTAGACAGTGTCATGAAACAATTCAGACGTGGTTTAATCACAGAAGAAGAACGTTATGACCGTGTTATCTCAATTTGGAGTGAAGCGAAGGATGATATCCAAAGTAAGCTAATGGCATCCTTACATCACTTGAATCCAATCTTTATGATGAGTGATTCCGGAGCCCGTGGTAACGCATCTAACTTTACGCAGCTTGCGGGTATGCGTGGATTGATGGCCAACCCGGCTGGTCGTATTATTGAGCTCCCAATCAAATCAAGTTTCCGTGAAGGCTTAACGGTATTGGAGTACTTCATCTCCACTCACGGTGCGCGTAAAGGTCTTGCCGATACAGCACTGAAAACAGCCGATTCCGGTTACTTAACAAGACGTCTGGTTGATGTTGCACAGGATGTTATCGTTAGAGAAGATGACTGTGGAACAGACCGCGGCTTAGAAGTAAGAGCTTTGAAAGATGGTACAGAAACGATCGAAAGCCTTGAAGAACGTCTGGTAGGACGTTATGCAAGGAAGAAAGTTAAACACCCTGAAACAGGCGAAGTTCTGATTAATGAGAACGAAATCTTCACTGAAGATCTTGCTCAAAAAATTGAAGAACTTGGTATTGAAGAAGTTACAATTCGCTCTGCGTTTACATGTAACACTCGCCATGGTGTATGTAAGAAATGTTACGGACGTAACCTTGCAACTGGTCAAGAGGTTGAAGTTGGTGAAGCAGTCGGAATCATTGCTGCTCAATCCATCGGTGAACCTGGTACACAGTTGACAATGCGTACTTTCCATACAGGTGGGGTTGCCGGAGACGATATTACACAAGGTCTTCCGCGTATTCAGGAGTTGTTTGAAGCACGTAACCCTAAAGGGCAGGCAGTTATTGCTGAAATCGAAGGTACGGTTACAGCGATTAACGAAGTCCGTGACAAACAACAGGAAATTACAATCCAAGGTGCAGTGGAAAGCCGTTCTTATACAGCTCCGTATTCTGCACGCTTGAAAGTGAATGTAAATGACACTGTTGTTCCTGGTCAGGAGCTTACAGAAGGATCTATTGATCCAAAAGAACTTCTTAAAGTTACAAATGTACGTACAGTACAGGAATACCTGTTAAAAGAAGTGCAAAAAGTATACCGTATGCAAGGGGTAGAAATTGGCGATAAACACGTAGAGGTTATGGTTCGTCAAATGCTTAAGAAAATTCGTGTTATCGATGCTGGAGAAACCGATGTATTGCCAGGAACATTACTGGATATTCATCAGTTCACAAAAGCAAACCATGATGCGTTGCTTCAAGGTAAAAATCCAGCTACTGGACGCCCGCTATTGCTTGGTATTACAAAAGCATCTCTTGAAACGGATTCCTTCCTGTCCGCCGCATCCTTCCAGGAAACTACTCGTGTTCTTACAGATGCAGCGATTAAAGGAAAACGCGATGAATTGCTTGGACTTAAAGAGAACGTTATTATCGGTAAGTTAATACCTGCTGGTACAGGTATGCATCGTTACCGTAAAGCTGTTCCGGTTCTAACTGAACAGAAAGAAGAAACGGTTCCAGCTGAGTAATCAATCTACATCAGAAGAGGTAGCCGGATGATCAATCCGGCTAATCTTCTGTATATATATAAAGTAAATAAGGGTAACAAATTAATTTTTTTCGTGCGATTGTTGACATTTATGTTTTATAAATGGTACTATAGCAAAGGTGCTCCTATTAACCTGTTACTTTGGAGGATATTAATGATGTCTTATGAAAAAGTATCTCAGGCAAAGAACCTGATAATAGGGACGAAACAAACAGTGAAAGCTCTCCGAACAGGAAATGCCGAAACAGTTATTATTGCTCTTGATGCTGATTCAACAATCACATCAAAAGTAATTGATGCTGCTAAAGAGTATTCCGTTCCAATCGATTATGTAGACTCGATGAGGTTGCTCGGAAAAGCATGCAAAATAGATGTTGGAGCAGCAGCTGTTGTCATTATGAAATAGAAAAACTGTTTTTGCAGTTGATGCAAAAACTTTGTTTTTACCCTTTTATGAACCACCTGGATGTGTGGGACTAGGGGAACCAATTTTGAAGGGAGGAAACATCATGCCAACTATTAACCAATTGGTACGTAAGCCACGTAAATCTAAAGAAGAAAAATCAAAGTCTCCAGCTTTGAATAAAGGTTACAATAGCTTCAAGAAATCCCAAACAAACGTATCATCTCCACAAAAACGTGGGGTATGTACTCGTGTTGGTACAATGACTCCAAAGAAACCAAACTCCGCGTTACGTAAATATGCGCGTGTACGTTTGACTAATGGAATCGAGGTTACTGCTTACATTCCTGGTATCGGCCACAACTTGCAAGAGCACAGTGTTGTATTAATCCGTGGAGGACGTGTAAAAGACCTTCCAGGGGTACGTTACCACATCGTGCGTGGCGCACTTGATACTGCAGGCGTTAACAACCGTATGCAAGGTCGTTCTAAATACGGTACGAAAAAACCTAAAGCAGCTAAAAAATAATTATCAACCAAAAATAATTACTTCTTTGAAAGGAGGAACAAAATATGCCTCGTAAAGGACCTGTTTCAAAAAGAGATGTATTACCTGATCCGATATATAATTCCAAGCTTGTAACAAAATTGATCAACAAAATGATGATCGATGGAAAAAGAGGGACTTCCCAAAAAATCCTTTATGCTTCTTTTGATATCGTAAGAGAGCGTACTGGTAATGATCCAATGGAAGTTTTCGATCAAGCTTTAAAAAATATCATGCCAGTTCTAGAAGTTAGAGCACGCCGTGTAGGTGGAGCTAACTACCAAGTACCAGTTGAGGTTCGCCCTGACAGACGTACTACTCTAGGACTTCGTTGGTTAGTAAACTATGCTCGTCTTCGTGGTGAAAAAACTATGGAAGAGCGTTTAGCTAACGAAATCATGGATGCAGCTAATAACACTGGCGCTTCTGTTAAGAAACGCGAAGATACACATAAAATGGCTGAAGCTAACAAAGCTTTCGCTCACTATCGTTGGTAAAATCAAAAATACTAAAAATCTATATTCACAAGGAAGGAGAAAGACCCAATGGCTAGAGAGTTCTCCTTAGAAAAAACTCGTAATATTGGTATCATGGCTCATATCGATGCTGGTAAAACGACGACTACTGAGCGCGTTCTTTACTACACAGGTCGTATCCACAAAATTGGAGAAACTCATGAAGGTGCATCACAAATGGACTGGATGGAGCAAGAACAAGAGCGTGGAATCACGATCACATCTGCTGCAACAACAGCAGCATGGAAAGAACACCGCGTAAATATCATCGACACACCAGGACACGTAGACTTCACAGTTGAAGTTGAACGTTCCCTTCGTGTACTAGATGGTGCGGTAGCAGTACTAGATGCACAATCCGGTGTTGAACCACAAACTGAAACAGTTTGGCGCCAAGCTACAACTTACGGAGTACCACGTGTTGTTTTTGTTAACAAAATGGACAAAATCGGTGCGGATTTCTTATACTCCGTAAAAACTTTGCATGAACGCCTTCAAGCGAATGCACACCCAATTCAGATACCAATCGGTGCTGAAGATGACTTCGAAGCAATCATTGACCTAGTGGAAATGAACGCAGTATTCTATGGTAACGACCTTGGTACTGATATCGAAGTTCGTGAAATTCCTGAAGAGCACATGGCAATAGCAGAAGAATACCGTGAGAAATTAGTTGAGGCAGTAGCAGAACTTGACGAAGAATTAATGGAAAAATACCTTGGCGGTGAAGAAATCACTAAAGAGGAATTGAAAGCAGCTATCCGTAAAGGTACTGTAAACGTTGAATTCTACCCAGTTATCTGTGGTTCTGCATTCAAAAACAAAGGTGTTCAGTTAATGCTAGACGCTGTAATCGACTACCTTCCATCTCCATTAGACGTACCTGCAATCAAAGGTATTCTACCGGATACAGATGAAGAAGTTGAACGTCATGCTGATGACAGCGAGCCATTCTCTGCGCTTGCTTTCAAAGTTATGACTGACCCTTATGTTGGTAAATTAACATTCTTCCGTGTATACTCTGGTACTTTGAGCTCCGGTTCATACGTACAAAACTCTACTAAAGGAAAACGTGAGCGTGTAGGACGTATCCTGCAAATGCATGCGAATTCCCGTCAAGAGATCTCAGAAGTATACGCTGGGGATATCGCCGCTGCTGTAGGTCTAAAAGATACTACAACTGGAGATACTCTATGTGAAGAAAAGAACCTGGTTATCTTGGAATCCATGGAATTCCCTGAGCCAGTTATCTCTCTTTCAATTGAACCTAAATCTAAAGCAGACCAAGACAAAATGTCTACTGCTCTTCAAAAGCTTCAAGAGGAAGATCCAACTTTCCGCGCTCATACTGACCAAGAAACTGGTCAAACGATTATCGAAGGTATGGGTGAGCTTCACTTAGATATTCTTGTAGACCGTATGCGTCGTGAATTCAAAGTAGAAGCTAATGTTGGTGCACCTCAGGTTGCTTACCGTGAGACTTTCCGTACACCTGCACAGGTTGAGGGTAAATTTGCTCGTCAATCCGGTGGACGTGGACAATACGGTCACGTTTGGATCGAATTCTCACCTAACGAAGAAGGTAAAGGCTTCGAATTCGAAAATGCTATCGTTGGTGGTGTAGTACCACGTGAATACGTTCCTGCTGTACAAGCTGGTCTAGAAGACGCTCTTGACCGCGGTGTGCTTGCTGGCTACCCATTAATCGATATTAAAGCAAAACTATTTGATGGTTCTTACCATGACGTAGACTCCTCTGAGATGGCATTTAAAGTAGCAGCATCTTTAGCTCTTAAAAATGCAGCGAAAAAATGTAATCCAGTTATCCTTGAGCCAATGATGAGCGTTGAAGTTGTTATCCCTGAAGAGTACATGGGTGACATCATGGGTAATATCACAGCTCGTCGTGGACGTGTAGAAGGTATGGAAGCACGCGGTAACGCACAAGTTGTACGTGCTATGGTACCTCTATCTGAAATGTTCGGTTACGCAACAACATTGCGTTCCAACACTCAAGGACGCGGCGTATTCTCTATGACTTTCGATCATTACGAAGAAGTTCCTAAGAGCATCGCTGAAGAGATTATCAAAAAAAATAAAGGTGAATAATTGATTTTCATTCTTTATTAAAGTATAACTACTTATGTAAGCCAAGATAGAAGACATTGTCAACTGTCTTGGCACATAGTATAAAAAAACCAATTTTCTTATATTAAAGGAGGAAATTCCTAAAATGGCAAAAGCTAAATTTGATCGTTCTAAACCACACGTTAATATCGGAACAATCGGTCACGTTGACCATGGTAAAACAACTTTAACAGCTGCAATCACTTCTGTACTTGCAAAAGTAGGTGGAGCTGAAGCTCGCGCTTACGACCAAATCGATGGTGCTCCAGAAGAAAGAGAACGTGGTATCACAATCTCTACTGCACACGTTGAGTATGAAACTGAAACTCGTCACTATGCACACGTTGACTGCCCAGGACATGCTGACTATGTTAAAAACATGATCACTGGTGCAGCACAAATGGACGGCGGTATCTTAGTAGTATCTGCTGCTGACGGCCCAATGCCACAAACTCGTGAGCACATCCTTCTTTCTCGTCAAGTAGGTGTACCTTACCTTGTTGTATTCATGAACAAATGTGACATGGTTGATGATGAAGAACTTCTTGAACTAGTTGAAATGGAAATTCGTGACCTTCTTTCTGAATACGAATTCCCTGGCGATGATATCCCAGTAATCAAAGGTTCTGCTCTTAAAGCTCTTGAAGGCGAAGCTGAGTGGGAAGAAAAAATCAACGAGCTTATGACTGCAGTTGACGAGTACATCCCAACTCCAACTCGTGACACTGAAAAACCATTCATGATGCCAGTAGAGGACGTATTCTCTATCACTGGTCGTGGTACAGTTGCAACTGGCCGTGTTGAACGTGGTCAAGTTAAAGTTGGTGACGTTATTGAAATCATCGGTCTTGCTGAAGAACCAAAATCTACAACTGTTACTGGTGTAGAAATGTTCCGTAAGCTTCTTGATTACGCTGAAGCTGGTGACAACATTGGAGCTCTTCTTCGTGGTGTAGCACGTGAAGAAATCCAACGTGGACAAGTACTTGCTAAACCAGGTACTATCAACCCACACACTAAATTCAAAGCTGAAGTTTACGTATTGTCTAAAGAAGAAGGCGGACGTCACACTCCATTCTTCTCTAACTACCGTCCACAATTCTACTTCCGTACAACTGACGTAACTGGTGTTGTAAACCTTCCAGAAGGAACTGAAATGGTTATGCCTGGAGACAACATCGAAATGTCTGTTGAACTTATCGCTCCTGTTGCGATCGAAGAAGGAACTAAGTTCTCTATTCGTGAAGGCGGACGTACAGTAGGCGCAGGTGTAGTTGCTAGCATTCAAGAATAATTTTACTTATTAAAACAGGCGGGTGTACAACCGCCTGTTTTTTTATGTTTATGTCCCGCAAAAATTGCAGAATTGGTTTACACTACACCGTTCGTTCATTTAGAACTTTATAATCAGCAACTCTCCGCTAACAAAAAATAATACATCCTCTCATACTCCCTTGTTTACAATATCCTGCTAATTACTGACAAAAAATCGAAACTAAATAACATCCATAAACTTCCTACGATGTAAAAAATCAGATACAATAGATATATGCGAATTTTTTATTGGGGGGCAAAGGATGATAGGAACGTTAAAATCTATGCTTCACCCTCGAGAAACAAACATCGAGTTGAGAGGCGTAATGACAAAAACTCAATACATACTTTTGTTTGGTGGATTACTTCTCTATAGTATGGTCTTGTTTGGTGCCTATGGATATCTAGGTTTGGGCAGTGAAAACTTGTCTGTGTATATGGAGACTCTAAAAGAAGCCAGATGGGAAACGACCAAGTTTTTATACTTTATTGGTAAACTAGCTGCTGGTCTCTTATATCCGTTGTTGTTCACATTATATTTTACAGTGCTATTTTGGATCGTTTTTGAGGACCTCTCTTTTCGAAGAGTGTGGAAACATCAGCTTATACCTTTAATGGTGATGCTCGTAGCGAAGACAATGGAACTAATATGTATGCTGCTACTAAGGGTTCCTGAACATTCATCTCCCTTTAGTCTAGGAGTCATTACACAAATGCTTACACCACAGATCTTTTGGGTGGAATTAGCTGCAAACATTACGATATTTATACTGTTGGCAGGCTATCTTCAATATCGAATTTTCCACAAGTCACTTGATTATAGTAAAAAGAGAGTGATTATAACTGTATCTTTATCCTGGATTTTATTTATAGTGCTGGATGGGGCAACGGATACATTATTTAGAGTCATGAAGGTGATTATATGAATTCTAGCCTTGGGAAGAAAAAATGGTCTCTTGTGTCATTAGCCGTTCTCTTATTTATACTTACAAATAGCATTATTATTTACAAAATAGATAAAATTGATCGGACAGTCCTTATTACAGATCCTCATACCACCAAAAAAGGTACATTAAAAGAAACACTTCAAACTGAAGGGGAGGCTGAGCCATCTGAAATATATAAGGTCTTTTATGAAGAACCAAGGGGGATGCTCGATGAAATCTTGGTTGAAGAGGGTCAGCAGGTCCAAGTAGGTACACCATTGCTAAGTTATTTAACTAATACTGATAGTAGCGATGTCATAACTGGATTAGAAGAAGCTAACAAACGCCTTTCTATGAAAATAGAAAAATTGAATGAGGATATTTCCTTGCTTCAGTCGGAGGTCGAAGAGTATAACAGCTTACAAACTGCCGACAACGATGATGAGAAGGCGGAACCAGATTTAGATAACACACGTATATTGGAGTATGAGATAAAAAACATAGAATATGAAATTAAGATGACTGAGCTGCAAATAGAGGAAAATCAAACACAGATAGATATGGCCAACAGTGCTGAAGATCAAATTACAATAGAAAGTAAAATTGATGGAACTATCGTGCAAAGAAATGACTTTAGCAGGACAGCAGATAATCCGTTACTAACTATTATGAATCAAGCCTCTATAGTGGTGAATGTATTAGTTGGCGAAGATGATATCCAGCGAATAAAATTTGATCAGGAAGTTATGATTAAACCGAAACATTTGGATTCGGGATTGATTAAAGGCAAAGTAATAAAAATAAGTGATATTCCGTTTAGTAAAAATGATAAGAATGATAAAAGCTTCTATAATATATCGGTTCAGCCAGAAGATCCAAGTGAATCATCAGAAGAGGCTGCAGAGAGTCAGTTATTAATCGGATCCCATGTAGCTGCCGCTATCACATTGAAGGAGCTTAACAATGTAGTTGTCTTACCAAAGAAAAGCCTGGCAGGTAATCATGTGGTACTTCTTGAAAAGGGTGAGCTAAAACAAAAGAAGATTAAGGCTGGATTAGTATTTGGTGATAAAGTGGCCGTGACTAAGGGGCTCAAAGAAAAACAACGTATACTACCTTTAGCCGATGCTAGCATAAATGGGGATACTAGGTACATAAAGTCCGTTGACTTCGATTATGTATATAAGAAGACGTATAAACAATTTAATGTGGAAGAAAAGTTATGGTTAGTAGCAAGAGGTATCATACAATGATTATGAGATAAATATGATAAGTGATGAGAGAGGGGAAGGTGCATACTTTCCTCTTTTTGTTATGTATGAGAGAGAAAGCTAGTATATTAATGGAAAGAAGAACGATAACTTGAAAAAGTAGAAGTGAGATTGTATACTAATATTCGTGTGATAGAAGAAATTATTTTTAACTGTTGCATACCCAGAAAGTATAATGTATAATAGACAATGTTGGTCTTTTCATTGCGATGATGTGGAAGGTTGCTGACACACCCGGCCGCTTTGCCATGGCGCGTGTGTAAGGAGATTTCCACGGAGAATGTCTATTACAAAATAGGCGATAAAGGAGGGAAAATAATGGCAAAACAAAAGATTCGCATTCGTTTAAAAGCATATGATCACAGAATTCTTGATCAATCTGCTGAGAAAATTGTAGAAACTGCAAAACGTTCTGGTGCAGCTGTTTCCGGTCCGATTCCACTTCCGACTGAGAAAAACGTGTACACGATCCTACGTGCGGTTCATAAATACAAAGATTCTCGTGAGCAGTTCGAAATGCGCACGCACAAACGTCTAATCGACATTGTAAATCCTACACCACAAACTGTAGATTCACTAATGCGTTTAGATTTACCATCTGGCGTAGATATCGAAATCAAATTATAATCGTTTCATAAAAATAAAAAGAAAACACTAGGAGGTGTGACTCATGACCAAAGGAATCTTAGGTAGAAAAATCGGTATGACTCAAGTATTTGCTGAGAACGGTGAACTTATCCCGGTAACAGTTGTTGAAGCAGTACCAAACGTAGTTCTTCAAAAGAAAACTGCTGAAAACGATGGCTACGAAGCTATCCAACTAGGCTACGAAGATCTTCGTGAAATGCTTTACAACAAACCACAACAAGGGCACGCTGCTAAAGCGAACACTGCTCCTAAGCGCTTCGCTCGCGAAATTCGCGATGCAGACCTCAATAACTATGAGGTAGGTCAAGAAGTCAAGGTAGATCTTTTCGCTGAAGGCGAAATCGTTGATGTAACAGGAATCTCAAAAGGTAAAGGTTTCCAAGGACCAATTAAACGTCACAACCAATCTCGTGGTCCAATGTCTCACGGATCTCGTTACCATCGTCGTCCTGGTTCAATGGGACCAGTTGCTCCAAACCGCGTATTCAAAGGCAAAAAACTTGCTGGACGTATGGGTGGAACTCAAATCACTGTACAAAACCTTGAAATCGTTAAGGTTGATGCAGAACGTAACGTAATCCTTATCAAAGGTAACGTTCCTGGACCTAAAAAAGCTTTACTAAAAATCAAAAGTGCGGTTAAAGCGAACTAATCTATCGAGAAAGGAGGAAAATCGCAATGCCGAAAATTGCTCTTTTAAACCAAGCTGGTTCTCAAGTAGGCGATATAGAGCTTAACGAATCAGTATTTGGTATTGAACCAAATGAGAGTGTTGTAACTGAAGCAATCCTTATGCAAAGAGCGTCTTTGCGCCAAGGAAATCATAAAGTTAAAAATCGTTCTGAAGTAAGAGGCGGCGGCCGTAAACCATGGCGTCAAAAAGGAACTGGACGTGCTCGTCAAGGTTCTATCCGTTCCCCACAATGGCGTGGTGGTGGTGTGGTATTCGGACCAACACCAAGAAGCTACTCTTACAAACTTCCTAAGAAAGTACGTCGTTTAGCTATTAAATCTGTACTTTCCGCTAAAGTGAACGAAGAAAACGTAATCGTTCTTGATGCTTTAACTTTTGAAGCACCAAAAACTAAAGAATTCACAGCTGTATTAAAAGGCTTGAATACTGAAAACAAAAAAGCGTTGATCGTAACTGCGGATGTAGACGAAAACGTTGCGCTTTCCGGCCGTAACATTCCGGGAGTAACAATCGTTGAAGCTAACGCTATTAACGTATTGGATGTTGTAGGACATGAGAAGTTAATCATGACTAAAACAGCTGTTGAAAAAATAGAGGAGGTGCTTGGATAATGGAAGCACGTGATATTATTAAGCGCCCCGTCATTACTGAAAGCTCAGCTGACATCATGGCCGATAAAAAATATACTTTTGAAGTTGACGTAAGAGCTAATAAAACTCAAATCAAAGATGCTGTTGAAGAAATCTTTGAAGTTAAAGTTGAAAAAGTTAACGTTATGAACTACAAAGGTAAATTCAAACGCATGGGTAAACATGCTGGATATACAAACAAACGCCGTAAAGCGATTGTTAAACTAACTGCTGATAGCAAAGAAATCGAATTCTTTGAAGCATAATTTTTAAAGAAAAGGAGGGACACAACATGGCGATTAAAAAGTATAAACCTACCAGTAATGGTCGTCGCGGAATGACTGTTTCCGATTTCGCTGAAATTACAACGGATCAACCGGAAAAATCATTATTAGCACCTTTACACAGAAAAGGTGGCCGTAACAACCAAGGTAAGTTAACTGTTCGTCATCAAGGTGGCGGTCACAAGCGCCAATACCGTATCATTGATTTCAAACGTGATAAAGATGGCATTCCAGGACGCGTTGCTACTATCGAGTACGATCCAAACCGTTCTGCTAACATTGCACTAATCAATTATGTTGATGGAGAAAAACGTTACATTCTTGCTCCGAAAAACTTGGTGGTGGGCATGGAAATCATGTCTGGACCAGAAGCGGATATCAAAGTAGGTAATGCTCTTCCATTAATTAATATCCCAGTGGGTACTGTTATCCACAATATCGAGTTGAAACCTGGTAAGGGAGGACAATTAGTTCGTTCCGCAGGTACTTCTGCTCAAGTACTAGGTAAAGAAGGACGCTACGTACTAGTACGTCTTAATTCCGGAGAGGTTCGTATGATTCTTGCTACTTGCCGTGCAACAATCGGTCAAGTTGGTAACGAGCAACACGAACTTATCAACATCGGTAAAGCGGGACGTTCTCGTTGGTTAGGTAAACGCCCTACTGTACGTGGTTCTGTAATGAACCCAGTAGATCACCCACACGGTGGTGGTGAAGGTAGAGCACCTATCGGACGTAAGTCTCCAATGACTCCTTGGGGCAAACCAGCTCTTGGATTCAAGACTCGTAAAAAGAAAAACAAATCAGACAAATTTATTGTTCGTCGTCGTAAAAAATAACGCGGTTGTACTACGGTTCGCGTGTAGAACCGTAGAGCAATCACGAAGGGAGGCACAAACATGGGTCGCAGCCTAAAAAAAGGACCATTTGTTGACGATCATCTCATCAAGAAGGTTGAAGCATTGAATGAAGCTGACAAGAAACAAGTTATCAAAACTTGGTCAAGACGTTCTACAATCTTCCCACAATTCATCGGACACACAGTTGCTGTATACGATGGACGCAAACACGTACCAGTTTATGTAACGGAAGACATGGTAGGCCACAAGTTCGGTGAATTCGCACCAACTCGCGCTTACAAAGGTCATGCCGGAGACGATAAGAAAACAAGACGTTAATCAGAGAGGAGGGCATAAATATGCAAGCAAAAGCTGTTGCTAGAACAGTTCGTATTGCTCCTCGTAAAGCTCGTTTAGTATTAGATCTAATCCGAGGTAAGCAAGTAGGCGAAGCAGTTGCTATTCTTAACTTAACTCCGAAAGCAGCTTCCCCTGTTATCGAAAAAGTATTAAAATCTGCTGTTGCAAACGCAGAACACAACTACGATATGGACGTTAACTCGCTTGTCATTTCTGAAGCCTATGCTAACGAAGGACCAACACTTAAACGTTTCCGTCCACGTGCAATGGGTCGTGCAAGCGCGATTAACAAACGCACAAGCCACATCACAATCGTTGTATCAGAAAAGAAGGAGGGATAATCCGTGGGTCAAAAGGTAAATCCGGTCGGTATGCGTATCGGGATCATCCGTGATTGGGAATCCAAATGGTTCGCAGAAAAGGACTACGCTAAACTTTTGCATGAAGACATTAAAGTACGTGAGTACATTATGAAACGTCTTCACGATGCATCTGTTTCTAAAATCGAAATCGAACGTGCTGCAAACCGCGTGAACATTTCTATCCACACTGCAAAACCTGGAATGGTTATCGGTAAAGGTGGTACAGAAGTTGAAGCGCTTCGTAAAGCACTTAATCAATTAACTGAAAAACGTGTTCATATCAACATCATTGAAATCAAGAGAGCTGATTTGGACGCTAAATTAGTAGCGGAAAATATCGCGCGTCAATTAGAAAACCGTGTATCTTTCCGTCGTGCACAAAAACAAACTATCCAACGTGCAATGCGCGCTGGTGCAAAAGGTATCAAAACTCAAGTATCTGGACGTTTAGGTGGAGCTGATATCGCTCGTGCTGAACACTACAGTGAAGGAACTGTTCCACTTCATACTCTTCGCGCTGACATCGACTATGCTACAGCAGAAGCGGACACTACTTACGGAAAGCTTGGAGTAAAAGTATGGATCTATCGTGGAGAAGTCCTTCCTACCAAGAAGAAGTCTGTGGAAGGAGGAAAATAATATGTTATTGCCTAAACGCGTAAAACATCGCCGTGAACACCGCGGAAAGATGAGAGGCCGTGCAAAAGGCGGTACTGAAGTAGCATTCGGCGAATACGGTCTTCAAGCTCTTGAAGCTTCTTGGATCACAAACCGTCAAATCGAAGCAGCTCGTATCGCAATGACTCGTTATATGAAACGTGGCGGTAAAGTTTGGATTAAAATTTTCCCTCACAAACCATACACTGCAAAACCTTTAGAAGTACGTATGGGTTCCGGTAAAGGGGCACCTGAAGGTTGGGTAGCAGTAGTAAAACCTGGTAAAATTATGTTCGAAATCGCTGGAGTATCTGAAGAGGTAGCACGTGAAGCCCTTCGTCTTGCAGCTCACAAACTTCCAGTAAAATGTAAGTTTGTAAAACGTGAAGAAATTGGTGGTGAAGCAAATGAAATCTAATGAGATCCGTGATTTAACCACTGCCGAAATAGAACAAAAACTTAAAGCACTTAAAGAAGAGCTTTTTAACCTTCGCTTCCAGCTTGCTACAGGACAATTAGAAAACCCTGCACGTATTCGTGAAGTTCGCAAAGCGATTGCACGTATGAAAACAGTTGTGCGTGAAAGAGAGCTCAACGTAAACAATTGATAATGAGAGGA
>NZ_JBZCPP010000028.1:0-39238 GCF_058267515.1 Pradoshia sp. Z6_59
TCAGCGCCGATGGTAGTTGGGACGCGAGTCCCTGTGAGAGTAGGACGTTGCCGGGCAATACAGAAACCAGTTCAGTTTATGAGCTGGTTTTTTTGTGCGTTTTTTTAGGGAACAAGGTCGAGTTATTAGCATGATTGGTACGCTGGAAAGAAGACATTAGTTGAAAAATGAGACAAAGGTGAATAAAATCTGAGAGAAAGCCTTGCTTTTCAACATTGAATCCAGGACAATCCACATTAAGCATATTGGCTCCGATTAACTACTCTATATAGATGGACCGGAGGAACAGGTTTTATGTCATCATTTATCTACGTCTTACCGCACATACATTAACGTGTTTTTGCTAGAGGACAGGTGTGAGACAACGCAGATTTTAAACTGAATTCCTTTCCATAAAGAAGAAAGCTTTTGCCAGTCCACGCTTACACCAGTCACATAAAATTCTGTAACAAAACTTCCGAAAAGAGTACTAAATGGGATACACTACTAGTAGAGTAAGTAACAGAAAGGACGAGGGTCGATTGGCTAAGCCAAAGAAACAAAGATTTGAATTGCAGGAGAATGAAAGCATTGATGAATGCCTGGAGCGTATGAAAATGGAAGGATACTTTCCCATAAGACGTATGGAGAAACCAATTTTTAAGGAAGTGAAGAAGGGCGACCAGATAGAATATATTCCGGTTGCACGCCAGATTATTTTTGAAGGCAAATTAATTAATTGAAAACCGAACGATATTGCATTAAATAACATAAGTGTTCGGTTTTTAGTTGACATACAATTAGCCCTATTGATAAGATAGGTACGAACAATAAACATTAAAATTAATACTTCTCTCATATAATAGCGGGGATATGGCCTGCAAGTTTCTACCCAAAGACCGAATAAATTTTTGGACTATGAGAGAAAGCGGACCTCACCTTATATGTGAGGGCATAGTACTTGTCCTAAGTGCTCGGTTTGGCATAGCATATAAGCTGTGTGGACTGCTTTCTCTTTTTTGAAAGTGTGTTCATGCAGCTTTTTATTTGGAGGCGAAAATGATGAATAACCCTAAGGTTGGAGTAATCATGGGAAGCATATCAGACTGGGAAACGATGAAGCATGCATGTACTATTCTGGATGATTTTGAGGTGGCTTATGAGAAAAAAGTAATTTCAGCTCATAGAACGCCTGATGTAATGTTTGAATATGCCCAAAGCGCGCGCAGCCGTGGAATCAAAGTGATTATAGCCGGTGCAGGCGGAGCAGCCCATTTACCTGGGATGGTAGCAGCCAAAACCACTTTGCCTGTAATTGGTGTGCCTGTGCAATCCCACGCTCTAAACGGTTTGGATTCTTTGCTGTCTATTGTTCAAATGCCGGGTGGTGTTCCTGTAGCAACGATGGCGATTGGCAAAGCCGGTGCAAAAAATGCAGGTCTTTTAGCAGTACAGATATTAGGGACCTTCGAGCAAGAATTGGCTGAAGAACTTGAACAATATAGATTAAAAATTCAAAGACAATCAATTGAAAGTTGTGATGAACTTGAGTAAGCAGGCACCAGTTATTTTACCTGGCCAGACGATTGGGATAATAGGTGGCGGTCAGTTGGGGCGAATGCTGGCATTGGCAGCCAGAAATTTAGGTTTTAAGATAGCTGTACTTGATCCTACACCCAACAGTCCATGCGGCCAAATTGCGGATGTGGAAATCTCCGCCCCATTTAATGATGTTGAGGCTCTGCAGCACTTGGCACAGATAAGTGATGTACTCACATATGAATTTGAAAATATTGATGCTGATGCATTAGATCAACTAAAGGGTAATCCATATATCCCGCAGGGTACGGATATATTGAGAATTACGCAGGATCGGGTTCTTGAAAAACAGGCGATTGAGAAATCAGGTGTCAAAGTTGCCCCGTACGAGGTCATTGCAAGTTTTGAGGATCTTTGCCAGGCTATTTCTAAACTTGGTTATCCTTCCGTGTTGAAAACAGCGCGAGGCGGTTATGACGGAAAAGGACAGCTTGTTATACGGAATAAAGAAGATTTAGCCAAAGGCTCTGAATTGCTGAGCCATGGAGTTTGTGTTTTGGAGAGTTTCATACCGTTTCAAAAAGAAATTTCAGTTATAGTAACTCGAAAATTGGATGGTTCTATACGGGTGTTTCCTGTTGCAGAGAATATTCATATCAATAATATTTTGCATCAATCGATTGTCCCGGCGAGAATCAATGCAAACGCTCAAATCCATGCGATTGGAGTAGCTGTACAATTGGCAGAATCAGTACAGTTAGTTGGTACATTAGCCGTTGAAATGTTCCTACTCGACCACGATGATATTCTGGTGAATGAATTGGCGCCGAGACCTCATAATTCTGGACATTTTTCGATTGAGGCTTGTGAAACCTCTCAATTTGAGCAACATATAAGAGCGGTGTGTAATTGGCCGCTTGGTCATACTGAATTACATTCCAGTGCGGTAATGGTCAATATTTTGGGACAGCATTTGGAAGAGGTTATACAGGCTTTAGGGAATGAGCCTGATTGGAAAGTACATATTTATGGGAAGCGTGAAGCGAAGAAAGATAGAAAAATGGGGCATATTACAGTCTTAGGAGAGCATCCGATGGAAATATTGGAGGAGCTCAATCAAACAAGTGTATGGAATGAACAAATAGGAGACAAAAAAGAAAAGGTGGATATGAACTAATGATTGAACGTTATACAAGACCGGAAATGGGAAAGATTTGGACTGAGGAGAATCGTTTTCAGGCATGGCTCGAAGTCGAAATTTTAGCATGTGAAGCCTGGGCGGAGCTTGGTGCAATCCCTAAAGAAGATGTAAAAGTGATGAGAGAGCGTGCATCCTTTGATGTGAATCGTATCAAAGAAATTGAAGAAGAAACCAGACATGATGTGGTTGCCTTTACACGTGCCGTTTCAGAAACGCTGGGAGAAGAACGGAAATGGGTGCATTATGGTCTGACTTCTACAGATGTAGTCGATACGGCTTTATCTTATTTGCTCAAGCAGGCCAATGATATTTTAATCGCTGATGTGGAGCGGTTTATTACAATTTTGGCTGACAAAGCGAAGGAGCATAAATATACGGTTATGATGGGACGTACTCATGGCGTCCATGCTGAACCGACGACATTTGGTTTGAAAATGGCATTATGGTACGAAGAAATGAAGCGGAATCTAAAAAGACTAAAAGAAGCTGCAGATACAGTAGAGTATGGTAAAATCTCCGGTGCTGTTGGAACATATGCGAACATTGATCCATTTGTAGAAAAGTTTGTGTGTGAAAATCTTGGGATCAAACCTTCTCCAATCTCTACCCAAACCCTACAGCGCGATCGACATGCGCAATACATGTCCACATTAGCATTGATTGCGACTTCTATTGAAAAATTTGCAACTGAAATTCGTGGTTTGCAAAAGAGTGAGACACGAGAAGTAGAGGAATTTTTTGCGAAGGGGCAGAAGGGTTCTTCCGCTATGCCGCATAAACGCAATCCAATCGGTTCGGAGAATATGACTGGGTTGGCCCGTGTGATTCGCGGCCACATGATGACGGCCTATGAAAATGTTTCACTTTGGCATGAACGGGACATTTCACATTCTTCTGCTGAAAGAATTATCCTTCCAGATGCGACCATTTTATTGAACTATATGTTAAACCGCTTCGGTAATATCGTGAAAAACTTAACGGTGTTCCCTGATAATATGAAGCGTAATATGGACCGCACTTATGGTCTGATTTATTCACAGCGTGTATTGCTTGCTTTAATTGATAAAGGATTGTCTCGTGAAAAAGCGTATGATACGGTCCAGCCTAAGGCGATGGAAGCATGGGAAACACAGGTTCAGTTCCGTGAGTTGCTGGATGCGGATGAGACAATAACGGCTTATCTATCTGCTGAAGAACTGGATGATTGTTTCGATTACCGTTATCATTTGAAAAATGTAGATTTTATTTTTGAACGTATGGGGCTGTAATTTCAACAAGGGGCGCTACTTATGCTTAAAAGGTGAGGAGTGCCCCTTTCCATATTAAATCATTCCCGTGTTTGGCTTATCAGGATTATTACCATATAGGAGGATATCCAATTGGCTCAGAATGAATTTCTTTACGAAGGTAAGGCAAAGCAAATTTATGCAACTGATAATCCGAAAATCGTCCTAATCCGATACAAGGACTCCGCAACCGCATTTAATGGGGAAAAGAAAGCAATGATTGAGGGGAAAGGACATCTGAATAACGAAATCACGAGCTTGCTATTCGAATGGCTTCACCGTAAGGGTATTGAATCTCATTTTATTAAAAAAATATCAGAAACAGAACAGCTCGTTAAACGAGTTACCATTATTCCTTTAGAAGTAGTCGTCCGCAATGTGGCTGCCGGTAGTTTTTCTAAAAGATTGGGCGTAGAGGAAGGAAAGCCTCTTCTAAGGCCGATTGTAGAATTTTATTATAAAGACGATGCGCTTGGAGATCCACTATTAACAGAAGATCATATTGACGTTCTGGGCCTTGCTACAGCCAGAGAAGTCGAAATATTGAAAAAACGGTCCTTACAAATCAATGAAACTTTGCAAAGCTTATTTGCTTCTATGGACATCAGATTAATAGATTTCAAGCTCGAGTTTGGTAAAGATGAGGAGGGTCATGTCCTGCTTGCGGATGAAATTTCACCGGATACTTGCCGTCTTTGGGATTCGCATACAAATGAAAAGTTGGATAAGGATGTATTCCGCCGGGATCTCGGCAGTTTAACAGATGCCTATAAAAAAATTCTTGCTAAGCTGGAGGACGTTCAACATGTATAAAGTAAAGGTTTATGTCACTCTTCGTGAAAGTGTATTGGATCCTCAGGGAGCTGCTGTACAAAAGTCATTGAATGCCCTGAACTTTCCTGAGGTTCGGGATGTGCGAATTGGCAAGTATTTGGAGTTAGAACTCTCTGAATCTACTGCTGATGTTGATGAGGCGGTCCGCAATATGTGCGAAAAATTGTTAGTGAATACGGTCATTGAAGATTATCGATATAGCATAGAGGAGGTTATCGGACAGTGAAATTCGCCGTAATCGTCTTTCCGGGATCCAATTGTGATATTGATATGTACCATGCCATTCGTGATGAGATTGGAGAAGAAGCGGAATATGTTTGGCACACGGAAACGAGTCTCGAAGGCTTTGATGCTGTCCTGCTGCCTGGAGGGTTTTCATATGGTGACTATTTAAGGTGCGGAGCAATTGCTCAATTTTCACCCATTATGGAGGCTGTGAAAAGAGCGGCATTGGATGGTATTCCGATCCTCGGTGTGTGTAATGGTTTCCAGGTATTACTGGAGGCGGGATTGCTGCCGGGAGCTATGCGGCGTAATGCTGATTTGAAGTTTATTTGCAGACTGCAAAAGCTGCGTGTAGTGAACAACAAAACTCCTTTTACGAGTTCCTATACTAAAAATGAACAAATCACTATCCCGATTGCTCATGGCGAGGGAAATTACTATTGTGATGAAGAGACACTGGAACAGTTAAAGACACAAAATCGAATTCTGTTTACGTATGAGGGAAATCCGAATGGCAGTCATCAGGATATCGCGGGAATTATGAATAAGCAAGGCAATGTTCTTGGGATGATGCCCCATCCGGAAAGGGCTGTTTCCTCCTTAATTGGCAGTGCTGATGGAATCAAGTTATTCAAATCGATTGTTCACTACTGGAGGGAAACAAATGTCGTTAATGCTTGAGCCAAGTCCGAACATGATTAAAGAAGAACGAATTTATGCCACAATGGGATTGACGGATGATGAGTTTGCCAAGATAGAAAAGATTCTTGGGCGCTTGCCAAACTATACAGAAACAGGCTTGTTTTCAGTTATGTGGTCTGAGCATTGCAGCTATAAAAACTCAAAGCCTGTGTTAAAGAAGTTCCCTACAACAGGTGAACGAGTACTTCAGGGGCCCGGAGAAGGTGCGGGTATTGTGGATATTGGTGATGGGCAAGCGGTTGTTTTTAAAATTGAAAGCCATAACCATCCCTCCGCAATTGAACCATATCAAGGTGCAGCCACGGGCGTGGGCGGAATCATTCGCGATGTCTTTTCAATGGGTGCTAGACCGATTGCTTTACTGAACTCCTTGCGTTTTGGAGAATTAACAACTCCACGGATGAAGTACTTATTTGAGGAAATTGTAGCTGGGATTGCCGGATATGGAAACTGCATCGGAATACCGACTGTTGGTGGGGAAATTCAGTTTGATGCTTCCTATGAGGGGAATCCTCTTGTAAATGCGATGTGTGTCGGCTTAATCAATCATGAGGATATTAAGAAGGGTCAGGCGCATGGAGTTGGAAATACGGTTATGTATGTTGGAGCAAAAACAGGTCGTGATGGCATTCATGGAGCAACCTTCGCCTCGGAGGAATTAACAGATGATTCTGATTCTAAACGGCCAGCCGTACAAGTAGGGGACCCATTCATGGAAAAGCTTTTACTTGAAGCATGCCTGGAGCTTGTAAAATCGGATGCACTTGTAGGAATACAGGATATGGGCGCAGCTGGATTAATCAGTTCCTCTGCTGAAATGGCCTCCAAAGCAGGATCCGGAATTGAAATGAATTTAGATAAGATTCCTCAGCGAGAAACAGGAATGACATCTTATGAAATGATGTTATCTGAGTCACAGGAGAGAATGCTGATTGTAGTCAGAAAAGGACGGGAGCAAGAAATCGAAGAGCTGTTTGGAAAGTATGGTCTTGAAGCGGTCGCTGTGGGCACTGTAACGGAAGATAAAATGATTCGCTTAACACATCGAGGCGAAGTGGTGGCAAATGTACCGGCAGATGCACTAGCTGAGGAGGCGCCAGTTTACTATAAACCGTCAAAAGAGCCTAATTATTTTCAAGAGTTTCAAGCGATGGAAGATGAAGTACCTGTCATCAACAACTATACAGAAACTCTGCTTTCGTTATTGGCACAGCCAACCATAGCGAGTAAGGAATGGGTTTATGATCAGTATGATTATATGGTACGCACGAATACGGTCGTAGCGCCTGGTTCTGATGCAGCTGTCATTCGTATTCGCGGAACGGAAAAAGCGTTGGCTATGACAACGGATTGCAATTCGCGCTATCTCTATTTAGACCCGGAAACAGGGGGTCAAATTGCGGTGGCTGAAGCAGCGCGTAATATCATTTGTTCGGGTGGTGAACCGCTGGCGATTACAGACTGCTTGAATTTCGGGAATCCGGAGAAGCCTGAAATTTTCTGGCAGCTCGAAAAAGCGGCAGATGGATTAAGTGCTGCATGTCGTGTACTAGGGACACCGGTGATTGGTGGAAATGTTTCCTTGTATAACGAAACAAATGGAGAAGCCGTCTACCCGACACCGGTCGTTGGCATGGTTGGGCTCGTTCATAATCTCAAGCATATTACCACTCAATCCTTCAAAGACAAGGGAGATCTAATCTACCTAATAGGAGAAACATATGCTGAATTCGGCGGTAGTGAGCTGCAAAAGTTCATGAATGATGGACGGATTTTTGGTAAAGCACCCCATCTAAATCTTCAGGTTGAAAAAGACCGGCAGGAAAAGCTGTTAAAAGCGATTCAGGCGGGTGTAATAAAGTCAGCTCATGACCTGGCAGAAGGAGGATTATCCATAGCACTTGCAGAAGGATTGTTTGGCGCAGAAAACCTTGGTTTTGAAGTGACTTTAGAGGGAGATTTGGCCACCCGGTTGTTTGCAGAATCACAATCCCGCTTCCTTGTGACTGTATCGCCTGCACAAGTCGGACCACTCAAAGAAATTATTCCGGAAGCGGTTCAAATAGGTACGGTAACCGATACAGGAAAATACGTTATTCATGCCGGCCAGGAAGAGGCAGTTATTGATATTGAAGCAAAACAACTACTGAAAGCCTGGAAGGGAGCCATACCATGCTTGCTGAAATCCGTGGACTAAATGAAGAATGTGGATTGTTTGGGATCTGGGGACATACTGAAGCATCTCAACTAACCTATTATGGTTTACACAGTCTGCAGCACCGTGGACAGGAAGGAGCGGGAATGGTCGTAACAGATGGCCATGTATTGAAATCGCATAAAGCGGAAGGACTCGTTAATGACGTTTTCAATCAAAAAATCATTGAGGATTTGAAGGGACGGAGCTCAATTGGTCATGTTCGCTATGCGACAGCAGGAGGAGGCGGAGTGGCCAATGTTCAGCCATTTTTGTTTAATTCTCAGACTGTTGGTAGTTTTGCTCTCGCCCATAATGGAAATTTGGTAAACGCAGTCCAATTGAAAAATCAGCTCGAAATAGATGGGAGCATTTTTCATACAACCTCGGATACGGAGGTCCTGGCCCACTTAATTAGGCGCTCTAGTTCAGCTTGTTTTAATGAGCGAGTAAAGCAAGCTTTATCGTACGTTCAGGGGGCCTATGCATTTCTGGTCATGACAGAAACAGAAATGATGATAGCTGTGGATCCACATGGATTGCGTCCCGTCTCCATCGGGCGAATTGGTGATGGATATGTAGCTGCATCTGAGACATGTGCCTTTGATTTAATAGGAGCCGATTATATACGGGATGTTCGGCCCGGAGAGCTGGTGACGATTAATGATGACGGCATCCAATCAGAGTATTTTGCTGAATCACAGGGCAGAGCGATGTGCAGTATGGAGTATATTTATTTTTCAAGACCCGATAGCAATATAGATGGTATCAACGTTCATACGGCTAGAAAGAACCTCGGGAAACAACTGGCTATTGAAGCGGAAATTGAGGCAGATGTTGTCACAGGTGTGCCGGATTCAAGCATATCGGCAGCCATCGGGTATGCAGAAGTAAGCGGGATTCCATATGAAATGGGGTTAATTAAAAATCGATATGTGGGACGGACCTTTATACAGCCATCCCAATCTCTACGTGAGCAAGGGGTGAAAATGAAGCTTGCCCCAGTGCGCGGTGTGGTCGAGGGCAAAAGGGTCATTATGGTGGATGATTCGATTGTAAGGGGAACGACCAGCAGGAGGATTGTGACGATGCTTAAAGAAGCCGGCGCAAAAGAGGTACATGTGTGCATTAGCTCTCCTCCAATCAAAAATCCCTGTTTTTATGGAATTGATACATCGTCCAAAGAAGAGCTGATTGCCGGCTTTAACTCCGTTGAGGCAATCAGGGAGATGATTGGAGCAGATTCTCTAACTTTTTTGAGCGTGGAGGGGACGGTTAAGGCAATCGGCAGGCCTTTTGGTGGTGAGTATCGAGGTCAATGCATGGCATGCTTTACGGGGAACTATCCGACTGAAATTTATGCTACCGATGATCAGGCATATGAAAAAATAAAGTAACGGCAATAGATTATTGACAGGAAGTATGAAAGGATGGTCACTTTGTCGAACGCATATAAACGTGCAGGAGTGGATATTGAAGCAGGCTATGAATCCGTCTCACGTATGAAAAAACATGTAAGCCGTACACAAAGACCAGAGGTACTAGGTGCTTTGGGCGGGTTCGGGGGTATGTTTGATTTGTCGGCATTATCCATTGAGGAGCCTGTACTCGTTTCGGGAACGGATGGAGTCGGGACTAAATTGTTGCTCGCTATGATGATGGATAAGCACGATACAATTGGTGTTGACTGCGTTGCCATGTGTGTAAATGATATTATTGCCCAAGGTGCAGAACCATTATATTTTCTTGACTATATTGCTTGTGGAAAAGCAGATCCAATAAAAATCGAGGCAATCGTAAAAGGAATAGCGGATGGATGTGAGCAGGCAGGCTGTGCCTTAATTGGCGGTGAAACGGCCGAAATGCCAGGAATGTATTCTGTAGATGAATATGATCTGGCTGGTTTTACGGTTGGTGCGGCAGAAAAAAGGAAGCTGATTGATGGAAGCCTTGTACGAGAGGGCGATGTATTAATTGGGCTGCCTTCAAGCGGGATTCACAGTAATGGGTTTTCGCTAGTGAGAAAGGTATTACTTGATGAATCATCAATGGAACTCGATCAATTTATCGAAGAGTTGGATTGTATGCTTGGAGAAGAATTACTGCGTCCGACTAAGATTTATGTAAAACCCATCCTTGAAGTTTTGAAGTCCGGCTCAGTTCATGGAATCGCCCACATTACCGGAGGAGGATTTATCGAAAATATACCGCGCATGCTTCCGGATGGATTTGGGGCGGAAATTAAAAAAGGAACATGGGAAATTAATCCGATTTTCAACTTTATAAAGGATAAAGGATCACTTGAAGAGGATGACATGTATTCGATTTTTAATATGGGGATTGGCATGGTTCTAGCTGTACAGGCTGAAAAAGCGAGTGAGCTAATTGGTACCCTGAATCAATTGGGGGAAGACGCAAAAAGAATCGGTCGGGTGATTCAAAAAGAAGGCATAATTTTCGTTGATTGACAAAAAAGGCAAAGACAATTTAGTAGCTTATTAAGTTGAAATCATATAAGACTAAGGGAGAAGCTATGAAAAAAATTGCTATATTTGCATCAGGTAATGGCAGTAACTTTCAAGCGATAGCAGAAGCGGTGGAAAAAGGAAAATTGCATGCCTCGATAGAATTGCTGATTTGTGATCATCCAGGTGCTTACTGTATAGATAGGGCGGAAAAGTTAAATATTCCGGTATTCTCCTTTTCTCCAAAGGATTTTCCTTTGAAAGAGGATTATGAACAGCAAATTTTACAGGAGCTGCAGGCGAAAGAAGTCGCGATGATTGTTTTGGCAGGCTATATGCGATTAATTGGCTCAGTACTGTTAAGGGCCTACCCTAATCACATTATTAATATTCATCCTTCTTTATTGCCAGCCTTCCCAGGAAAAAATGCCGTTTTGCAGGCGATAGAGGCAGGCGTCGAAGTGACAGGGGTTACGGTTCATTATGTAGATGAAGGCATGGATACGGGGCCGATTATTGCACAGAGAGCCGTCTCGATACATAAAGGGGAGAGCGTGGAGGAGATCCACAGGAAAATTCAGCAGGTAGAGCATAACCTATATCCACGCATTATAGAGCAGGTAAGCAACGAACAGGAGGAGAAAGTATGAAAAAGCGGGCATTGATTAGTGTATCAAACAAAGAGGGGATTGTAGAATTCGCCAAAGGAGTTGCAGAGCTGGGTTTTGAGATTATTTCCACAGGGGGAACCAAAAAAACATTGTCGGATCATGGTATTCCAGTTATCAGCGTCAGTGACGTGACAGGTTTTCCGGAAATAATGGATGGACGCGTAAAAACTTTACATCCCTATATTCATGGGGGGCTCCTTGGAAAACAAAACGATGAATCCCATATGGCTCAGCTTGAAGAACAAGGGATTGCTCCTATTCAGCTGGTTTGTGTAAACCTTTATCCATTCCAAGAAACGATTGCTAAACCAGGAGTGACAGTTGAAGAGGCAATCGAGAATATTGATATTGGCGGTCCTGCAATGCTGAGGGCCTCTGCTAAAAACCATGAGTCTGTAGCAGTTGTGGTGGATCCTGCTGACTATGGAAAAGTACTTGATGGTTTCCGTAATGGAGAAATTTCCTTATTGGATAGAAGAAAGCTGGCGGCAAAGGTTTTTCGCCATACAGCGGCTTATGATGCCCTGATTGCTGAATACATGACAAATTTGGCAGAAGAGGATCAGCCTGAAAACTATACTGTTACATACACGTTAAAGCAACCACTTCGCTACGGTGAAAACCCTCATCAAAAAGCTGCGTTTTATGCAAAACCACTTGGCTCTACTTTTTCAATTGCAGCAGCCAGGCAGCTGCATGGTAAGGAGTTATCCTATAACAATATCAATGATGCAGATGCTGCCCTGCAAATCGTGAAGGAATTTGAACAGCCGGCTGCTGTTGCTGTGAAGCATATGAATCCTTGCGGTGCAGGAACTGGAGAAACTATTTATGAAGCATTCCAAAAGGCATATGAAGCGGATCCTACATCTATCTTTGGCGGTATTGTTGCGTTAAACCGGACAGTAGATGCTGAAACGGCGAAACTGCTTCATGAAATTTTCTTGGAAATTGTGATTGCCCCATCATTTACTGACGAGGCATTAGAGGTCTTAACATCTAAGAAAAATATTCGCTTACTTACCATTCGATTTGAGGGAAGAGAGAAAAAGGAGAAAAAACTATCTTCCATTGCAGGTGGCTTGCTTGTCCAAGAGTCAGATGAGGCAACTATACAGGATGCAGAGCTTCAGGTTGTTACAAAAAGAGAACCTACTGAAGCTGAATGGAAAGCTCTTCAATTTGGATGGAAACTCGTAAAGCATGTTAAATCAAATGCAATCGTCGTAACAGATGAGCAAATGACACTGGGAGTAGGTGCTGGTCAAATGAATCGTATCGGTGCTGCGAAGATTGCCTTAGAGCAGGCTGGTGAAAAAGCGAGAGGTGCCATTATCGCATCAGATGCATTCTTTCCAATGGATGACACAGTAGAAGCCGCGGCCAAATCTGGAATTACCGCTATCATTCAGCCTGGCGGGTCAAAGCGAGATGAGGACTCTATAAAAAAAGCAGATGAGTATGGTATTGCCATGGTTACAACCGGAGTACGGCATTTCAAACATTAAGAGGGAGAGACATGAAATAATGAAAGTACTTGTTATAGGGCGCGGAGGTCGTGAACACGCTTTGGCCAAAAAATTTGCTGAGAGCAAACGTGTTACAAAAGTATTTGTAGCACCAGGCAATCCCGGGATGGCAGATGTTGCTGAGATTGTGGATATCCAGGAGAGAGATCATACTAGATTAATTGATTTCGCGAAAGAAAATGAAATAGAACTAACATTTATAGGTCCGGAGACTCCGTTAGTGAACGGAATAGTAGATGAATTTCTGGCTCATGAACTAACCGTATTTGGACCTACCAAAGCTGCCGCCATAATTGAAGGAAGTAAGTCTTTTACGAAGGATTTGCTGAAAAAATATGATATACCTACAGCGGAATATGAAACATTTACGGATTACGAAGAGGCAGTCCAATATGTAAAGAAAAAGGGTGCACCGATTGTTATTAAGGCGGATGGTCTTGCAGCAGGCAAGGGTGTAGTCGTCGCGATGACCGAAGGGGATGCGCTCAATGCTTTAAAAGAAATGCTGATCAATCAGAGGTTTGGAGAGTCTTCTGAAAAAATCGTGATTGAGGAATTTTTGAGCGGTGAGGAGTTCTCCTTTATGGCCTTTGTAAATGGAGAAAAGGTCTATCCAATGGAAATTGCTCAGGATCATAAACGTGCTTTTGATGGTGATAAAGGTCCGAATACAGGTGGAATGGGAGCTTACTCTCCTGTTCCGCATATCAGTCAAGACATGGTTAGCCAGGCGTTAACGAAAATCCTGATACCGACAGCAAAGGCAATGGTGGAAGAGAGTAAATCATTCACTGGTATCCTATATGCCGGGTTAATTGCTGCTGCTGAGGGTCCAAAGGTGATTGAGTTTAATGCCCGATTTGGTGACCCGGAAACACAGGTCATCCTGCCAAGGTTAAAGTCAGATTTAATGGATGTGGTTGAAAACGTTCTGAATTCTGTCGATATGGATTTGGAATGGTCTGAAGAAAGCGCTCTTGGAGTCGTCATGGCAGCTAATGGTTATCCGGGTGAGTATGGAAAGGGCAGTATTATAAAAGGTTTAAAGTATGTTGATGTCGATACACATATTTATCACGCAGGGACAAATAGAAATGAACTGGGTGAGTTTTTGACAAATGGAGGAAGAGTCCTCCTAGTAACTGCACTCGGTAAAACATTGAAGATTGCCCAAAAAAAGGCTTATCGGGAGCTAGAGGGAATTCAATGTAATGGTCTCTATTATCGCCATGATATTGGAGAGCGTGCCATTGAAAAATATAACGGTTAGAGGCTATTTATTAGCTAGTTAGTAAAGCAAGGGAAAAAGAGAAAGAAGCATTAAATTAGCTACTGGTCGACCTAAAGAGGTCGGCCTTTTTCATATGCCAAAAAGGTATGCAGAGGGGCATGTTCAACGTTGGTGAAAAGTGGTCCAAACTCTTTCTGTTTAGTAATAGGATAAATTTCAAATTCATTTAATCAAACTTCAACTAACTAGAAGGGATTTCGCTCAAAATCTATTAATATCGCTCAATCACAGTATAATTCGCTCTATTCTCCAAAATCCGCTCATAAATCCTCTGAATCGCTCAATAATCTTTGTTTTCGCCCATTTATTTTTAAAACCGCTCAATAGTTTAACAAATTCACTCATATATCTTTAAAAGACAATAATATTCTTGAATATTAGACTAGAAAAATCATTAACTTGTTCTTTTACGACAAAAATTAATAAAAAGATATCATTTTTTAAAGAGAAATGCTGTTTTCTGAAGAAGTATAGGATAGTTCCTATCCACATGTTTTTTAGAGCTATAAATTAAATAATACGGCTTTACAGGTTTAGTTTAAAGGGGCAAGGGAATGGTTTATTTGGGGAATCACTAATCTTTTACCGTTATTAAAGGGAACTTTTTAATGTAATCATACGTATTAGTCATATACATACAGTTATTTAATAATGCTGAAATGTAAAGAATTACAAATTAATTTCATTCTTTAATGCTCTAAATAATGAAAATATGGTAGTATATTGAAAAGGCTTACATTTTAAATTTTAAAAATGGAAGGGCGATGCTTCCGTTTTTTTAAATATAAGAAATGATGTTTTGCGAAGGGGGTATTTTTATGCTTGGACAACGATATAGATGGAAAAATAAACAACTGCGCGAGCATGTTCATGTGATAGATGGTAAAGTAGCGCCAACTCTTGTTTTAACGAATGCCGTGTATTTGAATCAGGTGTTTAAAAAGTGGATGAAGGCGAATATATGGATCTATGAAGATCGAATTGTATATGTTGGGGAAAACATGCCTGTTATGCAGGATGGGTGTGAGATTGTAGATTGTACGGATCAATACCTGGTACCTGGTTATATTGAGCCGCATGCTCATCCATTTCAATTATATAATCCGGCTACTCTTGGCATGCACGCTGCTCAATATGGAACAACCACCTTAATCAATGATAACATGCTTTTGTTTACTCTTTTGGACAATAGACAAGCGTTTGCACTATTGAAGGAATTACGTCATCTTCCCATCAGCATGTATTGGTGGGCAAGACTGGATTCTCAAACTGAGCTGAGAAATGAAGAGATGGTATTCTCGCATTCTAATGTAAAGAGCTGGCTTGAGCACGATGGAGTCCTGCAGGCTGGAGAGCTAACAGGATGGCCGCGTCTTCTTGACGGAGACGACATGATGCTTCACTGGATTCAGGAAGCAAAAAGAATGAGAAAGAAAATTGAAGGACATTTCCCAGGCGCTTCTGAAAAAACACTTTCTAAATTAATGCTGCTTGGTGCGGATTGTGATCATGAGGCTATGACCGGAGAAGAAGTCATTCGCAGACTGATGCAGGGATATGATGTGTCCTTGAGACATTCATCCATTCGTCCGGATTTACCTCGTATTTTGGATGATTTAAAAGAGTACGATTTGAATTCCTATGATCGATTATTTTTCAATACAGACGGTTCAACACCTGGATTTTATAAAGATGGGTTTACGGATCAATTAATCTCGCTTGCGATTGAAAAAGGTGTACCTATTATTGATGCATATAATATGGCTTCCTTAAATATAGCCCGCTATTATAATATTGATTATTTACACGGAAATATTGCGACAGGACGAGTAGCCAATATTAACTTCCTGTCTGCCAAGGATCAGCCAACTCCTCACTCTGTTTTATCAAAAGGGCATTGGGTGAAAAGGGATGGAAGACAGGTTGAAACGAATCGAACATCGATTGCCTGGAAAGACTTTGGCCTTAGCCCTCTGGATCTTGATTGGGAGCTTACAGATTACGACTTCCAATACTCAATGCCATTTGGCATCAATATGGAGAATAGTGTCATCACTAAGCCATATTCGATTCATATTGATATTTCAAGAGAGGTTTTGGATGAAGACCATGATGAGAGCTTTTTTACGTACCTAACGAGAGATGGTAAATTCAGAATCAATACGATATTAAAAGGGTTTGCCAACCGTTTGTATGGATTTGCTTCATCCTTTTCCAACTCTGGGGATATATTGTTGATTGGAAAAAGTAAGAAAGACATGAGACTGGCATTTAACCGAATGAAAGAAATCGGTGGGGGAATTGTAATTGCAGAAAAAGGTGAAATATTGTTCGAAATGCCTTTGGCGCTGCAAGGAATGATGTCTAATCAAGAACTCCCGATTTTAATAGAAGAAGAAGCTAGATTGCGAGAAATATTGACTGAAAAGGGATACCCATTCGAGGATCCGATTTATTCATTACTGTTCTTTTCATCTACTCATTTACCTTATATAAGGGTAACCCAGGCAGGATTATATGACGTTATGAATAAATCTGTACTCTTTCCGACTATAATGCGTTAAAATAATAAAGAATAGAGAAAAATAAAAGATAGTCAAGTGGGGCAATTTCACTTTTAAGGGGTGTAGGGCATGTTGAGGAAAGCTGGGTTCATGGTGGCTTTAGTTTTTGTCCTTCTGGCAGGATGTTCAGGGAATAAGGAAGAAACCATTATTGATAAACCTCAAACTGATAAAGAAGAGGTAGCTGCCAAGCCGGTGAATACGTATCCGTTAACGGGTGTGGGAACGGACGAAGAGGTCAACCACAGGGCTGTATCGGTTATGGTCAATAATCATCCCAAAGCAAGGCCTCAGTCTGGGCTATCTAAAGCAGATGTCGTATATGAGGTTTTAGCTGAAAGTAAAATAACTAGGTTTTTGGCTATTTACCAAAGCGAATTTCCCGAAAACATTGGACCAATTAGAAGCGCGAGAGATTATTATATAGAGCTTGCCAAAGGATATGAAAGCCTGTATATTTTTCATGGCTGGAGTCCTGATGCGAAAAAACTGATTCAATCTGATTATATAGACCATTTGAATGGACTTAACTATGATGGGACACTCTTCAAACGATCTACTGATCGAAAAGCGCCACATAACTCCTATATCACCTATGAAAATATCTTAGAGGGTGCACAAAAAGAAGGATATTCAATGGAAGAGAACACCCCGGCTTATAGCTTTTTTTCCGACGATGAAACAGGATTAATTTCCGGTGAGGAGTTTAAAGTTGCTACTCTATCTTATGGATCTGCAGATTATGATGTGACCTATAAGTATGATTCGGCCAGTGAAAAGTATACACGCCATACAGCGGGAGTACGCACGGAGGATCAAGATACGAAAGATCCCGTTCTACTGGATAATATCCTTATTGTTGAAGCTATTCATAAGGTAATTGATGATAAAGGCCGCAGAAGTATTGATTTAACTGCGGGCGGAGATGCATACTTACTGCAAAAAGGTAAACGCTTGGAGATTCAATGGGAAAGTAAAGATGGTCGAATTGTACCTGTATCCGGTGAAACGGAAGTAAAACTGGTGCAGGGGAAAACATGGATTAATATTATTCCGGATCAACCGGGCTTAAATAATAGTGTCACACTCTCAAATGATTAGGAGGAACCTGGATATATGCAAATTAACAAACTAAAAGGGAAAGAGTTGGATCAATTATTCAACGCGATATTATCCTTGAAAGATCTCGATGAATGTTATCGTTTCTTTGATGATTTATGTACGGTGAATGAAATACAATCTCTTGCCCAACGCCTCGAGGTTGCCCGAATGCTTGAAGAAGGAAAAACGTATCATATGATTGAAACTGAAACCGGAGCAAGCACTGCAACTATTTCAAGGGTTAAACGTTGTCTGAATTACGGGAATGATGCGTACTCAATGGCACTGGGAAGATTAAAAGAAGATAATGCCTGAAATAAATAAAAGCAAGCAGACCGCGTGGAATATGCACATCGGTTGCTTGCTTTTTTATATGTACTCAGGCTGGGAACGTATCTTCTAATTTTCAATTAAGTAGGAGCGCATCAGGGTAAAGCACATATTTATAACCGGTTAGATAACAGTTGTGCATATGAATTTTCTAACTCTTTGGGAACTCTAAAAGGAATGCTATAATGGTTAAATGGAAATTAGAATGGGGGCTGTTTTGCATGTACGATTTTCGCGAGTGGAAACATGTGTTTAAACTCGATCCTAATAAAGAAATTTCAGATGAAGCACTCGAAAAGGTTTGTGAATCGGGTACGGATGCTATTATTGTCGGAGGAACAGATGGTGTTACATTAGAAAATGTTCTGGACTTAATGGCCCGCGTTAGGCGTTATACATTGCCTTGTGTGCTTGAGGTATCAAATATAGAATCCATAACCCCGGGATTTGATTTGTATTTTATACCATCTGTTTTAAATAGCAGGAATCCGGATTGGATTCTTGGTTTGCATAAAGAAGCAATTAAAGAATTTGGCCACATGATTAATTGGGACGAAATGTATGTGGAAGGGTATTGCATCATGAATGCTGATTGTAAGGCAGCAGACTTGACGGATGCCAATACCGATTTGACGGAAGAAGATGCGGTAGCCTATGCCCTTGTGGCAGAAAAAGTATTACATTTGCCTATCTTTTATTTGGAATATAGCGGAAAGTATGGGGATCCAGCACTTGTCAAAACCGTTAAAAATACATTGATGAATACAACGCTATTTTACGGCGGAGGAATTACAAGCATCGAAAAAGCAGAGGAAATGTCTAGCCTGTCGGATGTAATCGTAGTCGGAAACCTCGTCTATGAGGATTTAAAAACGGCTCTCTTGACAGTAGATTCTGCCAAAAAGAATAAATAAAATTGTCGTTAAAGCCATTGGATAGAGTATAATAAGAACAAATGTTCGTTAGGGTGGTGTCATAATGCAGTTCTTAACAGATCGACTGTTAACGGGATTAAATAATAAACAAAAAGAGGCTGTACAAGCTACGGATGGACCTTTGCTAATTATGGCCGGAGCGGGCAGTGGGAAGACAAAGGTACTTACCCACCGCATCGCCTTTCTAATTGTAGAAAAAGAAGTAGCACCATGGAATATTCTTGCCATTACGTTTACCAATAAGGCGGCAAGAGAGATGAAGGAAAGGATTCAGGGAATCCTTGGCGGCGCTGCCGAAGATATTTGGATTTCTACTTTCCACTCAATGTGCGTGCGAATCCTGCGCCGTGATATTGACCGAATTGGTATGAATCGAAATTTCTCGATTCTGGATCCGGGTGATCAGCAAACGGTTATAAAGCAAATCATGAAAGAAAAGAATATTGATACGAAGAAATTCGATCCTAAGACGATTCTTGGATCCATTTCCTCTGCCAAAAATGAATTAATCAACTATGAGGAATTTGCAAACAGTGCAGGCAATTATTATGAGCAAACGGTAGCTGATCTATATACAGAGTATCAGAAGAGACTCCGTAAAAATCAGGCATTGGACTTTGATGATTTGATCATGAAGACATTTGAACTTTTTGATAAGGTTCCGGAAGTACTAGAATTCTATCAAAGAAAGTTCCAATATATTCACGTGGATGAGTATCAGGATACGAACCGTGCACAATATATGCTTGTAAAGAAATTGGCACAGCGTTTTAAAAACCTATGTGTAGTTGGTGATTCCGATCAGTCCATCTATCGCTGGCGTGGTGCTGATATTGCCAACATTCTATCCTTTGAAAAGGATTACCCTGATGCCAATGTTATTTTACTTGAGCAGAATTACCGCTCCTCAAAACGAATTTTAGCGGCTGCCAATGGAGTCATTAACAACAACCTGAATCGCAAGGAAAAGAATTTATGGACAGAAAACCTGGAAGGGAATAAGTTGGCATATTACCGTGCGGACAGCGAACAAGGTGAAGCACAGTTCGTTGCAGGAAAGATTAAAGAGCTGACAGAACAGCAAGGGAAAAAGCTATCTGATATTGCCATTTTGTACCGTACGAATGCTCAGTCAAGGGTAATGGAGGAAGTTCTGCTGAAATCCAATATTCCATACACGATTGTTGGCGGTATTAAGTTCTATGATCGTAAGGAGATCAAAGATATTCTTGCTTATCTGCGTCTCATCGCCAATCCAGACGATGATATCAGCTTGCGCAGAGTCATCAATGTTCCAAAGCGTGGAGTTGGAGCAAGCTCGGTTGACAAAATTGCTAATTATGCCGCTGATCACGATATATCTATGTATCAGGCTATGATGGAGCTTGAATTTATTGGACTTAGCGGTAAAGCTTATAATGGGGCTGCTGAATTCAGGGACCTAATTAAAAACTATACGCAGATGCAGGAATTCCTGTCTGTTACAGAATTAATAGAAGAGGTTATTGAAAAATCAGGGTATCGAAAATCGTTGGAAATTGAGAAGACAATTGAAGCAGAAACACGCCTGGAGAATATTGATGAGTTTTTATCTGTTACGAAAAACTTTGAAAAGGGCAGTGATGATAAGAGCTTGGTTGCCTTCCTAACAGACCTCGCTCTCGTTGCGGACATTGACCGTATGGATGAGGACGAAGCTGTGACAGATGGCGTTGTATTAATGACACTTCACTCGGCAAAAGGGCTGGAATTCCCTGCTGTATTCCTGATTGGACTTGAAGAAGGTGTCTTCCCGCATAGCCGTGCCTTAATGGAAGAAGCGGAAATGGAAGAGGAACGACGTCTTGCTTATGTTGGGATTACACGGGCTGAACGTGAATTGTTTATTACAAATGCACAGATGCGTACATTATATGGACGTACCAATCTGAATCCTGTTTCTCGCTTTATTAAAGAAATTCCACAGGATTTAATTGAACCGTTAAATCCGCCTGAAGAGCAAAGGCAGTCAAGACCTTCCTTTATGCAGTCAGGTTCAGGTACAAGAACTAGAACGGGTATAAATGGTACCGGTATTAGCAATTCAGGAGTCAATGGTGCAGCAAGACCAAAAACTGTCGGGAGATCAATGATGAATGAGTCCGGCGGAGAAAAACTTGACTGGCAGGTTGGCGATAAAGCGGCCCATGGTAAATGGGGCGTTGGTACAGTTGTCAGCGTAAAAGGAAGCGGGGACGGTTTGGAGCTGGATATTGCATTCCCATCTATGGGCATCAAACGACTCCTTGCCAAATTTGCACCAATCACAAAACAATAGTCCGCAAGAGAAACATTGAGTAGAGAGGGCTGAAAATATGGATATAAAAGAAGCGCAAAAACGAGTGGCTGAGCTTCAATCACTATTAAACCAATATGGATATGAATATTATGTTCTCGACCAGCCATCAGTTTCTGATTCTGTATATGATCAAACATACAAAGAGTTGGTGGAATTAGAGGGTCTATATCCGGAACTGCAAACTCCGGATTCACCTACTCAAAGAGTTGGTGGACAAGTTCTCGATACGTTTGCAAAAGTGGAACATATTACACCGATGCTAAGTCTTGGTAACGCCTTTAACGAAAGTGATTTGCGTGATTTTGACCGCCGAGTAAATTCAGGACTTGGTACAGACCGTTATTCTTATATATGTGAATTAAAAATAGATGGATTGGCGGTTTCCCTGCGTTATGAAGAAGGACTGTTTGTTAAAGGAGCTACAAGAGGAAATGGAACAATTGGTGAGGATATTACGGCTAATCTTAAAACCATTCGTTCCATCCCACTCCGATTGAATGAACCAGTTACATTTGAAGTACGCGGTGAGGCATATATGCCAAAGAAATCGTTTGTTTCCTTAAATGCAAAGAAGGAAGAAAATGGGGAAGAACCATTTGCCAATCCACGAAATGCAGCAGCAGGATCCTTGCGTCAGCTTGATCCGCGCATAGCTGCTTCGCGAAATTTGGATATTTTCCTTTATGGGATTGGAGAAACAGGAGAAACGGGTGTTGAATCCCATGGAGAAGGACTTGACTTTCTTCAAAAATTAGGACTGAAAACCAATCCGCATCGCAGAAGATGTGCTACGATTGAAGATGTATTAGAGTATATTGAGGAATGGTCAGCCAAAAGGCCTGAGCTTGATTATGATATTGATGGAATCGTCATCAAAGTCGATTCACTTTCTCAACAAGAGGAATTAGGATATACTGCAAAAAGTCCAAGATGGGCGATTGCTTATAAATTCCCTGCAGAGGAAGTCATCACTATTCTTCGCGATATTGAATTGACTGTCGGACGTACAGGCGTTATTACGCCAACCGCCTTATTGGACCCAGTAAGAGTAGCAGGTACAACAGTTAAACGAGCTTCACTTCATAATGAGGACCTAATCCGTGAAAAAGATATTCGTCTTGGAGACCATGTTGTCGTGAAAAAAGCTGGAGATATTATTCCAGAGGTAGTCAATGTCCTGTTTGAAAAGCGAACAGGGGAAGAAAAGGAATTTCATATGCCAACGCATTGCCCTGATTGCGGTAGTGAGCTTGTTCGTTTGGAAGGAGAGGTAGCTCTGCGCTGCATCAATCCAAAGTGTCCAGCCCAGATTAAAGAGGGGATGATTCACTTTGTTTCACGAAATGCCATGAATATTGATGGCCTGGGTGAAAAAGTTATCATTCAATTATTCGATGAATCGTTAATTAAGGATGTAGCGGACATATATAAATTGACATATGACCAGCTGATCAATTTGGAGCGTATGGGAGATAAATCAGCGAACAATCTTTTGAACGCTATTGAAGCTTCTAAGAGCAACTCGTTGGAGCGTCTTTTATTTGGACTGGGAATCCGTCATGTTGGTGCTAAGGCTGCCAGAATTCTCGCAGAAGAATTTGAAGACATGGGTCGTCTAATGTCTGCAAATGTAGCTGAATTGACAGCTATCAATGAAATTGGGGACAAAATGGCTGATGCGGTTGTGACTTATTTTAATCAGGAAGAATGCCAGCAATTGATCAATGAATTAAAAAATGCTGGGGTTAATATGCTCTATAAAGGTAAAAAGAAAAATATAGCTGAGGCTACAGATAGTTATTTTTCTGGAAAAACCATCGTACTTACAGGAAAGATGGAAAAGTACGGACGAACTGAAGCAAAAGAGTTGATTGAAGCTTTAGGTGGAACGGTAACAGGTAGCGTAAGTAAAAAGACAGATTTAGTAATAGCCGGGGAAGATGCCGGATCAAAATTAAAAAAAGCCCAGGATTTAGGAATTGAAATATGGGATGAAAGCAATTTACTGGAAGAACTGGGCAAGCAGGGATAGAGGTGTAGGGATGAAGCGTTTGATAGCAATAACCATGGTACTGGCATTAATGCTTGTAGGCTGCGCACCACAATTTGATAAGGATGAGGTAGTAGAGGATAATACCGAGAAAGATTCTAAGAAGGAGTCTTCCATTATTCCCGAATATCAAATATCCGATAATTATTATCAAACGATGCTGCCTTATCAGATAAGCAGTTCCAGAGGTCTTGTGGTTTCAAGCATTAATACGCGACTTGATTTGGAAGAGTTTGAAACAGGGCTGATGAGATTATCTCATGACCCATTCCCAACAGAGGAATATATTTTTAGAGAAGGTCAGTTATTGGACACGAAAACAATTAAAAGCTGGCTGAATCGTAAATATACAAAAGGGCAGCTGAAAGAGAACAAACTGGCTGCTGAGGACAACGTTGGCTTAAACCCTCTAGATGATGGGAAGGGTGATATTGAGGAAAGATATGAGAAAAATCCAGAATATCTTGCCCATATTTTAGAGCATGATTATCTAATCAAAACAGATGATAATAAAGTTGAGTTGGGCGGCATTTCGATAGGGCTTGCCTTTAACTCAGTATTTTATTATCAAAAGGAAAAGTACGGGGAAACGTACGAGATTAAAATTGATGAAGATAAACTGCTCGAAGAAGGTCAAAAAATTGCAGCTGAAGTTGTGAAACGAATTAGAACGATGGAGGGCGGAGAAACCGTTCCGATTATGGTTGCTTTATTTGAACAAGGAAGCAAGGATGCGGTTGTGCCTGGGAATTTTATTTCTTATACAAAAGTAGGAGAGAAAAGTAATAAGATTTCCAAATGGACTAACGTACAAGAAGAGTATTATCTATTCCCATCCAATAAAGCAACAAAGGATTTCCGTGATGATGCGACGACTTTTGCTAATTTTAAGCAGGATGTTGAAGAATACTTCCCTAATTTTAATGGAGTAATTGGGAAAGCCTTTTATGTGAATAAAGAATTGCAAAAGCTGACCATCTCTATAGATATGCAGTTTTACGGAAAAACAGAGGTTATTGGATTTACACAATATGTGGCTGGATTGGTGAAATCAAGTTTCCCTGAATATTTATCGGTGGAGACAAAAATTGCATCTTCCAATGGACAGGAATCACTCATTGTGAAAAAGGCAAATTCCAAAGAACCAGATGTATATATATATAATGAATAAACTAAGCTACCCTTTGTGGTAGCTTTTTTTGTAGATATAGATTTGTAATTAGTTTCTTGTGAAGATTTTGAATATAAATTATATTAGATGACTTACAAGCTTCCAATAGAGTAGAATAAAAAGGGGTTAGTACAGAAATATAGGGAGGGAATCAAATGGTACAAGCATATAAGCACGAACCACTTACTGATTTTTCTGTAAGCGAAAACAAAAAAGCGTTTAAGGATGCTTTGGGATTAGTAGATAGCTATCTTGGCAAGGAATATGATTTGATTATCGGTGGAGAAAGAGTATCTACAGATGATAAAATTGTTTCTATTAGCCCATCAGATAAAGAAGTAGTAGTAGGCCGCGTTTCCAAGGCAAATAAAGACCTAGCAGAAAAGGCAATGCAGGAGGCACTGAAAGCTTACAAGACTTGGAGTAAAACGAAACCTGAAGTGCGTGCAGATGTTTTATTTAAAGCAGCTGCCATTATTCGCCGCAGAAAGCATGAATTTTCTGCCATTATGGTAAGAGAAGCGGGAAAACCATGGGTTGAAGCGGATGCTGATACAGCTGAAGCGATTGATTTCCTTGAGTACTATGCTAGACAAATGTTGAAATTAAAGAATGGACAGCCGGTACAAAGCCGTCCTAATGAATATAATAGATATGACTACATACCACTGGGAGTGGGAATTATTATTTCCCCATGGAACTTCCCATTTGCGATTATGGCAGGTACATGCGTAGCAGCTGTTGTTACGGGTAATACAGTATTGCTAAAACCAGCTTCCACAACACCAGTCGTGGCTGCTAAGTTCGTAGAGGTTATGGAAGAGGCGGGTCTTCCTGCAGGTGTTATTAACTTTGTACCTGGAAGTGGAAGTGAAGTGGGAGACTATCTTGTTGATCATCCGCAAACTCGCTTTGTTAGCTTCACAGGTTCCCGTGAAGTTGGAACAAGGATTTACGAGAGAGCTTCTAAGGTACAGGAAGGCCAAATTTGGCTGAAGCGTGTAATCGCTGAAATGGGCGGTAAAGATACAATTGTTGTAGATTCAGATGCTGATCTTGAATTGGCTGCCAAGTCAATCGTTGCGTCGGCTTTTGGATTTGCCGGACAAAAATGCTCTGCTTGTTCAAGAGCTGTCATTGTAGAAGATGTGTATGATAGAGTGCTGGACAGAGCGATTGAATTAACAAAAGAACTGACTGTAGGAGATCCAACTGATTCTGCCACATTTATGGGACCAGTCGTGGATGCTTCTGCATTCAAGAAAATTACCGAGTATATTGAAATTGGCAAAAATGAGGGCCGCCTTATGACAGGCGGAGAATCGGATGATTCCAAAGGATTCTTTGTTCAACCGACCATTATAGCCGATTTGGCACCTGATGCTCGCATTATGAAAGAAGAAATTTTCGGTCCTGTTGTAGCATTCAGCAAAGCTCGTAATTTTGATGAAGCAATTGAAATTGCTAATAATACAGATTACGGATTGACTGGCGCTGTAATTACTAGAAATCGTGCACACCAAGAAAAAGCACGTGAAGATTTCCATGTCGGAAACCTATACTTTAATAGAGGCTGTACAGGTGCGATTGTCGGCTACCAACCATTTGGCGGCTTCAATATGTCCGGTACAGATTCAAAAGCAGGCGGTCCTGACTACTTAACATTGCATATGCAAGCTAAAACTACATCTGAAACCTATTAAGATATAGCTTATATTAAAGCTCCTCTCCGATTGTTTTCGGTGGGGAGCTTTTTTATTAATAGGGGTAATAAGAGTCTATTAACATGAAAAAATGAATGAGAAGGAATCAACCGACTTTTTAACAAACTAGCAAAAATGTAAGCTTTCGAGTTTCCTAGTAAGAAAACAAAGGCTTTTAATTGAAATATGAGCGAAAGAGCACTTTATTGAGCGAATTTTAGCAGGAATTGAACGGACACTTTTTGGCCCCCTTATTCATTTGGACACAGAAACTTATGAGCTTTTATTGAGCTGAAATAGACCCTAATGAGTGATAATTATAGATTTTGAGCGATTGTTACGTTGATTGGAGCGAGATGAATCAGTCGTCCTATATTCCAGATTAAGCTACGAACATCAAAATATTTTATTGTCTATGAAATCCATACTATACCTATTATCTCTAATAGTACATTTCTCCTTAGTTTGTAAGGTGTTTTGCCCTATTTTATAAAATATGAAAAATTTTACTGCAAAATAGTTTGCAAAAACCACAAACTGTTATATAATACAAAATATAATAAATTTTCTGTTTTATAACAAAACATACAGGTAAAGGAAGTGGATGTCTTACATGGCAGTACAAACAAATGGAATCAATATTCTTGGAAAAATGGAGAATGGTTTTGATGAAATATTGACTCCGGAAGCTATTGAATTCATTGAGAATCTGGAAAGGCACTTTGGATCAAGGCGAAAGGAATTGCTTGAGCAGCGTACCAGACGTCAAGAAGAAATCGATAATGGTAAACTTCCAGATTTTTTGCCGGAGACAAAAAGTGTTCGTGAAGGTGATTGGACAATTGCACCTTTACCACAGGACCTACAGGATAGAAGAGTTGAAATTACAGGTCCTGTTGATCGAAAAATGGTGATTAATGCTTTAAATTCAGGCGCTAAATGCTTTATGGCTGATTTTGAAGACGCCAACTCCCCAACATGGAAAAACAATATCGAAGGCCATATTAATCTCCGCGATGCTGTAAACCGTACAATTACTTTTGAAAATCCAAACGGTAAAAAATATAAATTAAACGAAGAAACTGCTGTTCTCATCATTCGACCAAGAGGTTTTCATTTGGAAGAAAAAAATGTCACGTTGGAAGGACAGCCGATCTCCGGTGGACTTTTTGACTTTGGACTTTACTTCTTCCATAATGCAAAGACCTTACTCGAAAATGGAAGCGGTCCCTACTTTTACTTGCCTAAAATAGAGAGTCATCTGGAAGCGCGCTTATGGAATGACGTCTTCGTTTATGCACAAAATCACCTAGGTATTCCACAAGGTTCCATTAAAGCAACTGTCCTCATTGAAACCATCCTTGCAGCATTTGAAATGGATGAAATTCTGTATGAATTGAAGGATCATTCAGCCGGTTTAAACTGTGGAAGATGGGATTATATTTTCAGCTATCTGAAGAAATTCAGAAACCATGATTCTATCATTCTACCGGATCGATCTGTTGTCACAATGGCTGTGCCATTCATGTCTGCCTATTCCCAGTTGGCCATTAAAACCTGCCATAAACGGAATGCACCAGCTATTGGGGGCATGGCTGCGCAAATCCCAGTTAAAAATGATGAAAAAGCAAATGAAGAGGCCTTTGCCAAGGTAAAAGCTGATAAGGAACGCGAAGCGAAAAATGGCCATGATGGAACATGGGTCGCCCATCCTGCTCTTGTACCAGTGGCAAAGGAAGTATTTGACCACTATATGCCGAACCCGAACCAAATAGATAAAAAGCGTGACGATGTTCAGGTTAAAGCAACTGATCTCCTCGAGGTGCCGGAGGGCTCTATCACAGAGCAGGGTGTTCGGACTAATATTAATGTTGGAATTCAATATATTGAATCCTGGCTTAATGGAAGAGGGGCAGCTCCGATTAATAATCTGATGGAGGATGCAGCGACTGCTGAAATCTCCCGAGCTCAAGTGTGGCAATGGGTACGTCATCCTAGTGGAGTATTGGATGATGGACGCAAGATTGATCTGGAGATGTACAAAACATTAAAAGAAGAAGAGCTTGAAATGATTAAACAGGATCTTGGTGAAGAGCGTTTTACGAAGGGACGTTTCACCGAAGCAGCAGAGCTTTTTGATAAATTGATTATCAGCGATGAGTATTATGACTTCTTGACTTTACCTGCCTACGAAATTCTATAAAACAAATCATTAGGTTTCATATAAAAGGAGGAAGTACAAAAGATGAGAGAAGAACTGATTAAACAAATAGAGGCTGAGTGGAAAGATGAAAGATGGGAAGGAATTGAACGTTCTTATACAGCAGAAGATGTATTGAAACTGCGTGGTTCTATGCAAATTGAACATACTTTAGCAAGAAGAGGTTCTGAAAAGCTCTGGAATTACCTTAAAACAGAGGATTATATTAATGCGCTAGGTGCATTAACAGGTAATCAGGCTGTCCAACAGGTGAAAGCAGGATTAAAAGCGATTTACTTAAGCGGATGGCAAGTTGCTGCTGATGCGAATCTTTCCGGCAATATGTATCCTGACCAATCTTTATATCCAGCCAATAGCGTACCGGCTGTCGTAAAACGTATTAATCAGGCGCTTCAACGCGCGGATCAAATTCATTATTCAGAAGGCAAAGAAGATGTCGATTGGTTCCAACCGATTGTTGCTGACGCTGAAGCAGGCTTTGGCGGTCAGTTGAATTGTTTCGAACTGATGAAAGGTATGATTGAAGCAGGTGCAGCAGGTGTTCACTTTGAAGATCAGCTTTCTTCTGAAAAGAAATGCGGCCACTTGGGCGGTAAAGTACTTCTTCCAACGCAAACAGCAGTAAGAAACCTAATTGCAGCTCGTCTTGCTGCAGATGTAATGGGCGTTCCAACTATTCTGATTGCCCGTACGGATGCGGATGCAGCTGACTTAATCACAAGTGATATTGATCCTACGGATAAGGAATTTATTACAGGTGAAAGAACTCCTGAAGGATTCTATCGTACGAAAGCAGGCATTGATCAAGCAATCGCACGGGGACTTTCTTATGCACCATACGCAGATTTAATCTGGTGTGAAACATCTGAGCCAAATCTTGAGGATGCGAAGAAATTTGCCGATGCTATCCATGAAAAATATCCAAATAAAATGTTAGCCTATAACTGTTCGCCATCCTTCAACTGGAAGAAGAAATTGGATGATGAAACCATTGCAACCTTCCAAAAAGAAATCGCGAAAATGGGCTACAAATTCCAATTCGTTACACTTGCCGGATTCCATGCCCTGAATCATAGCATGTTTGAATTAGCAAGAGGATACAAAGAGCGCGGAATGGCTGCCTATTCTGAGCTGCAACAGAATGAATTTGCAAGCGAACAATATGGCTACACAGCAACAAGACATCAACGTGAAGTAGGAACTGGCTATTTTGATGAAGTGGCACAGGTTATTACCGGAGGAACTTCTTCTACAACGGCCCTGAAAGGATCTACGGAAGAAGAACAATTCCAGGAAGCCTAATATACAAATAAACAATGGGAAAAGGAATCTGAGATTTATTCAGATTCCTTTTTTTATCTGGAGAATGAAACTTCATTCTATTTAAATAACTAAATTATTTTCGGGAGATTCTGCTGACAAAAAAACAGGTCATGGGTGAAAAAAGGTTAAGTTCTATTTCGGGCCTTTGAAAGAAATGTATAAGTTGCTGGTCAAAAAAGGTAGATTGATTAATAAAAAGGGTGTGGTGTGTAGTATTTTATCAATAATTGAGATTAGGGGATATATCAAATCATGACAAACTTTTCCCGGGCAATAATTCGGTGAGCAGAGGAATAATTCCATCTTTCTTTATTTAATTGACTATAAGCTAGTTTCTGTGGTTAATTCCGATTGCTTTAACGCGCGAAAGTTTGGTATTATCATAATAATTGTATTTGGAGCACGTAGCAAAATGGAGGTGTATGAAATGACTCGCATTTCAAAAGAAGAAGTAAAGCATGTTGCTAATTTGGCAAGATTAGCTATTACAGAAGAAGAAACTGAAAAGTTACAAAAACAGTTGGATTCAATTATTACGTTTGCTGAACAATTGAATGAGTTAGATACTGAAAATATCGAACCTACTACACATGTTTTACATATGAAGAATGTCTTGAGAGAAGACAAGGCATCTAAAGGATTGCCTAGGGAAGAAGTACTGAAAAATGCTCCTGACCATCAAGATGGACAAATACGTGTACCGGGAATAATGGAGTAGTCAGGGAGGGGAAATCATGTCTTTATTTGATCGTAAAATAGCGGACTTGCATGAGTCGCTTCGTAAAAAGGAATTATCAGTAACAGATCTAGTTTCAGAATCATTTTCTAAAATAAAAAAAGTTGAAGACAATGTAAATGCATTTCTAACATTAAATGAGGAAAATGCATACAAAGAAGCTGAAAAACTGGATGAACAGCTAGTTTCCGGAGAAATCGGCGGTCCTTTATTTGGAATGCCAATTGGAATTAAAGATAATATTGTGACTAAGAATCTTCGCACGACCTGTGCCAGCAAGATCTTGGACAATTTTAACCCAATTTATGATGCAACAGTTGTAGAAAAGTTAAAACAAGAGCAAACCATCACAATTGGTAAGTTGAACATGGATGAATTCGCAATGGGTTCTTCCACAGAAAATTCAGGTTACAAAAAAACAGCTAATCCTTGGGATTTAGAACGAGTACCTGGAGGTTCTTCAGGTGGATCAGCGGCTGCGGTTGCAGCTGGTGAAGTCCCATTTAGCTTGGGATCGGATACAGGCGGTTCCATCCGTCAACCAGCTTCATTCTGCGGGGTTGTAGGGATGAAGCCGACATACGGACGTGTATCCCGTTATGGTTTAGTGGCGTTTGCTTCTTCGTTGGACCAAATTGGGCCAATCACGCGTAATGTAGAGGATAATGCCTATTTATTAAATGCCATAGCCGGACTGGATCCAATGGACGGAACTTCAGCGCATATTGAGGTGCCAGATTTTACAAAGGCATTAACCGGTGATGTAAAGGGGCTTAGGATTGCAGTACCGAAAGAATATCTTGGCGAAGGCGTGACTGAGGAAGTACGTCAATCAGTACTCGATTCATTGGCAGTTCTGGAGAAATTGGGAGCTACACATGAAGAGGTATCTCTGCCGCATTCTAAATATGCTCTGTCAGCGTATTATTTATTGTCTTCTTCTGAAGCATCTGCAAACCTTTCTCGTTTTGACGGTGTTCGTTATGGACACAGAACGGAAAATCCACAAAACTTACTCGAAATGTATAAGCAATCGAGAGCTGAGGGCTTTGGGGATGAAGTAAAAAGACGGATTATGCTTGGTACCTTTGCATTAAGCTCCGGTTACTATGATGCATACTACAAAAAAGCACAAAAAGTACGTACATTAATTAAACAGGATTTCGAAAACGTATTTGATCAGTATGATGTCATTGTAGGACCAACTACACCAACACCTGCATTTAAATTAGGTGAAAACACAAATGATCCGATGACGATGTATATGAATGATATTTTAACCATTCCTGTTAATCTTGCTGGAGTGCCGGGAATTTCCGTTCCTAATGGATTTAGTAAAGGTTTACCGCTTGGTTTGCAAATCATCGGGAAGCATTTTGACGAAAGCACGGTTTATAAAGTTGCTCATGCTTTTGAACAGGCGACAGATTTTCATAAACAAAAACCGTCTCTACAGGAGGTGGAGTAAATGAAATACGAAACAGTCATAGGGCTTGAGGTCCATGTTGAATTAAAAACAGAGTCCAAAATATTCTCATCCTCTCCGAACCAATTTGGAGCGGAGCCTAATACGAATACATCTGTCATTGATCTTGGATACCCAGGTGTATTGCCGGTATTAAACAAAAAAGCAGTCGAATTTGCGATGAAGGCAGCAATGGCACTGAACTGTGAAGTAGCGACTGATACAAAATTTGATCGTAAAAACTATTTCTATCCGGATAACCCGAAGGCTTATCAAATTTCACAGTTTGATAAACCGATTGGTGAAAATGGTTGGATTGAAATTGAGGTAAATGGTGAGAAGAAAAGAATCGGAATTACTCGTCTTCATTTAGAAGAAGATGCTGGGAAATTGACACATACTGCTGATGGCTATTCCTTGTGTGATTATAACAGGCAGGGAACACCGCTTATCGAGATTGTTTCTGAGCCGGATATCCGTACACCGGAGGAAGCTTATGCATACCTCGATAAACTAAAAACCATTATTCAGTACACAGGTGTGTCCGATTGTAAGATGGAAGAAGGAAGCTTACGCTGTGATGCGAATATTTCCTTACGCCTATATGGTCAGGAAGAGTTCGGTACGAAGACGGAATTGAAGAACTTAAACTCCTTCAACTTTGTTCGTAAAGGACTTGAGTTTGAACAACAAAGACAAGCCGAAGTACTTAATGAAGGCGGAGAAATTCAGCAGGAAACTCGCAGATTTGATGAAGCAACTGGGGCAACTCTTTTAATGCGTGTTAAAGAAGGTTCTGATGATTATCGTTATTTCCCTGAACCGGATTTAGTTGAATTATATATCGATGATGAATGGAAAAACCGTGTGCGTGCAGAGATTCCTGAATTGCCGGATGCACGAATCAAGCGTTATACAGAAGAGTTCGGACTGCCGGCATATGATGCGGGTGTGCTAACTGTAACAAGAGAAACAGCCGATTTCTTTGAAGCAACAACAGCTGCCGGGGCAGAACCTAAGCAGGCTTCCAACTGGATTATGGGTGAGCTTTCAGCTTACTTAAAAACATCTCAAAAAGAACTGCATGACACGGCTCTTACTCCAGATGGACTAGCGGGATTAATCAAGTTGATTACGGATGGTACAATCTCTTCGAAAATTGCTAAAACTGTATTTAAAGAATTAGTGGAGCATGGAGGAAATCCTGAAACGATTGTGAAGGAAAAAGGTCTTGTGCAGATTTCTGACGAGGGTGCCTTACGTACAATCGTCACAGAGATATTGGATAAGAATCCTCAATCTATTGATGACTTTAAAAATGGTAAGCAAAAAGCGGTTGGATTCCTTGTTGGACAAATGATGAAAGCAACAAAAGGCCAAGCCAACCCGCAAATGGTCAATAAATTGATTATGGAAGAGCTTCAAAAAAGATAAATGAAAACTGAAAGCCTCCCTCATGTATGGGGGCTTTTTAAGTATAACTGGAAAGTCGACAGTCTTTGTCGGCTTTTTTTAGGTTCCTCTCTGTCGGAATGTTTGATATGGTAGATATATGCATATTTTCAGATTAGTCAGTTATTTAGGTATCAACAACTTTGATAAGGATAGGTTTTTTTGATAAATAGATAGAATATACATAATAGAGAGAAGGGGTGAAGAAATTGAGGCAAGAAAAGATGGTGAAAACAAGTTACCTGATTGGACTGCTCTTTGGGTTGAGTGCGATTATTTATTTTTTTGCGGCCAACTGGGGAGGAATGGACCGCTATGTGAAAATAGCATTAATCGTAATATTAATGCTTTTCTTTTACGTAGTAAGCTATGGATTTTCAAAATGGAAGCAGCATCAGCAGGAGGTGGGAGCCTGGATATTCTGGGGAGGATCAATCGCTTTTGGAGTAGCGGTAGCACTTTTGGGGCAGGTATATAATTCACACGCTGATAGCTATACATTATTTTTAGTCTGGCTAATTCCCTCTGTTCTGTTAGCTGTGTTTACCCATTATCCGATATTTTTTGTTCAATCCTACATACTTTTGAATATAACAGTATACACGTATTTCTTTCCTTTAAATAGCTGGATAGAAAGGGGTGATACAGAGCACACATTGATTCTGCTGGGAATCATTATCTTAAACATTGCTTGTCTGTATGGCTTCTCAAAAAGAGGACCATGGCTTATTTCTTATTTATCCAGCGTCTGGATTCAGTTATTATCTATTGAACTGACTATCCGATGGACATCTATCTATTTATTTAATGAGGAGCATGCTTTTTCTTATGTCGGGATTGTTGCCTATCTGGCAGTTGCCCTCATTTCAGGCTGGATTTTCTATGACTATATGAATAAGAGACAGAATAAAGTGATTACTGTCATTATTTCTTTAGGAATTGCCATTAATCTTATTGCGCAATTTCTCATGGTTTCCTCATGGATAAATGGCTTCTTAGCTTATTTTGTTGGGTTACTTATTGCAGTCACTCTCATTATTTTTGGCTCTAAATGGCTGGCTAAACTCACTGCTTCCAAAACAAACGATAAAAATAACTTTCTCCCAACGCTTATTAAGCTAGTCTTTGTTTTCCTGGCAGTTTTACTTTTATCCTCCTCTTTAATCGGTATGCTTTATTTGTTTGGATTAGGAGAGGATATCGTGTGGTTAATGGTGAGTATGGTTATTCTCGTTCCGATTGGCAGTCATATTGCCAGGGAGCATTCTATTCTTCGATACACATTGATATTGACGGGGTTGCTTATTTCATCTTCGATTCTGTGGTATCACTCAAGCGTTGTTCTAATCATTTATTTACTCCTGATTGGCTATACAACCTGGCGTGAAAGAGAGAGAATCATATACCCATTGGGTTTAGGTGGAACGATTTATGGATTTGTACTCCTGCTTTATGAATTATTCTCAGGGATATCCGGTGAACTGGTCGTCATTCTATTGATTGCATTAACCTTTGGACTATACTTCTGGCTAAAAAATCCGTATACAAAAGGATGGAACCTGGTTGCAATTCTGACACTTTGGCTCATTCTGACATTTTCCTCAGAAAACAGTGTACTTTACTACCTTTACAATTTCAGTTATCTTTTCTTCCTGGTTTATTTTACGTATCGTGTTATGCATAAAAGAAATCACTGGCTAGAGTATGCTGCTGTTTTTTATCTGATCGGCTACCTCGGTTATAAATACTATGATTTATTTTGGACACTGCTCCATAAGTCGATTACCTTTGCAATTGTAGGAGCAATATTCTTCTCTATAGCGATTTATCTGGATAAGAAAACAGAAAGAAACAATAGCAGGGAGCGATTCGAATTTGTTTTGCGCAGTGTACGTAAATGGGTACCAATTGTATTCGTTCAGCTAATCATCCTGTTCGTAATTATTTTTCAGAAGGAAACAATCCTGCAGAATGGGACTGACATTGTCTTGAAGGTAGAGCCAGTTGACCCGCGTTCTATTTTGCAGGGAGATTATGTACAATTAACCTATAATATTAGCCAGATAGATTCCGATGAACGTTATGACCGTGTATATGTGCTTGTTGAAAAGGATTCAAGCGGGATTTATCAGATTAAAGAGATATATGATACTATAGAAGAAGCGAAAAAAGAAAAATCAGATGACCATCAAGTGATTGTTACAGGAAAAGCAAATGGAAATACGATTACCTATGGCATTGAGAATTTTTTCATTGAAGAAGGCACGGGGATAGAAGTAGAACAGGTTGCTAAATATGCAAATATAAAGGTCGGCAGTAATGGGGATGCCATTTTGATCAGCGTGTCATCAAATATACCCGAAGATAAGTAAAATTAGCAATTGTTTTATCACGGATGTATAATAGTAGAGGTATTTTTTTAACAGATATATTAACTCCGAATTTGTAATATAGGATGATGATTGATTATGAAAAAGGCAAGGATAATATACAATCCTACCTCCGGGAAAGAAGCGTTTAAAAGACAGTTACCTGAGGTTTTGGAAATTTTAGAGAAGGCTGGATATGAAGCTTCCTGTCATGCAACTACTGGAGCGGGCGATGCGACAAGAGCGGCACAAATTGCTGTGGAAAGGCGCTATGACGTGGTTATTGCAGCTGGTGGAGATGGAACGATATACGAAGTGGTGAATGGGTTGGCCGAACAGGAATACCGACCTAAATTGGGAATTATCCCAGTAGGGACCACAAATGATTTTGCTCGCGCCTTACGTATATCAACGAAATCGATACTTGAAGCTGCTGAAACGATTGCAGAAGGGCTTACGATTCCAATTGATATTGGAAAAATGGATAATCGTTATTTCATTAATATAGCAGCTGGTGGACGCTTAACCGAGCTTTCATATGAAGTGCCGAGCAAGCTGAAAACCAGACTGGGACAGCTGGCATATTATATGAAAGGATTGGAAATGTTGCTGCCGTCTCTTAAGGCAACTCAGATGTCAATCGAGTATGACGGCAAACTATTTGAAGGTGATGCGATGCTATTCCTTGTTGCCAACACAAACTCAGTTGGTGGTTTTGAAAGGTTGGCACCAGATGCTTCCCTCAATGATGGTATGTTTACATTGTTAATTTTAAAGAAAATTAACCTGCCAGATTTTGTACGAATCGCAGCGTTAGCTTTACGCGGAGAGCATATTCATGACCCATCCGTGATTTATGTGAAGGCGAACCGCATTAAAGTGCATTCATCTGAAAAGCTGCAGTTAAATTTAGATGGAGAGTTTGGCGGTTTGGCACCTGCGGAATTTGTTAACCTCTATCGTCATTTGGATGTATTCGTGCCGGAAGGCGTACACGAAAAGCAGAAAATAACAGATCGGCATATACTTGTTTCTGACGATGCTGTATTTGATAAGCCAGATTTAGACCAACTTCTTTAAGAGGTTGGTTTTTTTATCCCGTTCAAGCTGGTGCTAACACCTCCATTAAATGTAAGCAGAAGTATAAATTGGAGGATAAACGTCAGCAAGAACCCGACAGGTTCAACTAATCCGAAAGAGGAGCTGGATGAAAACCCATTTAACAAAGTTTCACTTAATGGTAAAATCCATGGATTATCTGTCTGTCCTGTTTTATGATACAATCATGAGTACTCAATAAAAAATCGAGGTTAGCAAAGAATGACTGAAAAGAAAAAAGCGCCAATTCAAAAAAATGATTATATAGATGTTGTATTTGAGGATCTGACTCATGAAGGCTCCGGAGTTGCAAAGGTAGAAGGATATCCTATTTTTGTTCCGTTTGGTTTACCGGGAGAAAAAGCTCGTATTAAAGTGACCAAAATTAATAAAGGCTATGCCTTTGGCCGCTTGATGGAGCTTGTGGAAGAAAGTCCTGACAGAGTAGAGCCACCGTGTCCGATTTATCGCCAATGCGGCGGCTGTCAGCTTCAGCATTTATCCTATGAAGGCCAGCTGAAGGCAAAGGAAAAAATGGTTCGGGAAATTATGGCGAGAATCGGAAAACTGCCTGATGTACCGGTCCATCCAGTACTTGGTATGGAGCAGCCATGGAACTATCGTAATAAAGCCCAGGTACCTGTTGGAGAAATGGAAGGTGGTCTGGTTGCCGGCTTTTATGCTAAACGTTCCCATGAAATTATTAATATGGATGAATGTCTAATCCAGGTGACTGAAAATGACGATACTATCAGGACCGTAAAAATGATTTGCGAAAAGTATCGTATCCGTGCCTATGATGAACGAAATCATAAAGGATTGCTTCGTCATATTATGGTACGTCATGGACAGGTTACTGGTGAAATTATGGTCGTACTTGTAACAAGAACACCTGAGCTTCCGCATGCTAGAGAAATCATTAAAGAGATTATTGATGCAGTTCCTGGTGTGAAATCCATTATTCAGAATGTGAATTCCTTGAAAACAAACGTTATTCTCGGGTCGAAAACAACTGTATTATGGGGAGCGGAAGTAATCTATGATTATATCGGTGATGTTAAATTTGCCATCTCTCCGCGCTCCTTCTATCAAGTGAATCCTACGCAGACGAAGGTTCTCTATGATAAGACGCTGGAGTATGCGAACCTATCAGGCAACGAAACGGTTATTGATGCTTATTGCGGAATCGGTACAATTTCCTTGTTTTTAGCACAAAAGGCGAAAAAGGTATATGGAGTCGAAATCGTCCCAGAAGCAATCGAAGACGCCAAAAAGAATGCAGAGCTAAACGGCATAACCAATGTCGACTTTGCAGTAGGCAGTGCTGAAACTGTCATCCCGGCCTGGTACGAAGAAGGCATCACAGCAGACGTATTAGTTGTTGATCCACCACGTAAAGGCTGTGACGAAAATCTCTTAAACACCATCGCAGAAATGAAGCCGAAAAAAGTCGTCTATGTCTCCTGCAACCCAGCGACATTAGCGCGTGACTTAATGTATTTGGAGGAGCATGGCTATCAAACGGTGGAAGTACAGCCTGTGGATATGTTCCCGCAGACAATGCACGTGGAGTGTATCTCGCAACTCATTTTAAAATAAGGCAGTAAGCCCTCTAAATTGGGGGCACTGCCTTTTATGTTTCTTGTAAAGGATTTACGAAATTATACTTAATCCGAATTTCTCCACCAGTGTTACAAGTGATTTTTTCTACTAAAGTGTGTAGGACCTGTGGAGTTAATTCTTTAAGTGATAGAAATTCCCTTAACTTATTAGCTATTTCGAGGGTGTAATTTTCCTCGGAACATTCATTAAGGTTCTCTAATAGTGTAGCTTTAGAGACTCCTAAATCCTCTATGTTTGTTTCGGTTAATTTTTTGAAGTCCATTAACTCATCCTTGGTAATGATACCTTCGGTATACAAATTGACATAATTCAATTTGTTTTGTCGTTGGTTATTAATTTGTGTTTCAACCTTTTGCAACTCATTTTGTAATTGCCGTTTCTTGCTGTTTAATTTATCAAGTAAATCCTTCAAATATGACTCTTCCTGAAAGGAATGAAATAGTGTTTGAAGATCCTCTTGGATTATATGTGCAAGATCTTTTTCTCGAACAACGGTCTTATTTTGGCAGAATGTATCTCCGTGTTTAATGTTTCCACCGCATCGATAGCCTTTTTGGTTAGCTTTAAACCACATACCTTTTTGACAATCTTCACAGAATAATGTGTTAGTGAAGAGGTGTTTTTGTGGGGCAGTAGATATTCGAGTACGGCTTTTCATCATTTTCTGGACTGCTTGAAAGGTTTCTCTTGATAGATTATGCAAGGAAGAGAGCATATACAATAAGAGGCTAAAAGGTTTACCGAAACTATTAGGGCGTTAATCTATGTGATCTGACCCAAGAAAGTTAGACACAAAAAATTAAGCAGCTTCTAAGATCTGAGTCCGGTATTCAACTGGACTTA
>NZ_JBZCPP010000029.1:0-35896 GCF_058267515.1 Pradoshia sp. Z6_59
ACGATGACAATTACCTTCGAGGCGGAAGTCAATGATGAGGCATTACCGGAAGGTACGTATAGCACGGTGATTGAAAATGTGGCTGTGATTAACGATGTACCAACAAAACCGGCGGAAACCGACATTAAAGTGCCACATCTGACATCTACTAAAGAAGTAGATAAAGCCAATGCGAAACCAGGTGAAGAATTAACCTACACCATCCGAGTAGAAAATGACGGGGAAGCTGCTCAAAAAGGCGTAACGGTCATTGATGAATTGCCAACAGGCATGACATTAGTGAAAGACTCCATCGCGGTAGATTTAGAAGGAGCCGAATTCACATATGAGGATGGCGTGTTAACAGTAACAGCTGAAGAACTGGAAAGCAAAGCGGTTATGACGATCACCTTTAAAGTGAAGGTCGATGAATTGGCAGAAGGAGAGTACAGCACGACACTGGAAAATATCGCTGTAGTTAACGATGAGCCAACGCCAGGAGCTACTACGGAAGTGAAGCTACCGCATCTAACTTCTATTAAAGAAGTAGATAAAGCCAATGCGAAACCAGGTGACACAGTTGGCTATACGATTACAGTGACCAATGATGGTGAAGCTGAACAAGAGGATATTGTAATTACCGATAAGATTTCTTCTGGTCTTACACTCTTAGAGGATTCTATAAAAGTAATCATTAATGGTGAGAGTGTTGAATCCACTGCAGTCTACAAAGATGGGGTTCTAACTTACTCATTAGATAAATTGCCAGTAGGAGATACAGTGGCAGTTGAGTTTAACACTAAAGTTAATCCGTTAGACTCTGGAGTGTTTAACAGTGAAATTAGTAATATCGCCGTAGTCAACGATGAGGAAACAAATGAAGTCGTTACCGAGATTACGGTTGATCCAACTTACGCTTTTGAAGTGAATAAAACCGCTGATAAAGAAGTGGTTAAAGTTGGCGAAACCATCACCTATACAATCGATGTAACCAACACAGGTGATAAAGCTTTGACTGATGTGAACGTAGTCGATGAAATGGTTGATCTTGATACAACAATCGAGAAACTTGAAGTTGGCGAAACCAAAACATTTACAGTCGAACATGTGGCTACTGCGGAGGACGTTGGTGAATTAACCAATATTGCAGTAGCAAAAGTGGTTATTGATGGTGAGGAAATAGTTGAGGAAGGTTCTGTAACAGTTAAAGTAGCTACAAATGAAGAGGTTCTAGGATTTGTTCAAGATGACACAGCTGCAGATCAAGAAGAACCAACTATTATGGAAGTGGTGCAAAACTTCATTGAAAATCCTAAAACTGGCCAATCTACATTAAATATTCTGTTGGTTTTAGGTGTATTCCTTATCGCTGGAAGCGGCTTGTATGTTTGGAAAAGAAAACACTAAGCTTTTAGAGTAAGTGAATATTAATTAATAGAAAACCAGCTTGGGTGGATTGATTCCCTTAAGCTGGTTTTTCTTATTTTATGAATGATATATAAATGGTGATCCATCTATACGACGGTCTTATGTAAAAATACTTTATAATAATGATTCCAGCTTACTAATCCTAGCCCAGCTAAGGTGGGAAATATCTCTATTAAATTTAGAAGGTAGTATAAATTCTATTTATGATAGTAGATTGTTTAGTAGAGGTGTAAATCTTAAGATGTGAGATCAGTAAGCTGGGGTTAGTGTGTATTAAGATTTCTTAAGTCTGTCATAAAATCTTCGTAAAGCTCTTCTTGGCCCAAAGACTTTGCCAGAATCATAAGGTCTAAATAGTGATCCGTTGTAAGGTCAGTTTCGTCTAAGCTGTGTAAATACTCATAATGGAATGTTCTTTTTCGTAGATGATAAACTGGTTTTCTAAAATAGACAGTGGCTGTTTGCTTGGCTTTGTCAATTTGGGCAATGACTCCTTCTACCTTTTCGCCTTTTTCCATAATAAATACGGGATTACCAACCTTGAATGTTTTCATCTTTAAACATCCTTTATCATTGATTTTTATACTTCTTTATATAATATATATACACTTTGTATTAAATTAGTACACAATTTAGAGATTTCAAGAGAAAATAATAAAATATTACTAGAAAGTATGACTAGTGTGAGAGATTTGGCCCATCTTTATTACAATCTGAAATAAGTTAGTCTACCAATCCCATGAATTACTTCCATTCAATTACGGGTATAAGCAATTAATAGGATTAAAGAGGATTGGGAGGAAATTGTATGAAGTGGAAGGGCAGAAGAGCCAGTACAAACGTGGAGGACCGCAGAGGGATGAGCAGTAAAGGGATCATCGGCGGTGGGATTGGCGGTATTATACTATTGTTGGTGATTACGTTTTTAGGTGGAAATCCTACTGAACTATTAAATCAGCTGGGAGGAAGCACATCTACCAATACTACAAATACAGAGTACGTTGGAACACAGGAGGAAGAGGAGCTTGCTGAATTTGTATCGGTTGTTTTAGCTGATACCGAGCAGGTTTGGACTAAGCTCTTTAAAGAGGAGGGCTTGGTATATGAAGAGCCTACTCTTGTTATCTATAATGACAGTGTTCAATCAGCCTGTGGAACGGCTGGGTCATCTGTCGGTCCATTCTATTGCCCGGGAGACCATAAGCTTTACATAGATTTAAGCTTCTATAATGAGCTGAAAAGGGAGTTTCAAGCACCGGGTGATTTTGCGATGGCCTATGTTGTCGCCCATGAAGTCGGCCACCATGTACAAACCCTATTGGAAACCGATAAAAATCAGCAGCGTACAAGCTCTAATGACTTTTCAGTACGGTTTGAATTGCAGGCTGATTATTTAGCCGGTGTATGGGCTCATCATGCTGAGAGTATGGATTTACTTGAGGAAGGGGATCTGGAGGAGGCTATCACAGCAGCCAGTACCGTTGGTGATGATACAATCCAAAAAAGAGCGCAAGGGTATGTGGTTCCGGAAAGCTTTACTCATGGTTCATCTGAGCAGCGGATGCGCTGGTTTAAAAAGGGATTTAATTCCGGGAATTTAGAGGATGGGGATACCTTTAATGTGAAAAATCCATAGGAAGAAAAGAAGAAGGCCTGCTTCGCGAAAGCAGGTTTTATTTTTATCTATTTTTAACAGGAAAAGAATAATCGATATCGAACTAATAGAGTAAACCATTTAGGAGGAGAAAAAATGAATCGATTAAACTTGGTAACGCTTGGAACACGGAATATTATAGAATCCCATCGGTTTTATAAAGAATTGGGCTTCGACATGTCCATGATTGGTCCGGAATCTAGTCCGCATGTGATTTTCTTTAAAAATGAAGGGTCCCGTATTTCCTTGTATCCATTAGAGGATTTAGCGCGTGATCTTGATAAGAGTAATCCACCCAATTTAACTTCTGCTTTTTCAGGAATTACTCTAGGCTATAATGCGAAATCAGCCGAGGAGGTAGACCGTGTTATGGCAAAAGCCGAGGAGGTTGGCGCGAAAATTGTGAAACAGCCTGAAAGGACAGACTGGGGCGGATATGGCGGTTATTTTACAGATCCGGACGGATATTATTGGGAAGTGGCATATGGTGAGATGTGGCAATTTGATGAGTCCAACATGTTGGTTATTGAATAGAAGGATGTAAATATTCCTTTTTAGGTACATAAAAAGGGCGCATACAAGCGTCTGCGTCAACATAATAGAGTTATTGTCTTGCGACTTTTTAGTTGCCTTAGAACTGATATTTGCGGGCTTTATCCTTTGCGGTGACCGTTCATACAGTTCTTTTTTCTGTGCTTTTCTTTTGACTGTATAGTTTTCTTTAGAATGGCTTTTGTTAGTCCAAGTGTTTTCTTGCCAGCCTAACCGTGGAATATACTTCTACTTGATCATTCTTATCAACTTTGTTACGGGAGGCAATAAAAAAGGCCAACCTTATAGGTTAACCTTTGATTGTTTACAAACCAATTGGATAAAATTTTCAACTGCGAAGGCTGAGACTCCAAGTGCAGCTGAATAGATGGATAAATTGGAAAACTGAATCCGCAGCTGGGATTTGGAAGCATCCAGTGCACATTCTCGTGCGACATGTTCAACTTCATTTTTCAATAAATCCTTTGCCATAGCAAGGCGGTTTCCGATAATGATTTGCTCGGGATTTAACGTGTTCGCGATGCTGGCAATACCGATTCCAAGGTACTTTGCTGTTTCTGTAAAGATTGCTTGGATCTGTTTATCGCTCTCTGCTTGTTCAATTAATTTTTCGAGTGTCCATTCTTCATTTGATGGGAGTAGGGTAGAAGCCTTTTTAATCAATGCCTTTTCAGAAGCGTATAATTCCCAGCATCCTTTGCTTCCGCATGAGCAGGGCAATCCATCATATTGAATAATCATATGGCCCATTTCACCGGCAAATCCATTGGATCCACGGTAGAGTTCACCGTTTAAGATCATTCCAACTCCTATTCCAATTCCGGCACTTATATAAACCGTATTGTTTGATGATTGTCCGGGACCTATCATTTTCTCCGCAAAGGCCCCTGCATTTGCTTCATTTTCGATTATGACTGGCAAATTAAATTCGTCCTGAATTTGGTTCTTTAATTGCTTCTGTTTCCAATCTAAATTAGGAGCGAGCAGAAGTTCCCCGTCTATGTTTACCATTCCTGGAACAGCCAGCCCAATCCCCACGACTCCATAGGTACTAGCAGGAGCTGAAGTGAGGAGAGAACGAATTAACTCATTTATAATCTGTACAGCTTCGTCATAGTTTGGATTCATAGCTGGCTGTTTGAATTCTTTAATGATGTTGCCTTTAAGGTCTGTAAGGACCCCAAGTATATAATTCACTCCAATATCAATACCAATCACATGAGCAGTGGAATGTTGAAAGAGAAGCATGACCGGACGCCTGCCGCCACTCGATTCCCCCGGACCCGTTTCATAACAGATATTCGCTTCCAAAAGCTCGTTGACCAGGGTGGAGACCGTGCCCTTTGTCAGGCCGAGTTTTTGCGCTAAATCAGCTCTTGATATAGGTGCATTATCTCGAATGGATTCTAATATTCTTAGTTTATTATTGATTTTAATGGTTTGCTGATTCCACTTCATATCTATACTCCTTCTTTCTATCTCTATTGTTAGTTATACCATACTCTTTCAAAACAAAAAACATCGTTCATCGGCCTGGGGAAAGTAAGCTAAATGTAACGAAATAGATGATTAAAAAATGTGTATAGGCTTTTAATAAAGACTGGTGTAGGTCATCTGATCATTGCTAAGCCAAACAATTTCTTCAGGAACCTCTGCTTTCTAACCAGAATGTAATATTATAATTATTTATAATATTAAAATAATAATTATTATTATGATATAATTTTTTTATCTATTAATATATTTGGAAGAGGGGAGTTCTTTGGCTATTAAGATACCATCGATGTTGTTTTCTCTATGCTTATTGATTGTTCTTACAGGTTGTTCGGACAAGAATGGTACTTCCACTTATCGGGAGCATGAAGTGAATGATGATGCGTATATTATGTTAAAAGGTACGGACCTGTATATGAAAGAACATGAGTCTGATATCGAAAAGGTTGATTCAAATGTTAGGGAGGATACGATCCATTATCGGGATGAGCATCGTGGGCTCATGTATATAAATGGTGACGATGATTTGTACAGCTATAAAGATGGGCAGAAAAAAAGAATAGCTAAACAGGTTTCTGCCAGCAGAATACCGTATCTGCTTTCCTTTGATGAGAGCACTCTTGCCTATTTGACTGATGAAAATAGTCAGTTATACGTGATCTTTGATGAGAGTAAACCTCGGAAAGTCCGTTCAGATATTGTCCAATACAGATTATCTATAGACGGTAAACGATTATTCTATATCAATGAAAATATGGACTTATATGTTTTTACAAAAGATAGCGGTGAAGAAAAAATCGCTTCAAGGGTGGTTAATTTCCAGGAATCAGAGGGTGGTACCAGGTTACTCATCAGTACGGATGATGGTGAATTATACATCAGGGATTTAGAAAAGACTGAGAATGTCCATCTTCATGCAGATAGCCATGATTACGGGGGATTTCAGGTTGATGATTCTGGGCATTATTCCTATTTAGCAGATTATCAGGGTGATATAGGGGAGCTTTACAGCCTATCCGCTGAAAATGAAGCAGTTCGAGTCGCTTCTGATGTTCTCGATTATAAAATGAAGGATGATTCCTATATTTATTTAAATGGAAATCAGCAATTGCTCATAAAGGAGATGGAAGATCAGAAATCTGATTTACTTGCAGAGGGAGTTGTAGACTTCTTTATACTCAATGACGATATCTATTATTTAGATGAGACACAGGCGATGTATAAAGTGAAACATTCAGGTGTTCCTGAGGAAATTGCCCCTAATGTGATGATGGATTCCAGCAGCCGGCTTTGCTGGTCCATTGTAGATGATAAAATTATTTATTTATCTGCTACTCATTCTTTAATTCTGGATGGAAAGAAAATAGCGGATGATGTCACCGGTTTCGTGTCCTATGTGGACCATGTCGTTTACAATACAGAGGATGGCCAAATAAAATCCGTAAGTGTTAATGACACCGATGAACTGCAGACATTTGACCATGCGGAATCCTATACGAGGATTTATTACGGTAATCAGCTGGTCTACAGCAAGACATTATCCCTCGCAGATATAGATGGAGTTTGGGGAGTAGAGGGTACGGAAGAGGAGAAGCTGGATGGGTATGGAGAGGAATATGGTCCATACTTTTTCGAAATCATAACGGGTGCCGATCGTAATATGGGGTATCTTGTTATGTATGATGAAGAGGAAGAGCTTGTATTGGAACTGAACATAGAAGACTCCGACTCGGAATATATTAAAGTGGTTACAGATGTGGAGGATACGTCCTTCATGTTCAAAAAAGTAAGCGACCAGGATTTAGACTTTATTTTTGATGGAGATGAAACCGATCCGCTGCCTCTTTATAAAACTACTGTAGATGAACTTGAGTTGTATTATGAACAATATCAGCTTGCTTATTTTTAAGCGGGATACTAATAAGAGATGTTCGATTAGTCTTTCGAGGGCTGATCGACATCTCTTTTTTTGTCGTCTAAAGAGGGGGGAATCAGAGTATAGTTTGATAGATTCGCTCAATCACTGTTATGTGCGCTCAATCGGTAAAATTTTCGCTCGAATGCTTATAATTTCGCTCATAAAAATGAGATTCGCTCAATTCCAAGCCGTTTCCGCTCAATTATGGTTATAATCGGTCAATTATGAGAAATTTCGCTCAATTATGCTAATAATTCGCGCAATCATAATAGAAATCGGCTTGATTATTTGAATTCTATGCCTTATATCGGCCTAATAGAGGGAATTACCTCTTGAAAACTGGCAAACTAGTTAGAATTCAATAGAAAAATAGCATCCGGAACATTATTTAGCCAGCAACGGGGGCATCGCACGTTAAGCCACTCTTACGCAGCAAACGAAAAACCGGTGAAGGTAACATCTCAGTTTCCTCCACCGGTCCATTCATACGAAATACATTAATTCGCTGCTGCTTTTCTGCTCTTTGCGGATCTGAACAGATTGGATGCTGTATAGATGATTAAGGCAATCCAGATAAACAGGAAGGATATGCCTTGAATAAGGGTGAATGTTTCATCGTAGATCACGACAGCCATCACGAGCATGAGGGTTGGAGCTAAATATTGTAAAAATCCAATCATTGTATAGCTGATTCGTTTCGTTCCTTCTGCAAACAGCAATAACGGAATTGCGGTTACAATACCGGCTCCCACAAGAACTAAATCAACTTGGGTACTGTATGATAAAAAGGAATGCTCAGCAAAGAATAACAGATAAATGAGTGCGAATGGTGCGATAATCATTGTTTCCAGTGTTAAGCCTGTCCATGGACTGATTTGAACCATTTTCTTAATGAGTCCGTATAATCCGAAGGTCATTGCCATGCATATAGCAGGCCATGGGATAGAGCCCTGGCTCCATGTTAGAATAATCACACCAATTGCCGCAGATAAAACAGCTATTTTTTCGCCATTGCTCAGTCTTTCCTTTAAGAAGATGGTTGCCAGTATTACATTGACAATTGGGTTAATATAATAACCCATGCTGGCGGATAAAATATTATTGCTATTGACTGAAAAAATAAAGATAAACCAGTTGGCTGAGATTAATAGGGTTGCCAGCGTGATTGCCAACGTCAATTTAGGCTGTTTAAGGATTGTGGTGATTTCCCCAGAAACATCCTTTGTCTTTCGGAAACAAAAGACGAGCAGCACCATGAACACAAAGGACCATAAAATCCGGTGTGCCAGGATTTCCAAGTCAGATACATCACCGGCTAATTTCCAATAAATCGGGAGGCATCCCCATAAAAAATAAGCTCCGCCGCCAGCTAAAATGCCGAGCTTTTTCTCTTTTGCTTGATTCTCCATACTTACACTTCTTTCTACTATAACTTTCATTTGTATCCCTCATTATACTCCTGAATGGTAGAATCGGAAATACAAATTGTAATAGCTCATAATCATTGGCTAATTAAATAAAGATGAACCTGTCACTCACAACAGGTTCATCTTCCTTCGTTATGATTCTTACAGTCTTGGATCGACCGGATCTGATTCGAGAGAGAGCGTACCAAGGACACATTCATGTACGCGCTGCAGAGAATCTCCGTTGACAAAGCGGCGAATGCCTTCAACTCCCAGGACAAATTCACGTAACGCCAATTTTTGTTTTTTAGAGGTGTTTCTATTTTTCAAGCGTGCTAGGTTAGCGGGGGATAAATAATCCATCCCATAAATAATCGATAAATATTTTCTGCCTCTTACTTTAATAGCGGGCTGCAACAGCTTGCCTCGTTCTTTAGCGATAAACGTTTCAGGCTTGATGACGATGCCTTCGTGTCCTTCCTCAGTCATTTCCCTCCACCATTCTATGACCTCTTGCTCGCTCGTCTCGCTATCGATCACTTTAAATTCAGTTTCAATAAAGAAGTTGGATAGAGCGGCGAATTCATGATTCATGTGCATATGCCATAGATGAGGTTGGCCAAAAAAGGTTTCCTTGCTGTGAGCCAGCACATGAAAGGGAGCAATCTGAATCTGGTGAATATCCTCGACTTCCCAGCAATAGGTTTCATATACTTCTTTGAAATTATGCGCATTTGCCAATTTTTCAGTATATTCGTTTAGCCATCCGTGCAGCTCGGAATTCGTTGATACGGCCTGTTCCAGCTTGTTTTTGAGAGAAGCGCGGTCCATGATGGCATTTTCAGCAACATGCGCATATTGGTTTTGGATAAGCTCCTTCGCTTTCAGGTTCCACGGCATAATTTCCGCATCCAGCAAAACAAAATCTGTATCATATTTCTCGAAATAGCCATGATTGATCAAATCAGAATGCAATTCGTGAACCACTTTCTCCTCAGTGATGGAATCAAAGAAGCGTCGGCCTCTTCGCGTATAAATAACGCCAAGCGTTTCATATCCAACATAATGAAGAGCGGAGGGCTGATCCTTGAATAGTAATAAAACAGCACGACTGCCCATATGCTTCTTTTCAGCAATCATTCTTTGAATCCCGTGACTGCGATAATAATCAATCGCTTCCCTCGGATGCTCTAAATAATCCGGCAGCTGAGAGGGTTTTGGAGTAGGACTCATGGTTGGCGGAATATAGAGTAATTTCTCTAGAGGGATGGTGAAATGGGAAACTGTATCAATCGCAGCCTTCACATGCTCCTTATACAATTTTACTTCACCGAACTCTTCTGTAAGGACAGAATACCCGTTTATAAAGCTGCCGATATTAGGCGGATTTAATCGATTCCTTTCCCATTCCATCAAAGGGTTGTCATCGCTGTTTGAATAATCCTGCCCGGCTTTTACGCTGACGAATTTTTCCTCCGGGTAACGGAAGGCAGTGAGCTGGCCGCCAAAAACAACACCCTGATCGATATTTATCGTGTTATTGATACGCAGGGGCTGAGGTTTCGGATCATGTCCCCATATAATGAGCGGGCTGCTGTTATGATTAACAAACCAATCCTTCCGGCGGGGTTTTCCAGCTTCATCAAAGCCGTCCGTATCTCCATAACGGCAAAAATCACTGATTTCCTGAGATTGTCTGCCGATATAGTCATCCTTTATCCCTGCATGAGTACAAACCAGCACAGGTACATCATTATGAAGAAACACATAATGGGAAGGGGCTTCCATCAGCATCTTCTTCATCTTATTTTTAAGTAGATTTGCTTCTTCAGAGCCGTACTTGTCTTCAAATTGTTTAAACTCGTCTGCCGTCTGCTCATCTCCATGCTTTAGGGTAACCTTTCGCCCATCCAGCCAGCGGGCAATTTTCCAGCCGTGATTGCTATCAATCATGTATGCCAATCCATGTTCAATATGACACTCGAAAAATTGCATTGTTTTTAACGAGTAGGGGCCGCGGCTCATAATATCTCCAACAGACACAAACCTTCTGCCATCGGGATGAATGTACAAGCCACTTTCCTGAGCTTGATAACCCAGCTTTTCAAGTAGTTCAATCATTTCCTCATAGCAGCCATGTATATCACCAATTAGATCAAGGCCGCTGCCGACCTCCATATATAGCGGATTTTCCAGCCTGTGAAGAGAGACTTCATCTATATCCTTAATTGCATAAATTGCTCGGAAGCCTTCCTTTTTGATAAAACGTTTTTCGCTTTTGAAGGTCTGGTATTGCTGTTTAATTCGGCGTTTTCCTCTTGGCTGCTCGCGTTTTTCATCCCGTTCCAAAAGTGTTTGTTGATCGGTATCCAGTATGAGGGCAATGATGGGCAAGTGGTGCTTCCTGGCAATATCAATATATTTTTTTCGATCATCGGCCTTAAGATGAGTGGCATCAATGAAAGTTAGCTTATTTAGCTGACATCTAGCCTCTATGACAGAGTATATGACCTCAAATGCTTTTTTTGAGATGGAATGATAGTGTTCCACCAGGTAATCTGCTTCTGCTTTGGAGCGGTTCTTCCAATCTATAAAATCTGTATCCCCAACGATTTGCCGGAAAGTATCTGAACTGACAACCTCGGAAGGGAGGAGTGTTTGATCATTGATTAATTTGGATAACAGAGTTGTTTTACCGGAATTGGACGGACCGACTAAAAGGATAATCCCTGCACTTGGTATGTTAATGTTCATCTGATTGGCCTTCCTTTCGTTTGAAAATGCACATTTGAGTAGGTGAGCCATACTGTTCATGAATATCACCAATTTCTTGAAACTGAAGATTGTATGGCTGATTGGCGACGTTCATCCTGCACCAGTCCTCAAATTGCTGCCTCGACCATTCAAAGCGAAGGTCGGAATGGCGGAAGTGTTCATGTAAGTCATATACAGCGTTGTACTCTTTATTTGGTGTTGTGATAATAAGAGTTTTTGGCCGATAATCCTCCAGGATCATTCTCATGATTTTGGGTAAACGTGCCTCATCAATATGCTCAATGACCTCGCATAAAATCATGCAATCCTTATTCTTTAGACGTTCATCATAATAAAAAAGCGAACCCCAAATCAGTGTGGGAGAAAGGAATCCTACCTTGCCTGCCACTTTTTCGAACCTTTTGATTGCCTGTAATGTCATATGCTCAGATGGCTCGACTGCCAGGATTTCTTTAACTCCATCCAGAAATCCTAGTTTGAGAGAAAGCTTTCCCTCACCTGAACCCATATCTACAATTGTCTCTTTATCATCAAGTTTACTGACTGTTTTCAGTATTTTTTCATAGCGAAGGGCAGCCAGAGATGGTTTGGATGGAGTTTTTTGCTCCTTATCCAGCTTTTTAGGTGCTTCTGTTGGTTCATATAATTCTTTGAATCGTAAGGCCCTTTGTAAAATGAATGACCTCATTGGATGATCCTCAAGCCATCCTTGTCCATACCGTTCCAGCTTTTCGACTTCCTTCTCGTCTATGTAATAGTGCTTATAGTTATCCAGCACAGGGATGAGGACAAATAGCTGTCTTAAAGCATTTTGCAGGGTTGTTAATCCATCCAGGGTGATCATTCTTGCCGATTTAGTTGGGGAGGACGTATTTTTACCATGTGTGATGGTGATTTCAAACCCCAGCGGACTAAATAAACGTTCTATTTCTTGATCCGTTAGTTCTGATGAAACAGGTCCAAGGGTAAATTGGCAAGGAAAAGCATGGCTGACCCATTGTCTATATTCCTCTTTCGGCTGTCCATTCAGGGCCGTTCCAAGAGCATTCCGTATAAATGAGCAGAAGATACTGCTTACGGCAAATTCTCGATCATTTATATAATGTGTGATTTCATATTGATTGGAATGGTGATCCAACAGCTCGATTGGATCAGGTGTAACAAATATAGTCGCTTCCACTTCTTTTTCTTCAAATCTACTATAAAAAAGACGAACTAAATGTCCTTTACTGGACCGTTCATACAAAGAGGCTGGGTTTTTAGCAAGCAGGTAGGATAAGACTTGTACATGATCACCGGTTGCTTTCATAGTTAACTGCATCGTATCACTCCGATATGGAAAATATTAAAATAATAAACTAATAATACCATTTTAAGCTATGGAGGGTTACATATTATTTTTGGCTCAAAGAGGGGTTTGGCAATGGAGGATAGAATAAATGAAGTGGACTTACTGTTAGGAAGAATTCTGCAAGAATAGAACGGCGGTACTATAAAGAATACATAGTAGTGTTGATTTAGGGGGATGGGAAATTTGATTACACTTTATATAACCAGGCATGGAGAAACAGTTTGGAATACGGAGAAAAGAATGCAGGGAAGATTAGATTCACCTTTAACCGTAAAAGGTATTCAAAATGCGGTATCACTGGGCAAAGGACTGCAGGATATTGATTTAACAGCTATTTATTCAAGCCCGAGTGGCAGAGCAGCAGATACAGCAACATATATTAAGGGTGACCGGAACATTCCGCTAGTCTATGATGAAAATTTACAGGAAATCAATATGGGAGAATGGGAGGGAGAAACACAAGGAGCCGTCAGGGCTACCTATCCAATGGAGTTTGAGGCTTTCTGGAACAATCCCCATTTATATAAGCCTGTAAAAGGGGAAACATTTGTAGAGGTTAAAGAACGAGCGATGAACGTATTGAATCGGATTCAGCATGAATATGAGTCAGGCAATATCCTGATTGTTACTCACTCCGTTGTGATAAAATGCTTCTATTCTATTTTCAAAAATTCCTCTATTGAGAGCCTATGGGCTCCTCCTTTTATCCATGATACGAGTCTTACAGTTGTAGAGATAGAAGAAGGTGGTTTTAATATCATCCTGGAAGGGGATTTATCACATAGACAGATTATTATATAGGATGTCCATAGCAGGTTAAGCAATAGAAGTGCTTATAAATGGGAGGTCGTGATATGAGCAAATTTGGGTTATTTAATAGATTTGAAGTGGTAGAGGGAGAGAGGGACACAATGGTAGACATTTTGCTGGAAGCGGCAGAATCGATGAAGGACCTAGATGACTGTGAGGTTTATTTAGTTAATAGTTCGGAAGATAACCCAAACTCTGTATTTGTTTATGAGGTTTGGAGGGATGCAGAATCTCATCAAGCCTCGCTGGGTCTCGAAGCAACCCGAACATTAATCGCACGTGCAAAACCCATTATGACTGGCATGGAAATAATCAGTACTTTGCGTGTAGAAGGAGGAAAGATAGGCTGATTGAATTTATCATCCATTTGTTTTACTTGATTTGATTTTCAACCAATCTAGGATTACTGCTATCATAATGCCCAGTGTATACCGCAGTAAATCGATCCACAGAAATCCCTTACCGAGGATTAAAGCCCCAATGGTAGTATTTCGTATTTGGTTGATCCATGCTGGTTGATACAGCTGGCTGAATTCAATTCCGAAGCTGAACAGGATGCTGAACCGAAAAGCTGTGAATGGTTTCTTTTGAACGAAAAGGAATCGAAACCCAAAATAGACCATCATTGCCCATAAAGCATCTCCGGCATGCTGAGCTAAAAATGGATGCAGCATCGACCTGTATAGACGGGAAGCCAATCCGAGAAAGATACATAGAATAATGGCTGCTAAATAAAAGAATCTACTTATATGGTTGGTTGGATGCATATTCATTCACTCATTTACTATTTTTTTTATTGGCAAATTATCTAAAAGAATATAAACATTAATCAAGTAATTTTTTAAATTTTCTTGATATAATTAAAGTAACAAAGAAACATCATGCTTTGCAACACAGAATATACTAAAAGATATGAGGGATGGCCTATGAAATTAATATGCTTTGGTGATAGTTTAACTAGGGGAGTATCCTATGTTAAGGGTCGTTTGAGAATTTTAAGAAATAATTATCCTGCTTATTTACAAAAGTTTATGTCGGAGGATAAGTTGAATCCAGAGATTAGCGAGGCAGAAGTGATCAATAAGGGAGTATTCAATGATAACTCTGATTTACTTTTAGCCAGACTTGAAAAGGATGTTATTCAAGAAGAACCTACCTATGTGATTATTGGGATTGGCGGGAATGATTGTGACTTTGTTTGGAAGGAAGTAGCGGCTAAACCGAACGACGAGCATCAGCCAAAAGTAACTCTATCAAGGTATGCTGATAATTTGAAAGAGCTTATTATCAAATTAAAATCAAACGGAATTACACCGGTTTTAACTACGCTGCCTCCATTGGATCCAGCTCGTTATTATCAGACGATATCCAAACGTTTTGGTACGGAAGTCAGTCACTGGATATGCAAGGTGGGGGGAATATCTTATTGGCACAGTAAGTATAATCGAGCCGTAAAAAATATAGCAGAAGAAATGGATGTCTTCCTCATTGATGTGAGAAATGCGATTAAGAGCAGAGGTCCATTGAAGGATTTAATCAGTGATGATGGAATCCATCTGACCGAAAAAGGCTATAAAATTATGGCGGCTGAGATTTATGATAACTTAGGTAAGCTAGCCCCGCAAAAAGTACTGCAGGAACAATAATTTTCGCTATTATGATGAGATTGAGAGCGGAATAGGGTAATTACAATAGGGCGCTGATGAAAAGCATATAATCGTATAATTAAAAGGAGACCTCTCAATTGAAAGGTCTCCATCTTTATTATTCAGCTGATATTAATTCTAGTTTACGCAGTCTTTCTGCAACCTCTTCCTCAGTTAAGTTATGCTCTACAACATAACGATTGCGAGGATGTACACGACATTCATCTGTGCAGCTGCGCAGATATTTATGCTCATTTTCTTCACTGCAAAGAATTTGATCGTTACATTCAGGGTTTGCGCAATTAACGTAGCGTTCACACGGTTCACCATCGAAGTGATCTCTCCCGACGATTACGTGCTCTACTTGGTTAATTGGAACAGCGATTCTTTCATCGAATACATACATTTGTCCATCCCATAATTGACCTTGTACTTCCGGATCTTTCCCATATGTGGCAATCCCGCCATGGAGCTGGCCGACATCTTTAAATCCTTCTCTTACTAACCAACCGGAAAATTTCTCACAACGGATACCGCCTGTACAATAGGTTAGTACGCGTTTTCCTTCAAACATTTCTTTATTATCACGAACCCATTGAGGAAGCTCGCGAAACGTTTCAATGTCTGGCTTGATGGCACCGCGGAAATGTCCAAGTTCATATTCATAGTCATTACGCGCATCTAAAACAATTGTGTTTTCATCCTGTAAGCCCTCGAAAAATTCTTTTGGGCTTAAGTATTGTCCAGTTAATTCGTTCGGATTAATATCATCTTCTAAAGATAAATGAACAAGCTCAGGACGTGGTCTCACATGCATTTTTTTAAACGCATGACCGTCCGCTTCATCTATTTTGAATACAATCCCTTCGAATTGAGGATCGTTCTTCATTTTGTCCATATAAGCATTCGTTTGTTCTACGGTACCGGAAACTGTACCATTAATTCCTTCTTTGGCCACAAGTATACGGCCTTTCAGTTCAATCCCCTTACAAAACGCAAGGTGTTCTGCCGCGAATGCAGCTGGATCTTCAATTGGAGTATAAAAATAATAAAGCAAAACTCTGTATGGTTTGTTTTCTGTCATGGTTCTTACCACCTATTTTTTAATATTTGCAAGATACGTATTCAAAAGGTGATTTTTAGATACTTTTCTTACACATCAAAACATTATAACAATTGTTAGCAAAATGTGCTAATTAAACAACTTATTTCCTCGGTTGAAAAATCGGATAATTTTTTTGCAATCATGATGTACGGTTTGAACAAGAAGGAAATTATTAATGAAAATATAGAATGTTAATTAAGGTGGGAGCTGACGCGACTTCTTTAGAACTGGAATGTTGGAACAAATTTGATGAGTCAATAAAAGGAGACATAGTCATGAAGTATATATGTATAGTGATTGATTATAGAATATTTAAGTACTGTTTTATTAAGTATAAATGATGTTCGTGGAAAAGATGCTCTTCTAAGTCATTAAAATCTACCCAGCGCATCGGTTCTTTTTCGACTGGTTCCGAAATTTTTTTCTAATAGTTCACATGCGTAATAATGTTAATATTTGATGCCTTCCTAAAATGTTACTATAATAAGAACGAACATTCGTGTAGGAGGATTCAAGTATGAGTAAGGCGTTTGGCGATTTTATACACTCATCAAATTTTGCAGTTTGATAAAGAAAAGTAAAAGAAATAAGGTGAATATATATCAAAACATATGACAGTTACGTTAGAAAAGCTAATTTTTATGAATTATTTGGGTTGAGAGGAAAAGCAATTAAAGTTATGGAAGAAGTTACAAATCAACCATTTTCAAATTTAGAAATAGGAAGTGGCTATATTTATATTGGATTAATGTATAAAGATTTGAAAGAGCCGAATCTTTCAAGCCAATATTTTGAATCTGCACTAAATCTATGTAAAAACGAACAGTATCCATTTAGTCCAAATTACAAGAAAATTATTGAATGCTTTATTGAAAATGGCGAGTCAGAAAAAGCATTAAAATGGTACAATCATTTAATTGAACGAGCACGTTATGATAAGAAATTCTTGAAGTTAAAGATAATTCATTTCAATTAAGAGTACATTTTAGGGGACCAAGACAAACGAAGGTTCTCCTAACTATTATATAAAAATAAGCATTTAAATTTAACAAAGCCTAACTAAAAGAGGCTAGGACATAAGTATTTCAGATAAGGATAAACCCAAAATAGTAGGTGATATTTTAATGGATATTCGCCTACTATTTTGGGTTTTTATTTGTTTTCAATTGATTGGTTCATTCTGCATACCATTATTCATATCTAGTGGAATGGAGCGGACTTTTTCCTCCAACTTAACTCTTAAATAAGTAACAAAGTCTAGTAACATTAATTTAGATATTGTTCGTCTTTCAGGATTGTTTATAAGTTCGTCCCAGTTAACACTATTAAGAAAGAGGTCAATCATCCTTATTTATATTTTTTTTCAATTCGGTCACGACGTTGTTTATGTTTGGCCATTTTATAATGTTTAATCATCTTAACGATATATACAATAGCAGTTACACTCAATATCATCAGAAGAATAAATGGTAAACCATCCGTAAATATCACTACCAAATCTGATTTAACCTCAGGCTTATAAGTTTCCACTAGTGTCACTCCTTAAAGGAACATGAATAATAGTTCTACATATTAGATGAACCTATCTTGTTGTGGGTTTAATGGTACCACAAAATGGATATTTACTACTTTAAAGTCAGGAGCAACAATCTATGCGAAAGCAGCCTTTAATTTAGATCTTGATAAATGTAGATAGAATTGGTATTGAATAGAGTTCTTTATTCCGGGAACACAACGATTGTTCTGCCGCGTGCTTCACCTTTTAGAAGGATAGGAAATACATTTGGCAGTTCTTCGAGCGTCACTTCTTGCTGGATATGATTCTCATACTGATTGAGCTTTAAATCCGTAGCTAAACGTTCCCAAATTTGTTGGCGTGTATTCATCGGGCATTGTACAGAATCGATGCCTAATAAATTTATCCCTCTTAATATAAATGGGAATACGGAGGAGGGAATCTTCGTGCCAGCCGTCAGTCCGCTAGCCGCAACAGAACCACCATATTTAATTTGGCTTAATAGAGATGCTAAAGGTTCCCCGCCAACAGGGTCAACCCCAGCGGCCCAACGCTGTTTTCCTAAGGCGCGAACCTTACCGTTGTATACTTCATCCCTTGAAATCACATTCGCAGCACCGATTGATCTTAAGTACTCAGCTTCCTCTAATTTTCCTGTACTGGCTTCAACGGTAAATCCGAGTTTTGCTAAGAAGGAGACCGCGAAACTGCCTACACCGCCTGTAGCTCCAGTGACAATTACAGGACCTTGATCAGGAGTCACCTTATTTTCCTCCAGGCGCTGGACGGATAATGCAGCGGTAAATCCAGCTGTACCAATGATCATGGCTTCTTTGAGAGTGAGCCCTTGTGGCAGTGAGATAATCCAATCAGCAGGAATATAAGCATATTCCGCATATCCTCCATCACGGGATACACCGATTTCGTAGCTCGTAGCAATTACCTCATCACCTTCCTTAAAGCGAGTGTCAGTCGACGAAATAATCGTACCTGCTAGGTCGATGCCTGGTACCATCGGGTAGGAAGTCACAATATTTCCATTGGGAATTGTAGCTAGGCAATCCTTGTAATTTACACCTGAATATTTTACTTTTATGAGAACTTCGCCATCTTGTGGGGTATGTAACGGTTTTTGTATAAATTTGATTGCTGTTTGTTCATCCTGTTTATCTACGATTAACGCTTTATAGCTTTGATCCATTATTACCAGCTCCTTTTCTTCACTATATACCATTATATAATGAACGTTGAACCTTCTTTGTAAAAGTGATTTTTGATGATTTGTTTTATTTACCATCGCTTTAATAGGTATAATTTCGCAAAAGAGTTTCAAAAAAATCATGATTTGAAGAAAAATTTAAAAATAATTGAGGTAATCGTTTGCACTTCCGTCCAGAACCTGTTATTATTAGGTAGAATTATTTTTGTTTGATGCGGTTGAAAGTTGAACAATTATTGTCGTCTTACGATCGAAAAGCAAGGATAGTAATACAATTGTGTGTTAGCACACTAGGAGGCAACAAAAAATGGAACATGGTAAAGTAAAATGGTTTAACGCAGAAAAAGGTTTCGGATTTATCGAGCGCGAAGGTGGAGACGATGTATTCGTACACTTCTCGGCTATCCAAGGTGAAGGTTTCAAAACACTTGACGAAGGTCAAGAAGTTACTTTTGAAGTAGAACAAGGTCAACGTGGACCACAAGCTACTAACGTTCAAAAAAACTAATCTGATCGACACATAAATAAAACAGATCCTGGTTACAGGATCTGTTTTTCTTTGTATGTAAGGCTATATTAAAGGTCAGCGTTATGCTATTGATTAAAATAGGGTATCTCTTATTTCAATATTATGGTAATTAGAAGAGGACTTGTGGTATCTAGATTGAATTAAGTTGTTAATAAAACGAGGTGCTTTAGTGGGAGTTTATGAACCATTGTATATTTTTTTCTTTTTAATTTTCCTGGCTTTAATTTATTTACCAGTGACGGCTATACGATCTAAATTTAAATTTAACGTGATTGGCTTGCTGTTTGTTAGTTTATCTTTTATTAGTTATTTGTTAATCGGTAAATATATGATTGATAGCGGTTATTATGGAGATGGGAATTCTGTGTTATTTGGGTATGGGTTCCTTGAATTGACACTTTTAGCTTATCCGTATATTTTTATTGAATTATCTGTATTATTAGGGAAAAAAGGTGAGCGTGTTAAAATCCTATAGGCATTAGCAGCCTTCCTTACAAACATGGATTTAGCTCTCGCTTTTTGTAGATCAATAAATAAAAAAAATACCCTGCTCAAGGCGAATAGAGCAAGGCAATTGAAACAGTAAAGCATAAAATAGTATAACAGTTTTAAAGGTTGACTAGATTATAGCATATAATTAAAAACGTGGCTAATATATTTATCCTGTTAATTTTAGTAAAATTCATTTTCGGTATGTACGTTGATTTATAAGTACTAGTTTTCTATAATTAAATGGATATATATGGAGGTGAATCCTGCTGAGACCTAAGCTTACTAGAAGTAGTAGTGTCCAAAGTTTTAGGGATTTTTATTGGTTGAAGGAAGAGTTGCAATCATTTTGCAGAGAAAATGGACTTGCTGTTTCAGGCTCAAAGATTGAGATTTCCAATCGAATCCTTTCTTGAAACAGGAGAAATAAAAAAGCCGATTAGAAAAGTAAAGGCCTATGTAAAACAACAAACACCAGAAAAAAACTTAAGCCTCGATACAATCATCAAAGAAAATCACCGTTGCAGTCAAGAAGTAAGAGCATTTTTTCAAACGGTCATTCCTACCTTTCATTTTACGACCCACATCTAGGAATATTTAAAAAATCATGCCGGGAAAACCTACCGTGAGGCGATGACTACCTGGTGTGAGGAACGAAAAAAGATCCATCCTATACGAAAAAAATTCCCCCACAATTTGAACTCATCAATTCATCCGTGACTATTTTGCAGACCGAACAATCAAGGGAAGTAGCACAAAGATGCGGTAGAAGCCTGAAAAAAGATCAAGCAGCTTCCTGGCAGCAATCGCTATTCATCTAACCATGTGTGAAGAATTCTAAGATCTGCCTATCAAACATATAGGCAGGAAAAAGGAGGTTGCATGAAACGATTTAGTTTGTTGTTTACGTTCCTATTTGTCGTTATCAGCATTTTTAGCGCTTGCTCCACGAACACACGTCTAGAACTGGTCAGTGCAGAAGCAGAGATTGTGAATGATAAAAACAAAACGGGATCCACTATTCTGCAGGAAGGTGAGAACGCAGGAAAAGAAGTCGTGCCTACAGCCCTGTATTACACATTTGTTATTAAAAATGTAGGAAATAAAAAGATTGGAGACATAAGTAAAGGAGTAGGCTTGGAGGCTAGGATTGAACCTGACGAAAAATTAGTAACCGCCTCTAATGAAGTGATGGGCTTTAATATTTTTGAACCGGCAGATTATGAAGGTTCAGGCTTGGGCTTCGGCTATTCCTATACTGCTATTATTGAAGAAAAAGAAACAGGAGAATTCACCATCTATTATGATTTAGGCGTTGAAGAAAAAACAGAGGAAGTTCTTCCAGTACCTTCTGTAGACAAGTTAGAACATTTAAAAGAGAACGCACTGGAGGCAACTTTAATTGTATCCTTGGGCAAAAAAGAAATAACTCGTTTTGATTTGAGTAAAAAGAAATAATAGCTGTCTTGGTAGAGTTTAGCAATAGTTTTATAAAATAATCCAGCAAAGAAAAACAGAAAGGCCCGGCTTATAAACCGAGCTAATTTTTAGTTGATTGCCCTGACAGTTTATCCAATTTACTTTCTATCCGATCTAGCTGTTCCTTCCGCTTTTTTGAAGAACGAAAGAAAGATACAATCATCACAATAAAAAAAGATAACAACTAAAATTGAAAACAACTGATAAATGATATCACCGATGTTCAACATAAAATCCACCTCACTTTAGAATATTATGCCATTTTGATGTGGGTACTTTCCGTACGAATCTATTAAGTTAAGAGTAAATTAATCATTTATCACCTATGTGTATATTTCCTCAGAAATTCTATATAAAATTTTCGCAATATTATGAACTATTAAAGGAGGTGAAATATTCTTGGTAGCTGAAATGACCTATCAGGTCCGTGTGGCTGATTTTGAACAAGGTAGGAGATGGTATGAAGTATTTTTGAACAGGGCACCAGATTTTGTGCCGCATGAAGATTTTGCAGAGTGGGAGATAATTACCGGGGGCTGGCTGCAAGTCGCTAAAGGGACACCGGCAGAAGGAAGTGGTCCGCTTCGGCTTGAGGTTACATCTATAGAAAAAGAAAGACAAAGAATGATGGAAGAGCTGCATATTGATTTTTTTGAAATCTACTCCCGTGAAGAAGTACCGGTTAAATGGGCCACATTTACAGACCCATGGGGAAATCGTTTAGGCTTCTTTGAAAATATGAACGAAGAAATATAGCAACCTAATACAATCAGATAAGAGGCAAAAAGGATGGAGTATTTATTAAGAAAACGTACCGAAGAGGATATAGAGGACTTTTTATTATGGACGTACGATGATATGTATTCGTTTTACGATAATTCGATTCAGCAAGAAAAGATAGATGGCTTTAGGCAAAGTGTTCAAAAGGAACGGGAATTATCGGTAGTAAATGAATGTGGTGAGCTTGTAGGTAACTGCGAGTTTTTTGATGTAAGTGATGAGGACGAAGCGGAGATACTGGCAGTTGGAATTCAGATGAAGCCATCTATGACTGGAAAAGGACATGGCCCTGCTTTCTTCCATGCCATTGTGGAGCAAGGGAGATTCCTTTTTGACTATGACCATTTAGAGTTGGCCGTAGTCGACTCTAATCACCGGGCCATTAAAGTGTATGAAAGAGAAGGATTTCAGCAAGTAGGAGAATTCATGAATGACATAAGAGGAGAATCATATCGATTTATCATTATGGCGAAGGATTGGTAATGACCAGATTGATTACAGGGAGGATGGCATGAAAAATAAGTTAATAAGAGTTGGTACATTTTATATTCCTGTAAAGGATGTTAAAGAGTCTTTAGCATGGTATGTAGATAAGCTTGGAGCAGAATTAAGCTATAAAGATGAGGATAAAGTGATTATTAATCTTGCAAATCAAAGTTTTTTCCTTGTTCATGCACCAGATGGCGAAAGTTCTAATTTTATAGACAAGCATGGAAGTGAACGTTTTTCGATTACCTTTGAAGTAGATGGATTGGAAAAGTTAACAGAGCTTCATATGGAATTAACGGAGAAGAATGTAAGGGTAGGGGACATTGAAGATCGAGGGCACCCAGGTAAGAATTTTGTTTTTTATGATTTAGATGGTCATGTATTTGATGTCTGGAGTGAATTAAGTTCAGGATTTAAGGACAACTAATCGCTGTAAGTCGTTACCTATCATATGTCTTACATAAAGTTGGTTAGATTGATTGTGTATCACAAAAAAATGAATATGAGGAGTATGTCTATGTTTACTTTTCCAAAGCCAGATGTAGAACAATTGCTGCGAACCGTTTCAATAATTGATTTTGCTGTCAGCCCGGATGAAAAACAGATTATCATCAGTACTAATATTAGTGGAAAGTATAATCTTTGGGCGATGAATATGCCTAATGCCTTTCCATCTCGGCTGACCTTCAATGATCAGCCATCTGAGTATTTACTGTATGACCCAAAAGGAAGATTCGTTATAGCTGGCTTTGATCATGACGGTGATGAGAATACTCAATTTTATGCCATGCCGACATATGGCGGTGCCTTGAAGGAGCTAGTTTTCCAGGAGAATACACGTAATTTTCATCCATTCCTTTCGAAGGACGGCGAGCGATTGTACTATACATCTACCAAGGAAAATGCGTCCTTCCTCAGTAGCTATTGCTTACAAATGAACACGGGGGAAGAGACGAAAGTATTGGAAGGGAACGGAGGCAGTACCATTCTAGCGGAAGTGAGTGAGGATGAATCCGTTATTCTCTATACCAAACAATTTTCTAATACTAATTCTCTATATTATGTGAAAAAAGCGGATGAACATATCCTGCTGACTCCGCCAACAAATGAGGAGCATACCGTTAGTGAAGCTGTTTTCGTTTCGGATCAGGAGGTCTATTTAATCACGGATTATGATGCGGATTTTTCTTATTTAGCAAGCTTTAATTTGGAAACCAGGGAGTTTACTAAGCTTAAAGAATTGCCACAGGAGAGCTTCACCAATCTTACATACGATCAGACAAACAAAATAGTCTATATTACTGCTGAAAAAGGAGTGCGGGATTATTTATATGCCTATCATATTGAGAATCAAGCATGGGTGAAATTGAACCCACCATGTGACCTCCTAACGAAAAAGGTTGTTTCTAATTCTGGTTCCCTTTATTTGCTCGGAAAAAGTTCAAACACACTTGCAAATATTTTTAAGCAGGTTGGTGAGGATGAATGGGTCACAATTACGGACAATACCCTATCTGGTATTCAGAAGGAGGAAATAGTAGAGCCCGAGATTATTACGTATCCATCTTTTGACGGTCTCCAAATAGAAGCATTATTTTATAAAGCAAAACCAGAAAATGATAAAGGAGAAACGATTCTTTGGGTTCATGGGGGACCACAGTCTGCAGTTCGGAAAGGGTTTGGTCCATTCTTTCAATATGCTCTAGATAATGGATATAGTATTTTTACTCCTAACTTCCGTGGTTCCACTGGATATGGATTAACATTCACCAAAATGGTAGAGCGTGCCTGGGGTGCAGGAGCTCGATTGGATATTATTGCTGGTCTGGATTGGCTAATTGACCGTGGATATACGAAGAAAGGTGATATCTTCCTGATCGGAGGCAGTTACGGTGGATACATGTCATTGCTTTTACATGGACGCCATGCTGATTACTTTAAGGCAGTGGTAGATATTTGTGGGCCATCCAATTTATTTTCCTTTATTAATTCAGTGCCGGAAGATTGGAAACCAATCATGGATACTTGGGTAGGCCACCCCGAAAAAGATCGCGAGAAATTGATAGAATACTCACCTATTACCTATATTGAGCAGATGACAAAGCCGATGCTTGTTATCCAAGGGGCCAATGATCCAAGAGTTGTAAAGGCGGAATCAGACCAAATTGTGGAGACTCTTAAGGAAAAGGGGAGGGATATCTCCTATATGGTCATGGAGGATGAAGGACATGGATTTTCTAAAAAGGAGAATGAAATCGCTGTGTATCGCAGGGTTTTGGCTTTTTTTGAAGAGCATCGTCTTGTGAAAGTAAAATCCTAGCCTAGATTTTCTCAAACGGCGAAAAGTAATGTACTGCAGTTTGTGGCGTTTTCCTTATGGAGAAAATGATAGGAGATTTTCGAGTGGAGGGACTAACGTGAAGCATTCTAAAGTAAAAGAATGTCCTCAATGTGGTGAGAAAGAGCTGGGGATCGGGAAACATACCGGATATGGAGTCATGTACCCCAAAAATAAAGTGAGTATAGGTTCAGAGATCGAATACATGATTTGCACGGAATGTGGATTTATCATTGAAGGCTATGTAAAAAAGCCGGAGAAATTTAAAGAAACACTTTACTAAAAAGGTAAACAGTTCATTCACAAAAAAGGTCTTTCCAAGTGTTTATGGAAAGACCTTTTCGTATAAATTAGTTTATTGGAGCTGCTTCTTTTACGGATGCTACTCTAAATGTAGTTTGTTGGCTTCCTAACATAGGAGAGTCCTGTTTAGCTTCATCCGGTTTGCCTTCCGGACGTTTGTGCGCTTTTTTGAAGGAGTCGCTGTTTTTCCAGGCAAGGAAGCTTTCCTCATCTTCCCAGTACATATTGACGCTCATCTCATCATATTCTGTCAGGCCCTCTGTAAGTAAAACCTCTACTTTAACAAATCCTTTGAATTTATCTAATTCGTTACCGGAAGTGAAACGGCCTGCCATTTTTTCTGCGAAACCTGGTTTGGTTTTAATTTTGTTTTGAACAACAATCATGTGATCATTCTCCTTTTATTTTTATTTTTCTGGAAAATATATCAGATTACTTCATTGAAAATCACTCTTACACTGCTATTATATACCTTTTTCGAAGATTTTGAATTCATTATGCTTTAGGATTTGCTGATTATGGCTCTAACATATTTTTTCTATATGATTGAAAGCATTGCGTGATGAAATAACCAACTTAGTTCATTCATCATCCTTCTATATGACCCTTCAAATAGATTATTACTCAATTTTTCTATTATTTTTGTAAAAAGGCTAAAATTAAGAGTTTTCGAGACTTACGAGTCAAAATTGAGTGACTAAACGGCTGTATAAGCCAGATTAGTCTAGTAATCCAGCCGATTTTCACCGGAATTGAGCGGAAATTGATATTAATTGAGCGGAATTCCATATAATTGAGCGATTTTCGTAATAATTGAGCGAAACTCAAAATAATTGCTCGAATTTACTTATTTATGAGCGAATTGAAAAGGTGAAAAGTGAAAATAATAGTAGATGAATGCATTTGGCGACTGTCTTTAAAACGTTTTCGTAAATTTTTATGGTGAACTATGTCCGTTGTCTTAAAGTATTTGCACGCTTGCATGCTCTTATACATAAATTGTAAATAATTTTCCATTGAACACGAACGTATATTCGCTTATCATTAAGAATATAATAAAGACGAACATACATTCTATTTAAAAGAAGGTTTTTAACATGATTGATTACAGTACTTTACCGCATCATTATGTTATGTGCGTGGATATGAAAAGTTTTTTTGCCAGCTGTTCAGCAGTGATGATGGGACTGGATCCGCTTGAATGTTATTTGGCTGTGGTGAGTGATACGGAACGGAGCGGCAGTGTGGTGCTGGCTTCATCTCCCAAAATGAAGAAAGAGTTTGGCATTAAGACAGGCTCTAGATTGTTTGAGATTCCGGATGATCCGCGCATTATAAAGGTTAATCCTAATATGGCTACGTACCTGCGTATCTCTACTGAAATCAGCCGTTTATTCAATCGATATGTACCTAAAAGTGCGATTCATACGTACAGTGTAGATGAAAGCTTCTTAAAGGTGGATGGGACGACTCGTCTATGGGGAGATATCGTAGAAATTGCTGAAAAAATCCAGGATGAAATCGATCGGGAATTCCAGCTTCCATGCGCGATTGGGATCGGTCCGAATATGCTGCTTGCTAAGCTGTGTCTTGATTTGGAGGCCAAGAAAAAAGGAATCTCCCAATGGACCTATGAGGATGTACCAGAAAAATTATGGCCCTTATCCCCCTTGAGCGAAATGTGGGGAATTGGAAAGCCGATGGAAAAGAAGCTGAATGGAATGGGGATTTTTTCAATCGGTCAATTGGCGCGTTATGATTTGGAGACGCTTGAAAAGAAGTTTGGCATTATGGGCAATCAATTGTACCACCATGCCTGGGGTGTTGATTTATCGGATATCGGTGCTCCGATTATGGAAGGGCAAATCAGCTTTGGAAAAGGTCAGGTTTTACTGCGTGATTATAAAAAGCCTGAGGAAATCAAGCATGTCATTCTGGAAATAAGTGAGGAAGTAGCAAGAAGAACACGTGCAAGCGGGATGGCGGGCAGAACCGTCAGCTTGGGGATTTATTATAGCCAGGATGAATTTGGAGGTGGATTTCATCGCTCTATGACAAGAGAAACACCGACCAATATTACGATGGATATTTATGAAATGTGCTTAACCTTGTTTGAACGGTTTTATACAGGCAAAACAGTTAGGAAAATTTCTATTACACTTTCGAATGTTATCCCCGATCGAGAGATGCAAATCAGTCTATTTGACCAGGATAGCTGGCGCAAACGTGAGCTTGGCTTTGTGATGGATCGAATGCGTAAAAAATTTGGATCCAATGCGATTTTACGTGCCGTATCGTATACAGAGGCAGGAACGGCCAAGCATCGCAGTACTTTGGTCGGAGGACATAGAGCATAACAGACAAGTGAAATGGAGGCTACAGGGAATGATTCGAGATCGCGGAAAAATGAAATGGACATCAATGATGCTGCCGGAGCATGTAACAATGCTTAGAGAATGGGCACATGAGGACAGCTATGAAACAAGGAATGAGCTTGATGAACAGCAAGTGGAAGCGATGAACACGATAATTATGGAGGCCTTGGAATATAATAAGCCGGTGGCGATCCGCTATTACCGTACAGCCAGTCGCCGGTACGGGACGGTGGAAGGAAGCATACATTATTGCAATGAACAGGCTCAAAAGCTTCATCTCGTTGATGAGGATGGAGATGCTTGTTTTGTATTTTATCAGGAAATTGTGGATGTACAATTGAAAGATTGATGGCCAAGCAATTCGCTATAAGGTTGTGCATATGTTGGTTATGGCTCTTCTTTTTCTTCCTAAATAAACCCTATTACCCAATATTGAGTAAATGAAAACGCAAATATTAGACAAATTACCACAAAAAGTTTACTATGTATATAGACCTAGAAGTGAGAAATATACAGATAATAAATTTTAACATCGATTTCGGTTCTGATAACTTTGCCATGGGATATCAAAACAAAAGGGGTAAAAGAAAATGGAAAAAGAAAAATACAGCACGATTTATCAAGCGCCTTATGGAATGGTTATAGGAGAATTAAAAAAAGAAATGACTAAAGAAGATGCTGTAGCATTAGGGCAGAAATATTGCGAAGAAAACGGTTTCAGCTATAAAGGTACGTATACTGGCGATGAAGCAGTGGCGGCTTTACAAAGTTTAATACAAAAACATACGAGAGCAGTTCATTAAACTGAACGTTCATTTTTAAAACATAGAGGCAGTATTCATTGAATGCTGCTTTTTTTTATTATGAATTTAGCTTATTAAGAGGTTTGCCGGTTGAGTGAAAACGGGAACCTATGAGATAAATAGAGAGAAAGCATGGTGGACAACAATGGAAATTACATGGACAGACGCAGCGTTAGAAAAGGTAAAAGACAAGCTGACAGACCAAGAAGGCGTTTTTTGCTTGAAGTATGAAACAGACGGCTGTGGCTGTGTAGTAAGCGGTGTAACCAATTTATATTTTGTTAAAGAAACTACTTCTCAGGAAGTAGAATGGGAAACCAACGCCTATCCTGTATGGTTAAATAAATATCATGAAATCTTTTTGGATGAAAAGCTTATTATTGATTATTCCAGCAGTACAAATAGCTATCAGCTGAAAAGTCCTAATCAGTATTTAAACCCAATGATGAATGTCATCATTCAATAGGCTCGATTATGAGCATAAAAGGTTCAGTCAGAAATTTTGACTAAACCTTTTTTTTAACGAAAGCAAAGGGAAATCCCACTCATTTTTTTGTATAAAACACCTTAGAAATAAGCAGCCCAATTACGCCAAGTATGATAAATAATATCGCCTTCCAAACTACATCTATACCAGATAGATCGTAGAAAGTAACTTTTAATAGCGTAATAAACAAGAATAGTAAGCCGATGTTTTTCCAAACCTTTTCCTTGAAGTAACTAAATAATCCGTATGTTACTCCAACGATAATGATCCAGGATAATGATAAGCTGGTATTCATCATCATTAGAGAAGAACCGTCTGTGAAATAGTATGTCATTTTGCTTATAAAGACGATCAGCAATACTTCTATTATATAGGGTAAGGTGGATTTCATTATATTTCTGTCGAAGATTTTTGTGATTGCTTCTTTTATATAGAGAACAAAGAAGAAGCTGATTATGATCATCCATGCAACAACAGTTTCTAGTGATAGCATATTTCCTGGCTTGTCGAATAATTGTACTAATACGGAAAATAGCAGTATTACGCTAGCTATTGTCCCTAAAATACTCTTCCTTATTTGAGCAAAATAATAAACCAATATGGCTTGCAGCGTAAATAAGATTAATTTTGATGATGGATCAATCATTATATCGTTTAGCAGTATAAATAAGTAGAACATCGAAGTAACAAAGAAAATGTTTTTCAGTTCAGTGTGATTTTTATTTTTTACGTAACTAAGCAAAGAATATATGATGGCCATTATGGAATAGAACGTGTATTGGTAGCTTGGTGTTTGATCAAACACATCAACTCCGATTAAGAGCATGAATAATGAACCGATCGTGATAGCTGGAATATACATATTTTTATCAAATATGTTGGTTGTTCTAAATGTTAAATAAATAATAAAGAAATGCTGAATAGCGATCGTTAGGAACGTTAAGATTGAAATTTCCCCACTGCCTACTATTCCAAAAAATAATACAGTGAACATAAATGCATAGTTTGCTACATTCCAAGTGATTTTATATTGCCCTCTAAGAGATTCTAGTATTAATCCTATAAATACAGCAGTTTCGTATGCATAAAATACATATTCATTCCCTTTGTCTCCTGCAAATAGGAAAGGGTAAAAATAAGCACCTACTCCTATAATGGTAAGCAAGGATTGAGATTTGTATTTTCTTGATAGATAAACTCCTATATAGATTCCGAGCGCTAATAAACATACAGTCGCATAGAATGGGATAATGTGGTACAAAACATTACCGGAGAAGACAGATATAAGATAAACAATTATACTTCCGCCTAACAATACGATGCCTAACGTATTCTTCGCCTTTTTATATTGCCTTTCTCCAATCATATATAAGAATCCAGCTAATAAGAAACCAACTATTACGCGAACCACGGGATTAATCCATCCGTTTTCAGATGCTGCCATAAAAGCCCAAATAACACCTAAAATAAACACGAATATAAATATTCTGGGTAACCAAGTTGAAATCATCGCTTCAAAGCTAATTAATTCTTTTTCTGGTTTTATTTCAGGATTTTTGTAATTTCTTTTTATCTCAACCTTTTCACTTTTGTTTTCCACATTAAGATTAACTTCATTATGTATGATCCTTAACTCTTTTTTTAACTCCACTAACTCTTCTTCCATATATCTTATTCGTTTGGATAAATCATAAATTTTATCGTCCAACCATTCCACCTCTTCTCTGTTTATTTATTTACACACCCCGAAATTCAGATTTTTCAACATTTCACCTTCCTTATTATACCAGTCTCTTTGCTGTAAACATATGCTAAAAGGAGGTGTATGTTATTACGTTTCGTATTCTAATGTGTTTATTTAAATTTTCCCTTTTTCACTAAATAGGTCAAAGAGTATGGAAAAAACAACTTTAAGTATTCAGATTATTGTGTTAATATTAATTATCTTTAAATGGAAATTTATAGGAGGTTTATTATGTTAGTCTTTGTCCCGGTTGGTTTAGGTGTAATTAGTGGCCTTATCCTTATTGCTATAACTTATTTTCTTAAGAAATATCAAAGCTCTTATGTAAAAATCCCACCTTTATTATCCCTAATAACTTCTGTTGTTATTTTTATCATTAGCTTTCAAGTAAGAGGTTTTGAAGGTGCTGCATACGGAATACTTGCAATTACTCTTTTATTTTTTACACCATTTATCTTTGCTATGTCTTCTATAGGCAAAAAAAAGGATGTATTCTTGTAAACAATGATTAAATTGTTAGATGTTGAGAATAAATGTATTTAAACAAACAGGGCATTGATCCAAGAAGGTCAATGCCTTTTTATAATGGGCATATAATTGGATTGGTAAAGATCAACGAAGTATCAAACAAACAGGGCTTAATAAAAGAACTCATAAGATAGGATATCAAAGGAGAATCTAAATAATAGAATTGCTTTTTCAACATGGACAAATTTTCAGTGCGAGTATGTACCGAAATGGTAATTATATTTGAGGAGATGTGATAAATGCTTGGTATTTTACTTTTGATTTTGGGCTTGGCGGCGTATCTATATTTTAAGCGTCAAAAAGAAAGCCCAGTAAATCGAGATCAACAAACGACGCGTGAGGCTGAACCAATAAAACAAGAACCTATACAGACCGTTATGCCACCAAAAAATGAGACTGCACAGCACGCTGAAATTTTAAAACAAGAGCAAGCTCCGGTTGAACCTATTGAATCTGTTGAACAATCAAGCCCGAATGAAAAGTTAGAAAAAGAAACCGTTACCGTTACATTTTCAGATGGAACAACTAAGGAATATAACCTTAACTTAACACTTAATGACACCCATCTTTGCTTGTTATCTGACGGCGGGAAAACGTATCATACACACGTTAATTGTTTTAAAAATTGGCCTGCTGAATATCAAGAAAATTTTAAAGGATGGAAAGCAATAACAACAGATGAAGCAGAAAAAATGGGCTACAGAAAATGCAAGTATTGTAATGAAGCTGATCGAACAGAATGGGACTATTATAAGGACAGTAAACCCCTTAAAACTTTCACTGTCACTCATAAGGATGAATTTGCTACTACAGAGATTTATAACGTAGGTAATGAAGTGAATACGGGCTATGATTTTGAAAAGGACAAAGACACGTTAGAAATAGACTATGAAGAAATTTGTTATATGCCAAAAAGCGCAAGAGATTTCTTTGATGAGAATTACGGCGATTATAAAATGTTTGTGTTAGATGTGTATGAAAATGACAATGGAAAAGTGAAGCTTAAGATTGGAATATTTAAGGAATTAGGGAAAAATTATTGATGATAAAGCATTAAACCGCCTAATGTATAGGCGGTTTTTATTATATGTAGAGGTTATCCTTAACAGGTCTGTTGTGAAGTACAAAAATGAACCTATTTATAACGTAAAAGTCGGTATCACGATGCTAATCTTTCTATATTAAAAAATGGGAAAGCAAAAGCTATCAGGTTTTTAACGTTAGAAGCAATTTGCAGTGCTTTAGATTGTCAGCCTGGTGATATTATAGAATACAGTCAAGAAGATACAGAGTTGTTAAATGAGTGAATTAATGTACTAAAATTAACGGATGGAAAACCTAAAATCAGGGCTGTCATTTAGACAGCTTTTTTCTTTGTGGATTATTTGATTATATGTACAACATTTCTGTTTCATAATTAATTATATTAAAACTTATGAGGTGTTGATCCATGAAGGATTAATGCCTTATAGTGTTGAATTTCTTATGGAAGTGCATGGGCAGGTTAGTTGAAGAGTATAGTTTATTTTGGATCAACAATCAGGATAATATTGCAAAATTCTAGAATCTCGTTGCAAAAATACATTAAGGAGCTTAGCGATGGAAAAATGGGATTTATATGATAAACATCGTAATAAAATAGGCAAACAAATAACTCGTGGAGAAGAAATGACACCAGATGAGTTTCATTTAGTTGTACACATTTGTATATTTAATTCCAATGGAGAAATGCTCATTCAACAACGTCAGTCTTATAAGCAAGGTTGGTCGAATCTTTGGGATATCACTTGTGGCGGTAGTGCTGTTGCAGGAGATACAAGTCAGCAGGCTGCTTCAAGAGAGTTATTCGAGGAGTTGGGTATTCGTTATTACTTTGAAAAGATACGTCCACAATTTACAATTAACTTTGAACGTGGATTTGATGATTATTATTTAATTGAATATGACTTAGATTTGAATGAATTGACGTTACAGACTGATGAGGTGCAAGCAGTAAGATGGGCTTCAAGGGAGGAAGTCTTAAAGCTAATCGAACTAAAAAAATTTATACCTTATTATGAAAGTATTATTGCATTCCTTTTTGAGAGTCGAAAGCATTATGGCTCTATTCGTTTTTAAATAAAACATGCAAGGAATCAACACATTCCTCCATATACAGCTTTTTTGTTGAGATCCTTAAGAAAGGTAAGGGTCAGGTTAGCGGAAGTAGGAAATCCATAAAAGGACATAGTTATCTTAAGGATATATCTAACTAATTACGATATAGGGGTAGACCATATGAATCTAACAGTAACAGAATGGTTAGAGCAAGAGGAATTAAGTGAAGATGAAATCGATTTCCTTTTAACATTTATACCAAATATCTCTGTGATAAAATCACAACCTGCTAAAGCAGTAGTCATTTATGAGTTAATGAATAGACAGTTTCCAAAGGTTAATTTAAAACCGGAAGAGAACTATCAGACTATAATATGTTTGAATTTATTATTCAAACATACACGGTTAACAAGATTTCTGTAAGAGAATTATTAATTCGTATGTCTGCACAAAAAATATATAAGCCTTTATGTGATTTTTTTCTTCAATCGGAGATATAGATATTAGCTATTGGTAAGAAGGCTTTTATTTTATTTAAATCCTTATTGGAGAAAAGGGGTAGGGTAGTTGAATAAGCTTTTACTGAATCATTTCTAAAATTAGATATTCATAGAAAGCTTGATTTGAGTCACTAACATTAAGAAACTGTAAATATAGAGCTTGGTTAATACATAGCTTATAGTAATACATCATTATTAAAAAGGGGCATTCAATTGAATTCTATGAAATTTAGTATTAGTCGGTTGCTTTTATACTTTTTACTCTTGTCATTATTTCTCTTTGTTTCAGGTAATGTCGGGCAATATTTGATGGAAACTCAAGGTATGGATCGACAAATAAGCATGCTTCTACAAGGAGTAATCTTTACTGGGTTAACGCTTATAGTACTTTATATATTTAAAAGACAAAAACCGGACTTGATTAAAAATATTGGCTTTAAGGGTGTAAATTCAACATCTAGATTAATCGTTGGAATCGCATTGCCGTTTATATTAGTCATAACAGGAATTATAACAGCTTATTTATTTGGTGGAATTGAAAATGTCAGCGTGAACCTGACAACAAGTGTTATAATTTCCATTTTAGTCAATACAGTGACAGCATTTATGTATGAAGCATTTCCAGAAGAAGTCTTTATCCGTGGACTAATCTTTGAAGAATTGCATAAGAAATTTCGCTTCATCATCTCGTTAGTTTTACAGCCGTTAATCTTCATTTGTGTTCCAGTTACGGTGATGGCATTGGAGTCAATATTCTTTAGTGAGCCATTTACAATAACTATAGATTATATTATATTGCTCTTCACATTTGGGATTGCCCTACAGTTATATAGAAGATATACAGGAACAATATGGATGAGTATAATCTTCCATGTTGTTTATCTTGAAGTGACTAGATATATATCCATGGGAGGTATGTACGACAAAGACGTCGCTCTTTTAATGTTCGATGAGACATTTGGTGGATTCATGGCTCTATACTTGTCATTTTTGTTTATAGTGGTATTTAGTGTAGTGGTGCTGTCACTTTTACTACTAATGGATAAAAGAAAAAATAGGTTATAATAACTAAACTGCTATTTCTAGTTAAGAATTATATATAATTTAGTTTGTAGAAGTATTGTACTTAAACAAACAGAGGCATTGATCCAAGAAGGATTAATGCCTTTTTCTGTTGAATTTCTTATTGTAGAAACAGGGCAGGTTAGCGGAAGAAGGATTAATGTCCTTTTTGTTGAACTATTCTAGTAGTAACGTAACAGGTTTTAGAACATTTAAACAACTATTCTTAGTGGATTTGAAGGATGGTTTTCATTATATAGCCAACTTATATAGTTTAACTGGAGGCAGAAGTATGAAGGGGACGGAGTTTTATGCTTATCACATTGTTACTAATAAAGAAATGAATATCGGACAGATCATTAACTTTGATGGGAACCAAAAAAATACCTTATATCGTTTCTTTTTTGAAAGAGAAATATTTAATTCTAAAGACGAAGACATTTTCCAAACTTTATACAATCATTTCTCAAATGATGGACTGCACTTGGATAAAGAGGATGCCAAGATAGTTGCAGATTATACGGATCAAACAATTAGAGCTATCAGAGAAGTAATAACAGAGCTGGTTAGGCTGCAAGAATATCCTGAATATCCGTCAAGATTATCTTGCTTATACGCAGCGAAAAGCTATGATGAAGCTCTGAAGTGGAAAGAATTATTTGATACTTACAATCGAAAAGTTATTCAGATTGTAAAACTACGAGTAATAGGAAATTATTTTGAGGGTGATGGAGACCTTTTACCAAAAGCTGATGGAGTTTCTTTTTCTAGAAAAATTGAACAAGCCAGAGAATATTGGAAAGGTAATGTAAAAAATGAGCTTCCTGAACTACTGATTAACGGAAAAATTGAAGTTGTGGAAATTATACACGACTACGTAGTTTAGTAGATATAGCAAGAGAAGATCGGGGGAATTTTCTCTCAAATCAAGGATATCAAATTGATGGTCATATCTTATGCTGCTAAAGGGGCAGGTTCGTATTATATAGTTCAGCCAGAACTTTCTGGTTGAACTTTTTTCATTTGAATTTAATCTATCA
>NZ_JBZCPP010000002.1:0-375871 GCF_058267515.1 Pradoshia sp. Z6_59
GGTTCCATATGTGAGATTTTCAAATTTAACCAAGCCATTTTCATCTGACACTGCTTGAGTTACCGGCTCTCCCTCGCCTTTTTCATTATCGAACAAACCAAATATCGCTCCCTGCAATCCATGACCTGTGTCCTTATCAATTTTGGTAAATTGAATGGTTCCTTTTGACTCTTCTTTGATTGCTTCGTTTTCAAAGCCCTCTGTTAGCTCAATATCTCCATTTACTTCAATTGTCCTAATTTCTTTAGATAACTGATAACCTTCCGGTGCTGTGAGTTCTTTCACATAATAGGTTCCATATGTGAGATTTTCAAATTTAACCAAGCCATTTTCATCTGACACTGCTTGAGTTACCGGCTCTCCCTCGCAATTTTTGTTATCGAAAAGACCAAATATCGCTCCCTGCAATCCATCACCTGTGTCCTTATCAATTTTGGTAAATTGAATGGTTCCTTTTGACTCTTCTTTGATTGCTTCGTTTTCAAAGCCCTCTGTTAGCTCAATATCTCCATTTACTTCAATTGTTCTAATTTCTTTAGATAACTGATAACCTTCCGGTGCTGTGAGTTCCTTCACATAATAGGTTCCATATGTAAGTTGCTCAAATTTTACTATCCCTTTTTCATCAGATGTTGCTTTAGCCTTCGGCTCTCCCTCGCAATTTTTGTTATCGAAAAGACCAAATATCGCTCCCTGCAATCCATCACCTGTGTCCTTATTAATTTTGGTAAATTGAATGGACCCTTTTGACTCTTCTTTGATTGCTTCGTTTTCAAAGCCCTCTGTTAGCTCAATATCTCCATTTACTTCAATTGTTCTAATTTCTTTAGATAACTGATAACCTTCCGGTGCTGTGAGTTCCTTCACATAATAGGTTCCATATGTAAGTTGCTCAAATTTTACTATCCCTTTTTCATCAGATGTTGCTTTAGCCTTCGGCTCTCCCTCGCAATTTTTGTTATCGAAAAGACCAAATATCGCTCCCTGCAATCCATCACCTGTGTCCTTATCAATTTTGGTAAATTGAATGGTTCCTTTTGGATACTTGATTGGTTCGTCTTCAATTTTACCTAAATTTTGATAACTGCTATTTACTTCAATTGTTCTAATAGTATTAGATTGCTGATACCCTTCTGGCGCTTTTATCTCCTTCAAATAATATGTCCCATATGGAATATCCTTAAATTTGACGATACCATAACTATTAGACTCAGCTTCATACTTTGCTTCTCCCTCACCTTTTTCATTATCAAAAAGGCCGTAAATCGCTCCTTCAAGTCCCTTATCAGTTCCTTGTTCTACTTTAGTAAATATGATAGTTCCTGTTTCATTATCGTTATCATCATCCATTGGTAACTTTGCATTAAAAGGATAATGATGTAGTTCAATACTGCCCTCACTTGAATTTATAAAATCCTTTACTACAATGGTTCCGTTAATTTGACCCCATCCTGATGGAGTTAACGAAGCGTCTGGGGCCAAGATAGAGCCAACCATCTCAAAATTATTAATATCTAAATTGGTCAAATCAGGGAAATTCCAGAGGATTCTACTGCCATTAGAAGGTTCCAAATTTCCTCCATCTTTTTTCAGAGCATAATTCCCCATATTTAAAACAGTACCTGAGACATTAATTAAAACATCTGATGAATTTGGTACTACTAAATCAAGCAATCCAACGTTTCCTTTTGCAAGGTCTTCAGTGGTTAAGTTAAATATATTTAAATCTTGGTCATAACCTTTCAATGTCAAATTGGAACCATTTTTTTCAACAATTCCATTAGGAGTCAACTGTGACCATTTAGAAGATTTATAGGTTAAATCGTTATATACATCCTCAAAATCGATCAGTTCTGTTTTTAAATCTACCCTAAATGGATTTCCTTCTACATTATTATTGTGTTTCGCACTATGAAATTCATATGTAGCATCTATCCCAATGGCTGTATTCCCTTTAAAATTAGTAAAGTTTTGGGCGTAAAGTGAGTTTCCAACAATTAAATCGTAACGTTCTTTAGATTCCGTCAATTTGTCACCTATACCATAATTGGTATAATGAGCGTTATTCCCAACAGCAACTCTTCCTTCTGCATCGGAATTCATCTGGATGTGATCATTAAAAACAAAGATATTAAAATCATTCGCTACACCTAAGTTAGTGTAAGTGGTTGCAGCATCTGTCTGTGTGTTTGATACTGGCAGCCAAGAAATAAATAGCGAAAATATGATTGCATAAATAAACAGCTTGTTCTTCATTCTCATTCCTCCAAATATTTTGACATTAGAATTTGAACCTTTTCATCCACCACTTGATAATATATCAATATATTATTAATTTATTAATAATTTTATAAAAAATCAATAAATTATGTACTTATGTAATTTAATTAATTATTTTATTATATTATTTTAACAAAAAACCAACCCTTTACAGGATTGGTTTTAGTTGCTTATTGTATCTTGAATTGTGTCAATGGCATTAAAAAAAACCAATTCCTTATTGGAATTGGTTTTGATTAAGCCACTTTTGCCGTTACATATAAGAAAGTTTTAAACCACCACTTCTCCAAGTGGGTGTTCGCAAAAGCTTTTCTGCTTGTCCTCCAGGTCATATAGACAGAGGCTTGTCATTCCAGCCTTTATAATAAAACTCCCTATTACAGCTTAAAGGTTAAAACTTAAATTATGCATTACGTACAATGTAGCTCGTACTAAGTATAATACTCCTCGAATCGTTTAAATGCAATGGAGATGACTTCCAATAAATATATAATGTCTATAGCTTATCGGTTCTAAGAGGCACCAACACATCCGATATGGAGTTAATAAGATTAATTCATTTAATAATATCTTTTAGTGCATTTTCCAATCTTTTATATTTAAACATATACCCAGCTTGTTTAAGCCTTTCAGGGAGTACCCAACGACTTTTTAAAACAAGTTCCGGCTCCGTTCTAATCAGTACGGCACCTGATTTAAGCATCCACGCTGGTGTGGGGAGCCCAATTTTTCTGTTCATACTGTTACGTAGGTGAGCCATTAATTCACGATTTGTGACTGGATGAGGCGAGGAGCAATTAAATACTCCCACCAATTCTTCTCTCTCCTTAAGAAAGAGAACAATTTGAAATAAATCTTCAATATGTATCCAGCTAAACATTTGTCGTCCAGATCCCTGATAACCTCCAAGGCCAAATGTAACGAGATTTTTATACGGAGTCATTACTCCGCCGCTTTCCCCTAAAACGATTGCGATTCTTAAGGCAACTTGTCTTGTATGCGGTAACTCAAAGTTAAAAAATGTTTCTTCCCATGCTTTCGCAACATCAACTGAAAAGCCGCTTCCGATTTCTCCCTTTTTCTCTGTCATAGGTCGATCTTCCGCATGTCTGTATATGGTGGCAGTACTTGAATTAATCCACAAAGGAGGTGGAGCCGTACACTCAAGTAGCGCATTACCCAATATAGCTGTTGTTTCAGTTCTAGACATGACAATTTCTAGCTTATTACTGGTATTATAGCGGCAATTTACCGATTTTCCAGCCAAATTAACCAATAACTCGGCCCCTTCAAGCGCTTCCTTTATTTCACCATTATTATGCCAGTTAATATGTTCGTTACTTCTTGAAATGATCAGCACATCATATCCCATTGAATGAAACTGCTTCTCAAAATACTGACCAATAAAACCTGTTCCCCCAGCAATTACAACCTTCTTTCTCATCCACTCATCCCTTTACCTCATTTTTGTGAAGTGAAGTATATCACTAATATTTTATCAAATATTTTACATTTTTTTAAATAAAAGGATTATTTTGCGCACTGTCAACCATTTGTTTATTAATATACTTAAGATACAACTGCACAACATCAAAGTCATATTGTTGATAAAGCGTACGGGTACCTACTGCATCTTCTATTTCGTTAAACAGGAATTCTCCGTCCTGGCCGATGAGGAAATCGATTCCTACAAAGTCAAAATCAAATAACGTACCTATTTTATTTACTAATTTCACCTGGTTCTCAGACAAAGTATAACGCTCAGCTTTTCCGCCAAGTGAAAAATTGGATTTAAAACTATTGCTGGAATAACGTTTAACCGCTCCAATAATCTCTCTGCCCAGTACGAAGACTCGCACATCAACACCGGGATTATCACACATTTCCTGTAGGATAATATCCCCCTTATTAAGCTTCTCCATATGCTTAGTTAATTCTATTCTGCTATTTACTTTAAAAACATCGGTACCGCCATGGCCACTGTTGGTCTTCAAAATAAGTGGATAATTTAATAGCGACTGTCCCTCAGTGAATGAGATCGCCGTCTTCACAGATTTTATTCCATGGCTATTAATCAGTTGATGTGTTTTAGCTTTATGATTACAAATATCCGTCACCTGAGAATTGTTAAAAACTCTGCACCCCATTAATTCAAAATGAAGGCCTATTTGACTGTCTCGGGTGCGGTTAATAACGAAATCCGGTTGAAGCGAATTCCCATCCCTCATATAAACGGACAATCTTCCATTATCAATTATTAAACTCAGTTCCTCTGCAAATACAAGCTGGATATTAAGATTGTGCTGATGACTATTATTGATAAACTGATTGGCAAACCATTTATTTTTATCATAGTCCGCTCGCTTATAGATTAGTAAGCCTTCAAACATGTCACACCATCCGTAAAATATAATCGAAGATATGCTCAGTTACATCAATACCTGTACAATCATAAATATTTTTTATATGAGCATTTGAATTTACTTCACAAAGAATTGGTTCTTCCTCTTCTCCAAACAAAAGGTCTACTCCGCTAAAATCTGCTCCAATGATTTTACTTACCTTAATTGCCAGTTCTTCAAATTCTTTCGGTAGAACGTATTCATGCATGACCCCACCATTTGTCACGTTTGCTCTAAAATCTATTTCGGAAGTACGCAGCATGGACGCTACCACTTTGTCACCTACTACATGAACTCTTACATCTCTGCCTTTACTATTTTTTATGAATTCCTGATAAAGATGTGGGATTCGAAGTAGTTCTTTTCTCTTTTTCTCCAATTCTTCACGGGTTTGTACCAGGTACACCTGCTCACCAAAGGATCCATAGGCCTCTTTTATGACAATGGGATAGGATAATTCCCTTTCAATAAAATCAATAAATGAAGGATCCTTTTCTAATACATCTGTAAAACTCAGAGGGGAAAATATAGTCTTCGGTAATTTAAATGAATGATTAGCCAGTGCCTGGAATGTCATGATTTTGTTATCACACACTTCAATTACAGATGCCTTGTTAAACAATCGATAACCCATTTGTTCCAACTGATTCGCCAGACGTATATCCTTATCTAAGAACAAAATAAAATCCGGCTGTGCATATTGTCTCTCACTTTTAATAATGGTTTGATTTCCTTCGATAACGGAGAATACTTCCGTATTTTTGACTAAATCGAGAGTGATTCCTTTTTTTGCAGCTGACTCTTTATACCAATCATGGATCTCCATAAATTTTGGAGACAGCAAACTTCCATTATAAATTAACCAACCGTACTTTCTTTCCATTTTGAAGATACTCCTTACTATTCATTCGTTTGATTTATTATATCAAACCAGGGAGAATTGAAGAATTTCATAATTAATCTAATCGAACAAAGCAACCATTCTAATCATTTTCATATGATGAAATTATCCCTAATTGACACGTACGTAAAAATACATCAAGGAGTTTAATTTATGAACCATTTACTGATTAGTTCTGATTTTAAAAAGGGGAATCTTCTTCCGAGGTGGCTGAATGAGGCCTATGATTATTGGAATTCTACTGTCAGTGACAATCAATTTCCATGTCACTTTGGCATGAAAGCAGAGCGAGATGGTCTCCTCCGCTATACGTATTGTGAGAATCATAATTTTTCTAAGCTTCCACAAACACTTAGCGAGTTTCTCAAACTTTCCAGGAAGAACCCATCTATTCGGTATGCATTGGTTCTTTTCGTAGAACCTGAACTTAATCATCAGCATCTTGATTATGATTATTATAACGCCTATTTTTGGAATGTTTTATCCTATTTGCACGAACAGGATAATAAAGAATGGTCCAATGATATTCCTATCGATCCAGATCATCCCCATTGGGAGTTCGTTTTCAACGGAGAACCTATCTTTGTATCTGGCAATGCTCCTTTTTATCAAAATCGGATTACCCGAAATCTAGGGGATTGCCTAATCATGATTTTTCAGCCAAGAAGAATTTTTGCTGATTTATCTTATACCACTCCCCATGGCAGAAAAGCTATTGAGGTTATTAGGAAAAAAGTGGAGAAGATTGAAAATATGCCGTATCATCCAGATTTAGGTGGCTATGAGGATGTATCCAAGAGAGAGTGGAAACAGTACTTAATTACGGATGACTGTATCCCAATTAAAGAAACTTGTCCAATGAGGAATACTCTATTGTCATCAGGTAAAGGAAATCAGGAAAAGGAAAAACCATGCTAAATCAGCATGGTTTTTCCTTGATTGCTTATAGTATTATCAGATTTCTGATGAAGGTTTAATCGTTGTTTGCGCGGGCTTTACCGCCTTTTTCACCAATCTCTTTATAGAAGTCTTTATCATGATTTTTTTTGGTGGCTTCTCCACCCTTTTCGCCAATTTCTTGGTAGAAGTCCTTATCATGATTTTTAGCTGTAGCTTCTCCGCCTTTGCGTCCTGCTTCTTCTCTAGACATTTTGTCTGCCATTAATAATCGCTCCTTTTTAAGAAATTATTTTGTTGCTTACACTACTATATTTATCCTCTTTTAAAAGATAAAAACATAATTACACGTATTTAACCTTTTTGTTATTCTCTTGTTATGCGAACTTCATGTTTAAAATCGAAGTAATAGTTTCAGTCGTTAAAAGTTCCTAGAATTTCATGTATTTCTCTTACTAGCAATTTGTAGTCAACACGTTTCCTTCTCTAATTCCTCTCTTCTATTTTTTACCATATAGTAGTATGATTGTACTGCAGTTTACTATATTGAACGAACAATTTAATCAACCTATTAGAAGGAGGTCAAGGAAACATGATAGTAGTCATTATTCTTTTTTTATTTTTACTAATGTTGTTAATTGAAAAATTGAAGTATGAAAAAAGCACCTATAAACAAGAAACGAATAACTCCTTTTTAAAAGTAAGGTTTAATACGGGATTATATGGCGAATACCTAATCGTCAGAGTTTTAGATAATCTGAAGGATTTCCACAGAATACTGGTTAATGTTTATCTTCCTAACGGTAAAGGCGGTACAACTGAAATAGATGTAGTCCTTATTCACACGTCTGGTATCTATTCCCTGGAATCAAAAAATTACAGTGGTTGGATATTTGGTAAGGAACAGGATCATAAATGGTGCCAAGTCCTGCGTGGAGGCAAGAAAACATTCTTCTATAACCCCATTAAGCAAAATCGCACCCATATTAAAGCATTGCAAAGAATACTCCCTGCCATTCATGAATCAGCCTTTAAATCCACCATTGTATTCAGCGAACGATGTGAGCTAAAAAAAATTGCAATTCAGTCTTCAACTATCAAGGTCATCAAAAGGGGAAAATTGCTTCAATCTATACAATCTGATTCGGATCATGCTCTATCCGGATCACAAATTGAATCTACCTACGCTTCCCTTAAAGGCTATACACAAGTTAATGATCATATAAAGCAAACTCATATTGAGGATATCAAAAAGAAATATAAATCCTAACAATAACGAAGGTACTTTACATTTGCGAAAAAATCTTTACAGGAGAACTACAAAAATGATAAGAAGGATTATTATAAAACCTTGGTTCCTCGGTCTTTTTGTAATTATTTTAGCTATTGGAATTGCGTGGAATATACCGCTTGAAAAACGAAAATACGGCTTGCTACAAGGTGGATTAATGACCGATTATACAGGTCTGCTTCCTGAACGAATCGACCGGATTGAACAAATAAGGGACCGTGATGAAATACAACGCATTATTAAAGAAGCCAATCAAAATGGCAGACATATTTCGATTGCAGGCTTACAGCATTCCCAGGGTGGTCATACATACTATAAGGATGGTATTGTCCTGGATATATCATCCTTCAACCGTATTTTAGAGATTGATAAAGAAGCAAAAACAGTCAAGGTGGAAAGCGGTGCAACATGGGAGGATGTCCAGAAGAGATTAAATCCACTGGGGCTTGCCTTAAAAGTGACTCAATCCCAATCTATTTTTACAATTGGCGGCTCGTTATCTGTAAATGGCCACGGGAGGGATATTCGTTTTGGTCCCATGGCTGATTCAGTCAAAGAAATGACCTTGCTAACCCCTACCGGAGAAATTAAGCATCTCACTAAAAATGACCCAGAAAGTTATATGAAATACGTTCTTGGTGGGTATGGGTTATTTGGTGTCATTTTAGATGTAACTTTACATGTTACCGATAACACCGTTTATACGATTAATTCTGAAAAAGTCATAACTAAAGATTATGAATCGTATTTCACTAATGTTCTAGAGAATGAGAAATTTGATATGCATTATGCCAGAATAAGTGTGGCACCAAAATCATTTTTAGATGAGATGTATGTCGTTAATTATGAAAATACGGGACAGATTAATCATGTCACCCCTTTAAAAGGTGAAACAGGGGTTAAAGTAAGCAAAATGGCATTAGATCTCGCACGCAAAGGCGGAAGAATGGAAGATTTCTTTTGGAAAACACAGGGAGTATATATGAATTCTCTGAACGGCAAAGAGATTACAAGAAATAACGTTATGCGTTCTGAATCTACTTTTATGGAATTTACGAAGCCGGGTCGAGTAGAAATCTTACAGGAATTCTTTATACCTCTTCACTATTATGAGGAGTATATGGATGAATTGAAAACCATCCTTAATCGTAATGATCAGGACGAAGATTTCAAGGTCCACAATATTACGGTCCGCTATGCGGCAAAAGATTCTGTCACAAGCCTGCCATACGCTAAAGAAAATATGCTTGGATTAGTAGTCTTGATCCAACACGGATTAGAAGATAAGGAGATTTTGAACGCCAAGAAAATGATTCAAAAATGGACGGACCTCACCTTAAAATACGACGGCACCTATTATCTTCCATATTATCCTTATCAAACAAAGGAGCAATTCCAATTGGCCTATCCCGATTCGGATAAGGTCTGGAATGAGAAACGAAAGCATGACCCTAACGAAGTGTTTGTGAATTTATTTTATGATCATTATTTGAAGAGAGCGGATGACGGCCATGAATGATAAATATTTACGCAACATTCCATTGATGGTTACGGTTGGACAGGTTGTCATTTTACCTTACTACACCATCTGGTTAAAAGAGGCAGCCTATAGCTATACACTATTTGCGTGGTTGTTTGCGATTTTTTCCTTTTCATCTGCCTGGGGATATCGCGTTTACCATAACAACCCTACTCGTTCAAAGCCATATATCCCATACATCTACATCGCTATGGGGCTTGTCTATTCAGGAGTAGGAATCAACAAGCTGCCAACCGAATACCTTCCCTATATGGCTTTATTTCTTCAAATATTCCTTGGATTTTTGCAAGGGTATTTTAAAGCCTGGCATATCCAACAAAAGGTTTATTCTCTGCAAGCAACCCAGCAATATTTAATAGTTGGGTTTATCATGATTGGATTATCTTTTATCAAAGTGGTGTCACCTTTTATTTTTCTTGGAATATTTGGTTTTGTTCTGCTATGCAATGGTATCGTCTCTCTGGTATATGGTTGGAAAAAACACGAAAACACCATTAATAAATACTGAGAGAAAATTTACATGATCAACATATTCTTTGAATTAAGTGCTCCGAATTATTTTTAGGTGAATTTACATCAGCACTTACTTCAAAAGCTTCCATTAATTCAGGATTAAACGGACGTAAATATTGTTTTAGTAAATGGGAATCATGAATCTTTGGATCCAGCCACTTTTGTTCATCCTCCGGGTTAAGAATAACTGGCATCCGGTCATGTATGGAAGACATCAATTCATTGGAGGACGTTGTAATAATGGTACACGTATAGACTGCTTGTCCTTCTGGTGAATTCCATGATTCCCATAAACCTGCCAATCCAAATGGCTCTCCGCTTTTCAATTTAATCCGCATCGGTATTTTTCTTTCAGGCGTTTGCTTCCATTCATAATAGGAATCAGCCACAATTAAACAGCGTTTGTTTTGGTATGCTTTTCGAAAACTTGGTTTTTCTGCAAGTGTTTCTGATCGGGCATTGATCAGCTTATATCCGATTTTTTCATCCTTTGCCCACGATGGGATCAATCCCCATCTCAAATAACCCAAACGATTTTTGGATCCATCATTAATCACGGCAACAATTCTATGAGACGGGGCAATATTATAACTAACTTGGTAATCGACCTCATCAAAGGCTGACTCTATATGAAATCGTTCCATAATCGTTTCAAACGTTGAAAATAATGTGAATCTGCCACACATATGTATCACCTCATGGCCATTATAACAGTTTTATTTCAGGATCCAAAAAGGCACCCGGCCAGGTGCCAAAGCTTTCAATATTTTTTTGCAAGAGCTTTATTCGCGTTGTTTACATCGTTTTTAATCAAAGCACTTAAATCATATGCGGGATACATATTATTCTTATACATATAGTTAAATACCTGGCTATGCAAATCAATCATTCCATTAAGTTGGTTTGTTAATGTCTTTTTTAAAACAGGCGTAGCCGTTTCGGTGATCGCTATCGAATAATTTCGGATTAATGTCTTTGTTAAGCCTAATAAATTTCCTGCAAAAAAGCTGGCGTCCGGTTGTTCTCTTTCATCCTCTTCCCTTTGCGGTGCTCTTGGAAAGTACTCCAGCAACTCTTTAATATATCGTTCCAAAACTTTAATTGTAGTCAAATATAAATTTTTTAACTCCTGATTTGGTACATCTCTGACCTTCATTTTCAAGCCTATTAATGCATTTGATGCAAATGCCACTAATTCATGCAATTCAAGCGTTTCATGATATGCCAATGTATTAGCCAAACAACATCCCCTCCTTCATTCCTTCATAAAGAGTATATGATTGCCAGGCTTGTCTCTTTCCTTTTTTTTATCTTGGTAAATATACTCTATTTTCAAAGTTCATTAAACGGATGATTTTTAATAATGATTAACAACTTCAACAAAAAACGAACATACGTTTCTTTTTTATTGAATAAGAAACGTATGTTCGTATATAATAAGAATAGGAGGTGAAGATAAGTGAATGATTTACTTAGGAGCATGAGAGAACAAATTCCCGTTGATATCATCTATGTTTCCAATAAAAATATATTTACAAAACGACGTATTCTAGTTAAATCAATGGGTGATCAACTGATTCGCGCCTATTGTTTTAACCGCAAACTCTATCGAACATTTAAGAAGGAACAAATCTTATCTACACAACTTGTTTGTCGATCACAGCGGTCCTCATAAAAAGAAAAAGAAGAGGTTTCCCCCTTCCCTTAACCAATCATTTCTTCATGATCAATATCTTCAATTTCATCCTCGGACAGGGATTCCTCTTTATCACGCAGACGATGAGCCAATCTGGAAGCAGCACTTGCTGCAATCGCAGCGACCAAATCATCAAGGAATGTATTTACGCCTCTTCCCTCTTTCTTCGTATCTAAATATCGGATAATCCCCAATTTATTCTTATCCAGGTGACCAAATGTTGTCACACCAATACTTCCATAGCCAAGCACAGCTCCTAAGGCAATGGTTTCATCCACGCCAAACAAGGACTCATCAGATTCTACAATGGACTGTAACGGCTCTGACAGCATTCCCTTTTCTGCCAATCGATCTAATTCAATACCTACAAGAAGGGCATGCTGAATTTCACGTTTCATCAGGACACGTTCTATACTATATATGCATTCATCCAGAGTTAAATTATCATTATAAGGGAATTGCATTTCATAAACAATTTCAGCGATTGCTTCGAGTGTAACACCTCGACTTTGCAAGGCAAGTTTAGCAGCATTTGTCACTGTTTTACTATGTACACGTTTTTTAATCATATCTCTATTACTCCTTTTTACACTTTCATCCATTATACCATCAGAATCTTCATAATAGCACAAATCTACTGATTATTATATACAAGTCAGATTATGCTAAAATATACCTGAAATAGAATAACAGGGGGTGAGTTCATTGGCATTAAAAGCCGGAAAAATTAAGGGTGTATCTTTTAACAGCAAGGAATTAAATGAGGAAATCGAACTTCTTGTATATTTACCTTCAACCTTTTCCCATCTGTATAAGTACTCCGTCCTGATTGCACAGGATGGTAAAGATTATTTCCAATTAGGCAAAATTGGACGAGCTGCAGATGATCTTTTAGAAAGGCAAGAAATAGAAAATATAATCATTATAGGTGTCCCTTATAAAAATGTTGAAGATCGCTGGAATAAATATCATCCTGACGGCCCTAAGCATACTGCCTATAAAAGGTTTCTTGCGCATGAACTTGTTCCATATATTGATGCCGAATATCCGACCTACCAAATGGGGCTGAGCCGCGCCCTAATCGGAGACTCCTTGGCAGCTACTGTTTCATTAATGGCAGCTATGGATTATCCTAATACATTCGGCAAGATTGCTTTGCATTCTCCACTCGTAAACGAGTCCGTACTATCAGCAGTGGAGACTTTTCAGTTCCCACATTTAACGCAAATTTACCATACGATTGGAAGGAACGAAATAACAGTACAAACATCTAAAGATGGGCTCATAGATTTTGTACAACCTAATCAGGAACTTAACTCGCTTATCGAAAGCAAAGGTTTTCCAGTCTTTTACGAGGAGATTGATGGAGACCATACGTGGAGGGCATGGCAGTCAGATATGAAGAGGACACTTACCTGGCTTTTCCACAGGACATAATTAGCAAGGAAATTTTTTTGAATATTTGCTATAATAGAGTAATATCTAATTTTACAAAATAAGTCAGGGGGTTCTTACATGAATTTTGGAATTGCTATTTTCCCTTCAAAAAATTTTCAAGACATTGTAAACTCATATAGAAAGCGTTATGATTCACATTACTCTCTTATATCTCCTCATGTCACATTAAAATCTGAATTCACAGCCACAGATGAGCAAATCAAGGAAATTTCAGCAAAACTCGAGGAGATTTCAAACAAACACCAGCCTTTTACGTTAAAGGTCTTAAAAGTAAGCACCTTCGAACCAGTCAATAATGTGATTTATTTAAAAATTGACCCTACTCCCGAATTAATTGCTCTTCACGAAGATTTTCATAGTGATATTCTGGGCAAAGATAAAAAATACAAATTTGTTCCGCATATTACTATTGGTCAGGATTTATCTGACAAGGAACATAACGATATTCTCGGACAACTGCGTCTCATGAAATTCGAACACGAAGAAGTAGTTGATCACTTCCATTTACTCTATCAAACTGAAAATGGGTCATGGAAAGTATATGAAACATACCAATTAAGAAAGGACAACTGATCACGATGGACATCAAGATTGTATCAGAACAAAGAGAATTGGATAAGGTATTTTTGGTACGTACTAAAGTCTTTGTAGATGAACAAAATGTACCTGAAGAAGAAGAAATTGATCATTTAGAAGAGGAATCTACACATTTTCTCGTAACAGATGATGAAGGTAATCCAGTAGGTGCCGGACGTTTTAGAGTGGTTGATAGCTACGGAAAAGTCGAAAGGATTTGTATCGTACCAGAGTTCCGTTCAAAAGGCGTAGGTAAAGATTTAATGAATGCCATAGAACAATATGCACTTTCTAAACAAATTGAAATCCTTAAACTAAACGCTCAAAACCAAGCGATTCCTTTTTATGAAAAACTGGGTTACTCAGTTATATCCGATGAATTTTTAGATGCGGGCATCCCACATCACACTATGAAGAAGCACATTTAAGACTGCAGCCGACTGCAGTCTTTATTTGTTTATACCCATAAACACAAAAGGAAAGCAGCGTATTTTGATAGGCTGCTTTCCGCATGTATAGAATGCTTTTAAATGTCTGTTTAAATACTTTCATTAACAAATTGGCCGACCCCTGTCACTTCAGTAACAGTTTTTTCAACTATTTCTGTCGGCACAAAATTTTTGTTAATGCGATCAGATGAAACTCTATAATCGTCTGAATTATCTTCCCTGTCAAATGAATCCCGTTCATTATTTTTGCGATGGAATCTGATTGGCTGTACGGGCTGAAAGCGAGAGATCATATTTTTAGTCAGTTTCTCCGCTGCGATCGTTCTGTTCGTGTACTGTATGTATTCGTATTGCGTGATTGGACTTATGTACCCCATCCCTTTTCCACCTCACTTTTTTATCCTTTTTTTACATTTATTACCCACTTTTTAAGGGAATAAAACTACTATCCTCTTTTGTAATATATGATTCGATTTGATAAGATGATATTTGTCTGTCGTTTTTAAAATTTTTTATATAAATGAGGAATATGATGAAAACAGCTAATTGGAAAAACGAATCTATCTCTTTACTTACTTGGCCCAAGGAGGCATTTGCTCGTATTCATGAAGCTGGAAAAAATGGTGAACTCGGGTGTACTCATTGTGGTCAGCCTGTTTATATGTATCTTGGAATTCATGAAGAACCATATTTTATTCATCGTGATTCTTCACGTCCTCCTTGTGTGGATAAAACTGAGAAAACGAATCTGGCAGTGAATGAAGCTTCAGTGGAATACGGAGGATTTCGCCTACCGCAATCCAGGTCCATTACCAATTGCTCGGATGAAACCATCTGGCAAGGTCCAAAGTCCATTACAAATCTGCCATCCTATAATGATAAACATCTTCCAGGGGTGAACAACAATCATCCATTCATCGGCATTATGAGTTCAAACGGCTGGTTATTGGATGATCAACAAGCAGATGCTGTCGTAACAGATGCAAGACATTTACTCGTTCTTGCAGGAGCAGGCAGTGGGAAAACCCGTGTTTTGACTGCTCGGACAGCTTTTTTATTATTAGAAAAACAAGCTGATCCCAAATCGGTGATGCTCGTTACATTTACATCTAAAGCTGCAGCTGAGATGAAAAGCAGGCTACAGCAAATGCCTGGTGTAACTCCCTTTATGCTGCAGCATGTATTTACCGGTACCTTCCATTCCATTTTTTATCGAATTCTTTTACAACATGAACCTCAAAAATGGCATTCAAGTAAATTGATAAAATTTGATGGAGAGAAAGAATATGTCCTGAAAATAGCTGCATCAGAATTAGGAATCGATGAACGCGAATTCGCATTTGATCAAGCCTTACAGCAAATCAGCAGATGGAAAAACGATCTATTATCTCCTCTGGATGTTCATCCTGCTGACGATTGGGAAGTCAGTTGCCAGGAGCTTTATAAAAAATACGAATCCTATAAAGAAATAAATAATAAATTCGATTTTGATGATATGCAAACAGGCTGTTATCAACTTTTGAAAGAGAATGAACAAATTCTTAATTTTTATCGAAACCGGTTTAGACACTTTTTAATCGATGAGTTTCAGGATATTAATAAGGTACAATATGAGATTGTTAAACTACTTGCTTCGAATGCAGAGTCTGCTTGTTTCGTAGGTGACGACGATCAGGCAATATATTCATTCCGCGGCAGTGATTCTGCTTTTTTACAGAACTTGAAGCTTGACTACACTTATCTCGAAACCATTATCTTGTCAGCTAATTACCGTTCTGGCCATAAAATCATTCAAACAGCCAATAAAATTGTTTCGCAAAATAAAACACGAACGCCCAAAAAGATGGTCGCTACACATGACCAATCACCATCTCCGGTTTTATTTTATCCATTTGATGAAGAATCTGAGGCAATCATGATTATGACCGACATTACCGAAAAAATAAGGCATGGAGCTAACCCGGAAGATTTTGCAATTCTTTATCGAACCAATACAATGAGCCGTGCTATTTTTGAAAAGCTCGCATCTTCAAGTCTTCCATTCCGTGTGGATTCTGACTATGATTCCTTTTATACAAGAAAGACTGTGCGCAGTATTTTGGCCTTCATGAAAGCAAGCATAAATCCAGATGATCCGGGAATGCTGCAGGATCTATTACCGCCGCTTTATTTGAAAAAGTCGGCAGTTCAGGATGCTAAAGCTCTATCCATCCTGAATGATTGCACTTTGCTCGAGGCACTTCGATTTCTCAATAATTTAAAACCATTTCAAATGCGAGCAATAGATAAAGCTGTCTCTGTCATCCATTCGCTTAAAGATTTGTCCCCATCAACAGCTATCGAGATGATTGAAAAAGAACTCGGTTTTGGAGCCTACCTCAAAAAGCGGGGGAATGAAGGAAATAAAATGGACAAAGGGTCAGATGATATTAAAGATGTGAAAATTGCTGCAAGACGCTTTGATACGGTGCTGGACTTTATTCTTCATGCGGATCATATGACAGCCATGGCAAAAGAGATTAAATCAATGTCTAAGAAAACAATAAATGCTATCCAACTAAGCACCATCCACCGTTCAAAAGGACTTGAATATAAATATGTTTATATTCTTGGCTGCGTAGATGGAAACATGCCGCATGATTATGCCCTGGAATCTTGGCGTGACGGTGACAGGAAACCTATGGAGGAAGAAAGACGTTTATTATATGTAGCGGTAACACGCGCCTGCTCGGGATTATATATTTCCGTACCGGAAAATAGACGTTCAAAACGGGCAAGGTCTTCCCGTTTCTTAACGATTTTAAAAGGGGAGCCATCATACAAAGAAGAACTGCTTACCAAATAACCGAGTAATACAGATCGGCATTCGGAATCAAATGTTCTTCATATGTAAAGGTGGCTCCTTTACTCATTTTTTATTATTCATCATATTGGCAATTGTATTAAAATCTAATGATTTCCCATCCTTAATGATGGATTGTACCAACTGGTCCTCTACATCCCTCGGCACAGGTTTGTTTGCAATTTGCGAAACCCTCTTAATGACATTGCGGACTGTTTTTTCATCTTTAAAATTTGCATTTTGTAAGGAATTAGCCAGCTCCATTACATCTTTCATATTTACGCCTGTTTTCTTTTCCATATTTTTAAAGAATCCATTATCCATAATTCAGCCTCCTTATCGTTACTGCTATCATATGAATGAAAATAAGAAAGGTGTGACTCAATTCTCTATGCAAAAAAAGGGATTCAGTATAGACTGAAATCCCTTTCTTTCATTTACTAATTGTAAATACTTAATTAACAGTAGGGCATAGAAGAGGTTTTAGGTCTCTTCTATGCATTTCAATTATTATTAGCAGAAGCTAGCGCCAACAATAATTAACAAGATAAATAGTACAACGATTAGTACGAAAGTAGAACCGTAGCCACCGCCGTAGCTACCACCACCGCCGTATCCATAGCCGCCACCGCAGCTGCTTCCGCCGCCGCCATATCCATAACAACCAAACATGTAAGTCACCTCGCTTTCGCTTAGTACACTCATAACATATGATAAAAGTGTTTCCTCGGTATGGGCTAATCTCCATTTAAAAATACCCAAATATTTAAATCGGCAATAATACCTTGAATTACTGTAAATATATCTTTTACACTAAAAGAAAACAGTAAGGAGTCATACACAATGGCTATAGAATGGAAGGAAATAACAGACCTAGAGGATGGACTGTTAAAGAAAGCATTATTTTTATATCATGATTGCTTTCCTGAATACGTGCGTGAAGATGAATGCGTATTTTACGAGTCCATCAGACAACATGATAAAAACACACCAAATAAATTCCATTTTTTAGTTGGAATTGTAGACGATAGCGTAGTCTCCTTTTCAACTGCCCATTATTTAGCTGAAGTAAATAGCGGTTATATTGTTTATATAGCAGCCGATCCGAAAGAACGCGGGAAAGGCTTGGGGAAACATACACTTTTACAAATGGAAGAGTTACTTAAAGATGATGCATTACAGGCTGGACTCCCATCCTTAAAGGGAATCTTCCTCGAAACCGAAAGAGAAATGGATGCAGAGAACGCAGAAGAATACAAAGAGAGCGTAAATCGCCTTCAATTCTTCAATCATCTTGGCTTTTCACCTATAAAAGGATATCAATATGTCCAGCCACCCCTATATACTGGACAAACTCCGGTGCCTTTATATCTCGCATTTAAAAAGTTAACTCACGGAGAAGATATTAATTATGATCAAGTTGTTAAAGCAATCTATCATGAAAAATATCATAAGATGAATAAGATTTCCTCATCTGTACTTGATGAATGCATAAAGTCTCAGAGGAAATTATCGGAAACAAACCAATAGTGGAAGCCAAAAAGAAGCTTCTTTTTGGGCATAGGTACTTGAAAGGTGTTCGGTAGGTGTTTGATAGTAGAGCTTTCCTCGGGACTTCACACACCTTTCACACACCTATCCCCCGGTATAGACCAGGCATAGGTGCCTCATAGGTGAGGCATAGCTGCTTTCCTCGGGACTTCATACACCTTTCACCCACCTATACCCCGGTATAGCCGGGGTATAGGTGCCTCATAGGTGGGGCATAGCTGCTTTTCCCAGGACTTCATACACCTTTCACCCACCCTTTACACACCTATCACCCGCCTTTGACCCACACACAAATACCCCAGCAATCGCCGGGGTATTGATGTTTAATAAAATTCCAGTTTAAGTGTTAATACCAGACTTTTCATCTGTCAAACAGCAATAATAAGCAACCTGGATTAATCAAATTTCACTAACTTTCTTCTTTAATTCTTCGTTTCTTAATAGTTCTTTCACTTTTTGATCCATTCTTTCGATTTCCTGAGCAGGGGTTTTCCACCAGTTTCTACTCCAGATTCTTTCTATTGTCCATCCTCGGCTTTCAAGGAATCTTTGACGATAGATATCTCGTTCTTTTGCATTGGCCGAGCTATGGTACATCGCTCCATCACATTCAATTCCCATTATATATTTGGAGGAATCATTAGGATGGACGATGGCCATATCGATTCTGTACCCGGACATTCCTACTTGTGTGTGGACTTCATACCCTAAATTTCTTAATTGATTATAGACCTGTTCTTCAAAGGGGGAATCAAAATGCAGTGCCAGTTCTTGTACATGTGTATTTACGTTATCGTTGATTTCCTGAACAACCGACTGTATTTCCTCCCTGTTAGTACGTGAGACAGCTCTTACATATTTTAAATATGATTTAAGAAGCTTTGGTCCAATTTGTGCTGTGCCCGCAACATTCAGTTCTTCCGGCTCGATACTAGAAACTACAATAATACGTTCCTTTGCTCTTGATACGGCTACATTCAATCTATTTTCTCCACCATATTGGTTAAGCATTCCGAAGCGATTGTAGACCTTTCCTTCTTCATTCTTAGCATAACCTATAGAGAAAATAATGATGTCACGTTCATCACCCTGAACATTTTCAATATTTTTCACAAATACTCTTTCATCCAGTTCTTTTGCCATCACTTGATTATAAGCAACATTGAATTCTTGATCGCTTGCAGCCGATTTTTCAATGATATCCAGTATTTTTGTTTGCTGTTTGGCATTAAACGTAATGATACCGACAGTTTTATCGGGCTGTTTAATCAATGTTTCTTTTAATAGTCTATATACCTCAAGTGCTTCTACTTCGTTTGATTGATTGATCCATCTGCCATTCACTTTTTCCCATTGGATAGCCGGAGGATCTTTTAAAGGCTCGACATTGGGAGCAATCTGAACATGTCCATTATAAAAAGCATGATTAGAAAAGTTAATGAGTTCCTCAAATTTCGAACGATAGTGCCACTGAAGAATCTTTTCTGGGAACCTTCTTTTCGCTAGATTTAATAAACTTTGCGATTCATCAACATCATATTCCTCTTCATCATCTTCATTTACAAAAGATGACTGGAACATATTAAATGGCGGCAATTGCTTTTCGTCTCCAGCGACAATTAATTGTTTTGCTCTAAAAACGGCTGGAAGACCGCATTCTACTGTACATTGAGAAGCTTCATCGAAAATCACCAAATCAAATAACTCATCATTTAACGGGAAAATCGAGGAAACTATTTCGGGTGATGCCAACCAAACCGGCATTAAATCCACAAGACCCTTCTCAGCAAATTCATTCACCAATTTGCGCAGTGGCCAAATCATCCTCTTTTTCCCTGCCTGATGTTTAAGATCTCTCATTTCCCTCGGGTAAGCTTTCTTAAGCTCCTCGACTGATTGAGTCAATTGATGAATTAAATATTGGTTAGCAACCTCTCTTTTTCGGTCAACCAGTTGACTAAACTTTTCCCGGATCCTTGAAAATTCGCTCGTTGAAATCTTCTTAACTTCAGGATATTTATTTTCCGTTTCATCAATCCAATGAATATATGCCGAGTTTTTAAATAACTGGACCCAATACTCCGGTAGAGCTTGTTCAGAGGCAGGACTTTTCATGCTGAGTTCTTGAATAATCTTCTTCGTAACCTCTGAACACTCTTCCCAATATGAATCCATTTGCTGCAAATCCTCAAAGTCTTGATGAATGTACTCTAATAATTTATTTAATTCCTGTAATGGAATGTCTCCATCCGCAATTCTGCTTTGATAATTTTCGATCATTTTCTCATCGAAATATTTTTTCAGCTGGTTGATTTCATCAGACATTTTCTTTGTTTCTTTACCTAATTGATTCATGATTATAAGGGCTTGCTTAATTTTGATCCAGTCTGCAGAACTTGTTCCTTTAAATTTCCCACCCTCTAATAACTCTTCGATAATTGCTTTACCTGAAAAAGAGGTCCACCACCATATTCTCAAGCCTTGCAATGTCCTTTTGCCAGTACCCTCTAAATCAGGATAGATACTATCTAACTTGTCTCCTACCAGCCATGTATACGCAGGTGTGATTTTTTTGTAATCTAAGGAATCCAAATACTCAAAGGCGTTCTTTGCCTTCACAATTAAATCATTCAGAAGTTCTACCAGGTTCAGTTTATCTTTAATGGAAAATGGAGCGAATGATTTACGCTTTTTCAATTCGTAAGACTCGCTGCCGAATCGCTCGTACCATTCTGCATAACTGTAGATTTTTCCGCTAATCTCATCTAGTACATCTTTATTTAACTCACTTAAGACAGGTTTTAAATTTAGCATTTTGTCCATATGATCTAATGGTGTTGCTTTTCCGTATAAATCATATAAACGATACCCAAAATCCTGGTACTCATAAAGCCCCTTCGCAATACCATTTAATAGCTTTTCATGGGTAAACAAACTATTTGATGTAGATTTTAAATCTTCAAGTGAGCGTTCAAATAATACTCTATTAGTCTCAAGAACAGCACTTATTTTATTATAAAGTGGTTTTCGATCAGTTTTTTCATCATGCACCAAAGCTATATGATTGGATAATCTCAGCCCATCTAAGCGTTGGTATACTACATCAAGAGCAGCCCTTTTCTGACAAACGACTAATATTTTCTTTCCCTGACTAAGTGCGTCTGTAATTAAATTCACTATAACCTGAGATTTCCCTGTTCCTGGCGGTCCGTGAACAACAATCCCTTTCTTATATCTTGCTTCTTTTAATATTTCCTCCTGTGACCCATCCGTAACAAGTAAATTCAGTATATCCGGTTCTTCAATAGTCTGATTATCTTCATTGTTTATATCTTCTGCTGACTCAAACTCTTGAGGCTCTATCAATTCACTGACTAACGATGATAGATTAGCGTCCTCTGAAAGGTCTATTAAAGCATCAAAGTCTTTAACTAGTGAAGAACCACCTTGTGGAAAGTTCCCGATAATCGCATTTTCCAATAGTACGATTCCAGTGGCTTCAGGAATTTCTTCCCTCTTATATTCTTTTAACTTTGTGAGTCCTTCATTAGAAAATGAAAGATTAATATCATGTGCTCGGAAGAAAGTATCCCATTTTTCCCTATCATAAGACTTAGCTATTTCGGCAGCCTCTTCGAAAAAATCTTCGGTAAACTGGACACTATTTAATTTCTTAAACGCCAAAAATAAGGTTCGATTAATCTGCGGACCACCTTCTTCCACACGAATAATCCATCTCTGTGTATTTACCTTACTTTTTTCTAATCGAATTGGATATAAGAATAGGGGAGCCTGAAAAAAAGTCCTATCAGAGAGGCTTCCTGATATAAAGGGGTAGCCTAAATAAAAGTCGTGAATACCTGTTTCTTCTTCAATTCCTTTTATATTTCGCAATAAATCTGTGAGTTTTTTCGAAATGACCATTGAATCGTCATTCTCTATTGTCGGCTTAAGTAACGTGATTTCACCTTTAGACTGCATGACGATTTTCTTTACTATAGCTTCACTGATTTTTTCATTATTGGTTGATAACTTATCTAATTCAGTTAAATCAAAACTCCATTTATTGTAGATCTTCAATAATCTAATGGAGCGATTACGACGACTAATATCATTCAATTTATCTCTCATATGAATTAGTTTTTCTTTCACCGTTTTACCTTCTTTCCAGATAAAAAATTCTACACCGCAAAAAGGAAGAGCATGCGCCCTCCCCATAACTTATTGTTTTCATACAGAATATATTCAACGGAAATTGAGTCTTGATCTTCTAAGCAGGTATTAATTTTCAATTTTATAATACCATGAAAATGGAATTTTTCTTCCGAGTTACATAAATTACCATTCTCACATTCAACATGCTGTTACTAGCCCTCTCAACATGAAGAATCCCCTTAATCAAAACTTAAGGGGTTCTCTTTCATTAACCTTTTGGTTTGAAAATCAAGGCTGCAATAAATCCAAAGACAATCGCTGCCGTTATGCCTGATGATGTAATTTTAAACATTCCGGTTAGCACACCAATAAGACCATGCTTATCTGCTTCCTCTAAAGCCCCGTTTACAAGCGAATTTCCAAAGCTTACAATTGGAATAGAAGCCCCGGCACCTGCAAAATCCAATAACGGTTCATACCATCCAAGACCACCCAATATAGCTCCAATGACAACAAATGTCGAAAGAGTATGGGCAGGTGTTAATTTTGCTACATCAAATAAAAGCTGTCCAATCACACAAATAATGCCTCCTACAACAAAGGCCCAAAAAAACATTGCCAGCATATATGCTCCTCACTTTCAAGCGCTATAGTCTTTCAATAGCAACTGCATGTGCTATACATGGAATGGACTCACCTTGCTGGAAGGTCAACGGAGAAAGAAGCGCTCCGGTTGCTGCCAGTAAGATTCGTTTATATGTACCCTTTCTCATTTCATTAAGTAAATGGCCATATAGAACAGACGCAGAGCATCCTGCACCGCTTCCACCTGATTGTACGGGTTGATCATCTTTATAAATCATTAAACCGCAATCCTTAAATTTTTCTTTGTTTAGCTTTAGGCCCTTTTGCTCCAGTAAATCAATCGCTGTGTTATGACCGATTTTTCCAAGATCACCTGTAACAACAAGATCATAATAATCCTCGTCAAGGTTTAAATCCCTGAAGTGATGATAAATCGTATCTGCAGCAGCAGGTGCCATCGCGCCTCCCATATTAAACGGATCCTTTAATCCCATATCAATAACTTTACCAATGGTTGCACTTGTTACTACGAGCTTACTTTCAGAAGAGTTATCATTTTGCTCCACTAAGGCAACTCCCGCTCCGGTTACAGTCCATTGGGCAGTTGGCGGTTTTTGACCGCCATATTCTGTTGGATATCTGAATTGCTTTTCTACGGTTGTATTATGGCTTGAGGCACCAGTTAATATCTTGTTGGCACCGCCATAATTAATTATAAAAGATGCCAATGCCAAGCCTTCCATAGTTGTTGAGCATGCACCAAACAGACCAAAATAAGGGATGGCCAATGTCCGGGCTGCAAAGCTAGTAGGCGTGATTTGGTTAATTAAATCTCCCGCAAAGAAAAATTGAATATCACGGGTTTGCAGTTTCTTTTTATCCAAAGCCGTCTGAACAGCTTCCTCAATTAATACACGGTTCGCTTTCTCATATGTTTTCTGATTTAGCCAAAGATCATCATGAATAATATCAAAATCATCAGCCAAATGGCCATTGCCTTCAAAAGGACCGACAGCTACGCCTGTAGAGGAAATGACAGGATGATTATGCAGCACCCAGGTTTGTTTACCAGTTAGCATATTAACCTCCTATAACCATTAGATAGATTTGCTTTACTAAAGCAACGACAAATGCTGAAAAAACACCGTATAGGATTACAGTTCCAGCCAATTTAAATATATTTCCTCCTACCCCAAGCACGAATCCTTCTGTTCTATGCTCAATCGCTGCTGAAATGACTGAATTACCAAATCCCGTAACCGGAACAGCACTTCCCGCTCCAGCAAATTGACCAATTCGATCGTAAACCCCAAAGCCTGTTAATAACATCGATAAAAATATCATCGTTGCCACAGTTGGGTTACTGGCTGTTTGCTCAGTAAAATTAAAATAAAATATATACATATACGTAATAGCTTGTCCTAGAAGACAAAATAGCCCGCCTACAAAAAATGCCTTAATACAATTCTTTACAACTGGACGTTTTGTTTCATATTTTTGTTCGAGTTCTTTATATTTTTGTTGTTCAGGGGTTTGTTTATTCTTTTTATTTGCCATATGTACACCTACCTATGCCATATCCTTCTGTAGTTTCATTATTTTATCAAACCATTTTCCAGCTTTTTTCTTGGAGTAACCTTTATCCTTCACATTCACAATTAACTCGACTGTTTCAAGAAATATTTTCATATCACTGGATACAGTGAAATTAAAGGATTTAAAGTTACTCTTTAACTCCTTATCTAATTTACTTTCGATACTTTTCATTCGAAAGCGTTGCATATGCTTAACCTTGTACGCCACCAAAATATCTTTATCCTTTTGGACAACTGCTACATCGTAGATCTCTTTATGGGAAGCTACTCTCTTTTTTATTTCCTCTAATGGTGCCTTTGAATGATCACCAAGATAAACGGGATCTTGATCCACGGATTGAATAAGTGACATCCTGGCTTCTTTACTGCTTGAGTCACCGGAACATCCGCTTACTATTGTGAAAAACATAGCTATAATTAAAAATACAGAGATCCTCTTATTCATAGCACCTTCACCCCCTCGTTACATATTGAAATTATTATCCTGTATTGTTTGTTAAACACACCATTTTATCCACTTTATTTGGATAAAACTAATTGCTGCAAATCAACCTAAAGTAAAAAACCTGCTGAGTAATCAGCAGGTTACGGTTGTAAACGACCTTTTTTATTATTTTTTGTACATCCGCAGTTTTTTTTCGTTTGCTTCGAAGGCGTTCTCTTGATTTGGCTTGCTTTTTGTTTTTGTATTTTCATAAAAGGGGTCCTCCTTCCCTGATTAGGACTCATATAGTATAAGTATGTAGGAGGGTTAGGTTTGTCTAATACAGATAACCAGATCCGATGCAGAAGTATTTTAAAAACGGACTATTTTTATCTCTTTTATTTGCCGCAATGTGTATTTAATCCACTTTTTTCCGAATGCAACTTTAATATAAACATAATCCCCCTTTACTTTTTCAATTGTTCCCCTCAGCCGCTTTCCATCTTCCACTATAAAATCGCACACCGGGCTCGACATGAGCGATGGCATTTTGGAGAGATAGGTGACTAATTCCTCCTTCGTCATATCCTCTATACGTTTACGCTTTGTTTTTCCATTCGCTTCACTTGCATCCAATAAATCTGGCTCCCGTTCTTTCAGTGATTCAGTAATTTGTTTCTTTTCTATCTCAAAGCTTAATAAAGGGGCCTGCTGCAAAGCATCATCACTATCTCCCTCTTCAAGTCCTTTACGTGAGTTTTCTTTATCAGCAATATGTTGTTCCCATTCCTGTTGCTGATTGATTTTATGCATCAATTCTTTAGTCGCGGCATTTGTAAAAAAGTCATCAATTTCCACTATTTCTTCTTCACGCAATCGTCTCATTATTTGTTCCTTATCAAGCCAGGCATTTGCCGGCAGTGCACTATCGATCTCATTATGGCTCAAAAAATTACCTCCTTAACCTTCTATTTGCTATATATATATGTGCAAACGACTGTAGATATATCTGAGCACCCCTCAGTTGAAAGCTTTACTAATGAAGGTCATCTAGACATTGCCTGCACACAGTCAATTTCACAAAAAAACCGCTCCCTCTAACAATCACGGAGGGGCGGTTCATACCTTATTTTTACTCTAATTTAACGCTGTTTCATTTTTGGATCAAGGGCATCTCTCAGTCCATCACCCAATAAATTAAATCCAAGGACCGTTAACATGATAGCCAACCCTGGAAAAAAGAGCGTTCCGGGAGCCTGAACTAAGAAACCCTTCGAATCTGCTAGCATTTTTCCCCATTCAGGCGTTGGTGCCTGAGCTCCCAGTCCAAGGAATCCAAGCGCTGCCGCTTCTATAATTGCTGTTGCAATCGCCAATGTTGCCTGAACAATAATTGGTGTCATACTGTTCGGGAGGATATGACGAAAGAGAATTCTTGAATCCTTCATACCAATTGCGTTGGCGGCCATAATATATTCCTCTTGTTTCACACTTAGTACTCTTGATCTTATAAGCCTCCCAAAATTTGGAATATTTATAATAGCGATTGCAATCAGGGCATTTTGCAGAGATGGCCCTAAAATAGAAATAATCGCGATTGCCAATAAGATACTTGGAAAGGCAAGGAGGATGTCAAAGAACCTTGAAATAATCGTATCAATCCATCCGCCATAATATCCGGCTACAAGCCCCATAATCGAACCTACAATGACAGAACCCAATACAGAGAAAAATCCAACGGATAAGGATATACGCGCACCATATAATATCCGTGAAAGAATATCCCTCCCAAAGTCATCTGTTCCAAACCAATGCTCAGCAGATGGCGGCTTTAAACGGTCTGTTAAACTAACCTCCTTATATCCATAAGGAGCAATAATCGGAGCTAATAATGCTAATAAAATAAAGAATAAGACAATCCCCAGACCCACCATTGCCAAACGGTTCCGTTTAAAAGCAGCCCATGATTCCCCCCATGGAGAAACCACTTTTTCATCCATTACCAATGGTGTTTCTTCTGTATTTCGTACTAATTCCCCCAATGTCTACACCACCCTTTATTTGGAGTATTTAATTCGTGGATCGACCAATGCATAAAGGAGGTCGACAACTAAATTAATGAACACAAAAGCAGCGGCAATCAGTAAAATGCCAGATTGAATAACCGGATAATCGCGATAGCCGATTGCTTCATATAAATAACGTCCTATGCCCGGCCAAGCAAAAATGGTTTCTGTCAGAATGGCCCCTCCAAGAAGTAATCCTGTTTGCAGCCCTATAACGGTTAAAACCGGAATAAATGCATTTTTTAAAGAGTGCTTGTACACCACCCAAAACATACTGACACCTTTTGCACGTGCTGTACGAATAAAATCTGATTTCATAACTTCAAGCATAGTCGATCTTGTCATCCTGGCAATGATCGCCATAGGAATAGTTGCTAAAGCGATACTGGGCATAATCAAATGCTTAACGGCCACAAAAAATTGGTCGAAATCACCTTGTATCAGCGTATCCACCAAATACAAATTAGTTATCGCATTGATTGGATCTCTGATATCTTCACGTCCTGTTGTCGGTAACCAACCCAGCTGAAGGGAAAAAGCCCACTGCTCCATCAGCCCCAGCCAAAAAATAGGCATGGATACTCCAATTAACGCTAAGATCATGGCTAAATAATCAAACCAGGAATTTGAAAACCATGCACTGATGATGCCGGCATTTACACCAATAACGATGGCAATAATCATCGCAACTAGCGTTAATTCAAGCGTAGCAGCAATATACGGCCATATCTCACTAGTAATCTCTGCATTCGTTCTAATGGATGTACCCAAATCACCGGCAAACAAATTCTTAATATAATCTATGTATTGAACATACCAGGCTTTGTCCAATCCAAGCTCCTGAGTTAATACAGCAATGGACTCCTTGGTTGCCCTTTGCCCTAAAATAACCTGTGCCGGATCTCCAGGAATGGCTCTGACAATGGCAAATACAATCAACGTCATTCCAAACAGAACCGGTATAACAGACAGAATCCTTTTCATTGTATAAGAAAACATCTGTATGCACCTCCATAATAAACAGGCGCCCCTATATGAATCATCCATGTAAAGGCGCCCTTACTTAACACAGTTTTACTTGAATTCTACATTCTTCAAAATATCTGATCCGGTCGGATGCGGAACAAGTCCTGTTAAATCAGCTGATGCTGCCAACAAAGGCGTTGAGTGAACAAGTGGAATCCACGGTGCATCTTCATGGATAATTTCTTGAGCCTGTTTATATAGCTCATTCCGTTTATCCTGATCAACAATTGTTTGCGCTTCAATTAAAATGTCGTGGAGCTTATCATTCGCGTAATAGGAATAGTTGTTAGATCCGATTGAATCTTTATCAAGCAATGTATAGATAAAGTTATCAGGGTCTCCATTATCACCTGTCCAACCCAGCATATAGGCCGGGAACTCACCGTTTGTTGCTTTTTCAAGGTATGTTGCCCATTCTACAGTCTGAATTTCTGCCTTAACGCCAATTTTTTCAAAATTGGCTTGAATCGCTTCTGCAATTTTCTTACCTTCTGGTATATATGGACGTGGAACTGGCATAGCCCAAAGATCCATTGTAAATCCATCTGGATAACCAGCTTCTTTTAATAATTCTTTTGCTTTGTCTAAATCAAATTCATAATCCTGAATTTCATCGTTATAGCCTTCCACTGAATCCGGCAGAGGATTTTTCGCTGGTTTTGCCATTCCTAAATAGAAAGCATCAATGATAGCTTGCTTATCCACGGCATGGCTTAAAGCTTGACGGACCTTTGGATTATCAAATGGTTTTTTCGTTACATTAAAGCCAAGATACCCAACGTTCATAGAAGGACGTTCAATAGCCTGTAAATTTGCATCTCCTTTAATTGTTTCAAGGTCTGATGGGTTTACACCGTCCATCACATCAATCTCACCGATTTTTAATGAATTCAAACGTGCGGAGTTATCAGGAATCGTACGGAAAATAATTGTTTTTAATTTTGGTTCTCCGTCTACATAATAATCTTCATTCTTTTCAATAACGATTTTGTCATTTGCTTTTTCTTTAAATTTATACGGACCGGTACCAACTGGATTTTCCCGGAACTTATCACCATCTTTTTCAACTGCAGTAGGGCTGGCAATTCCAAAACAGCTCATGGCTATATTTTTAAGGAAGGTCGCCTGAGGTCGTTTCAAGGTAAATTGAACAGTCGATTCATCAACCGCTTTTACTTCCTTAATGACATGCCCTTCATCTTTTTTATAGCCGCCAAACATGCTATAGTAAGGAAACTTATCAGCATCGCCATTCATCCATCTATTAAAGTTGAATACAACTGCTTCTGCGTTAAAATCAGTACCATCATGAAACTTAACGCCTTTTTTCAATGTAAACGTATATGAAAGACCATCATCAGAAGCCTCCCATTTTTCAGCCAATCCAGGTTGCAGCGTCGTATCCTGTTTACCGTAAGTTAGCAGTGTATCAAAAATGTTAATCGTGACTTTAAATGACTCTCCTTCGGTTGTTGTGATTGGATCTAACGAAGTAGAATCACCGCCGCGTCCAAAAACAAGTGTATCCTTTGTATTTCCTTTCTCTTCACTGCCTCCACCCTCAGTCTCCTTGTCGCCAGAACTACATGCTGCCAGTACAACGCTTAGCATTAGAACACTGACCATAGCCAATAAAAGCTTTTTCATATGAAACCCCCTCTTATATTTGTTTATTATCATTGCTGTCATGTTCACCATGCAGATGACATGCAGCATAATGATCCCCTTTTATTTCTTGGTATACTGGATTAATAGTCTTACAAACTTCCATTGCATGCTGACATCTAGTATGGAAAGCACAGCCGCTCGGTGGATTGGATGCGCTTGGGATGTCTCCCGTTAAGATGATGGATTCACGTTTAATATCAGGGTCTGGTATTGGCACCGAAGACAATAAAGCTTGTGTGTACGGGTGGAGTGGGTGTTCGTATAACTCTTCGCTGCCCGACAATTCTACCATTCTCCCCAAATACATGACTCCAACGCGATCACTGATATGCCTGACAACCCCCAGGTCATGGGCTATAAAAATATAAGTAAGTCCAAATTCTTTTTGGATATCCTTTAATAGGTTTAATACCTGGGCCTGTATGGAAACATCAAGCGCAGACACAGGCTCATCTGCAATAATTAATTTAGGTTTTGTCATGAGGGCTCTGGCAATGCCAATCCGCTGACGCTGACCGCCACTGAATTGATGGGGATAACGCTTTAAATGATAGGAACTGAGTCCCACAACATCTATCATTTCTGCTACCCTTTTTGCCCGCTCCTTCTTATTGCCAATGCCATGAACAATTAAAGGTTCCTCTAATATTTGCTGGACAGAATGTCTCGGATTTAACGACGCATACGGGTCCTGAAAAACCATTTGAATATCACGTCTCACTTGTCTAAGCTGCTTTTTAGACATAGACATGATTTCCTTATCCTCGAATACAATGCTTCCTTCTGTTGGGTCAATCAACCTCATTAATAATCTGCCGGTTGTTGACTTTCCACAGCCACTCTCCCCAACAATCCCAAGAGTTTCTCCTTTTTTCACATGAAAGGAAATATCATTAACGGCTTTTACTTCACCAATCTTCCGGCTCAAAACTCCCCCATTGATTGGGAAAAACTTCTTCAGACCTTCAACTTTTAACAGCTCCGTCATGATGAATGCCTCCTTCCTGTCCCTGATATAATAGGCACCTTACCCATTGATACTGAGGAGACACCTTTTGTAAATCCGGAGTCACTGTGGCACAGGCAGGCATGGCATATTCACAACGCGGTGCAAATACACAGCCAGTTTGAATCATTCCTGGTTTTGGAACATTACCTGGAATAGAATATAATTTGCTGTCTTTCTGCCGGATGTCAGGTACGGATTTCAGTAATCCTTTTGTGTATGGATGTTTAGGATTTTTAAATATATCCCTGACCGTTCCTTTCTCAACAATTTTTCCTGCGTACATGACAAGAACGCGATCGCATATTTCAGCCACCACTCCAAGATCATGTGTAATAAGGATGATTGATGTTTCAGTTTGATTGTTTAAATCTTTCATCAACTTAAGAATTTGGGCTTGAATGGTGACATCAAGTGCCGTAGTCGGTTCATCTGCAATCAAAATGTTTGGTTTGCAAACCATGGCCATCGCAATCATAACCCTCTGTCTCATACCGCCTGATAACTCATGTGGATAATTTTTCATTAAATCAGCAGCCCGAGGCAGCCCTACCTGCTTTAACATTTCCATACATTCAGTACGCGCCTTAACTTTATTACTGTTTCTATGCAGCCTGTATGCTTCAATCATTTGTTGGCCGATTGTAAACAAAGGATTAAGAGAAGTCATCGGTTCCTGAAAGATCATAGATATCCGATCCCCGCGAATTTTTCTCATTTTTGATTCGGATTTTTTTAATAAATTGTCTCCCTCAAAATTAATGATTGCCTGGGGATCAACAATAGCCGGTGGTTGTGGAAGCAGTCCCATAATGGATAAAGAGGTCAAACTCTTCCCACTTCCTGATTCACCAACAATACCAAGAATTTCTCCTTTATGAAGCTGGAAATCGATATTCTCTACTGCAGGAACCAATTTTCCATCATCCATAAAAGAAACGGTTAATTGGTTTACATCTAAAACCACAGTGTCATCCAAGCCATTCCCTCCTGCGTAATATTATTATGTAATTTATTAAAATATTTAAAATATTATGATTTATTATGTCACAGCTTTTCCCAATTGACCATCATTTTTTAGAAATTTATAACATTTTTGTAATATAGGAGAATAATATTGGAGCTTAACACAATAAGGAAGGGGGAACAGTTCCACAGGATTCAAGTGATAATTTGGCCTATTTACGCAGTTACACTTTTCATTAAAAAACAAAAGACTCTCTATTTACAAAACGGCCATCATAGCCGCCTTGCAATAGAGAGTCCTTTTTTATTTATAAGCTTAAAATATGATACCCTGAATCCACATGGATATTTTCTCCCGTAATTCCACGGGACAATGGACTGAACAGGAATAGGGCTGTGTCTCCCACTTCCTCCTGGGTTACTTGTCTGCGCAACGGTGCACGCTCTTCAAATACTTTTCGAATTTCATTAAAATCGCCTACACCTTTGGCCGATAAGGTTCTGATGGCTCCTGCGGAAATAGAGTTTACCCTTACACCGTTAGGTCCAAGATCATTAGCCAAATATTTCACGCTTGCTTCAAGTGAGGCCTTGGCAACACCCATGACATTATAGTTTTGGACTACTCGTTCACCGCCAAGATAAGTAAGTGTTACGATACTAGCCCCTTCATTCAGGATTTCTTTTGCTGCTTTAGCAACAGCAGTTAATGAATAAGAGCTAATATTTTGGGCTAATAGGAAGCCATCCCTCGTCGTGTTCATATACTCACCTTTGAGCTCTTCCTTATTAGCAAAAGCAATACAGTGTGCGATTCCGTCTATCTTCCCATATTTTTCTCTTATCGTAGCAAAACATCCATCGATTTCTTCATCTTTTGTAACATCACATGGCAGGACGAAGGTCTCTGATCCACCCTCTAAGCTGTTTACAAGGTCATAAACACTCTTTTCCATCCGTTCCCCTGCATATGTAAAAATTAATCTAGCACCAGCCTGGTAAAGTGAATTAGCTATACCCCAAGCTATACTTCTTTTATTTGCCACACCCATTACAACAATGGTTTTCCCATCCATACTTAAGTTCATAGGAAGGATTCCTCCTTAAATAATTAACACAAGTTATTAGTACCTACTACTAATTTAAACTAAGTAAAGAAGAATCGCAACCATTTTCTGTTTTTTCAGCAAAATATATCACGTGAGATAACTCATAAAGAGAGTAGCCATTCCAAAGTAAATAAGAATACTGATTAAGTCATTAATGGTTGTGATAAATGGTCCCGAAGCGACGGCAGGGTCAATATTCATTTTATGCATCAATAAAGGCACAAGGCTTCCTGCTAATGTAGCGACAATTAATGTTACCAGTATTGAAATGCCAACAAGAGCGGCTAGAATTAGTTCACCTTTCCAAACATAAACGATAATGGTAACCACGATTCCACATGATATCCCGGTTATAAGTCCTGTTCCTGCTTCACGCCAAAGGAGTTTTAGCTTATTCTCATCCTCAATCTGTCCTGTAGCAATCCCTCTAACAATAACAGCCAAGCTTTGTGTACCTGTATTCCCGGCCATACCTGCAATTAAGGGGATGAACACCGCCAGAATTGCCTTTTTAGATAAAGTTTCTTCAAATTGACCGATTAAATTAGCGGTAATCATGCCTAAAAATAATAATATAATCAACCATGGGAGTCTTTTACGGGCAGATGAAAATGGACTTTTGTCTATGTATTCCATATCGGATACCCCTGCTAATTTGGAATAATCATCGGAAGCTATTTCATACATAACATCAATCATATCGTCAAATGTTATAATGCCAACCAGATGATGCTGAAAATCAACAACCGGCATAGCAATAAAATCATAGTCTCTCATTTTTCGAGCTACTTCTTCCTGATCATCGCTTACTTTCACCGAATAAACCTGACTGTTCATTAATTCAAAGACCATTGTATCATCATCTGCTACGATCAAATCTCGCAGGGATAGTACCCCTGTTAATTTATGCTTATCGTCCATAACATAAATATAATAAATTAATTCAGCATCCTGAGCTTCCTTCCTCACTAGTTTCATGGCAGATCCTACTGTTTGATTTTCTGCAATACTTATAAATTCAGTCGTCATGATACTTCCTGCAGTTGATTCCTCATAGTGAAGCAAATGCATAATATTTTGCGATTGTTCCTCATCCATTAAAGACAAATAACTGATTATTTGTTCCTTATCCAAATTACTGAGCAAATCGACAGCATCATCCGTATGCATTTCAGCTAAAATGGAAGCGGCATATCGAGGATCCATTTCTGCTAAAATTCTCTCTACGACCTCTTCTTCATATTCATAAGCTAGATTTCCGATTAGCTCTGCCATTTCATCTGGTGAGAGAAAATGATGAACAGTTGCTCGATCTTTTTCTTCTAAATTTGCATAAAATTTTGCCTGATCATAGGGGTGAATATCTAAAAATAAAATCCGAAACTGTCGGAGGTTCTCATCTTTTAATAAACGCAGTAAATCTCTTTGCTTGCTTTCCTGAATTTCCATTTTGGAGGTCACCATACCTTTTTTTATGTCGTCTAAGGCGTATCTATCATACCCTTTACAATTTCCTAAATAGATATAATTGAAACCCTTTAAAAAAGGGTAATATAGAGGTAATAGAAGGAAGTGATTCAAATGATCTATGATTGTATAGGCGATGTACATGGTTGTTATGGGGAATGTATCGAATTATTCCACAAACTGGGTTATCAATTTGATGAGGATAATATTCCTGTCCATCCAAACGGAAATACCCCTGTCTTTATAGGCGATATTACTGATCGAGGCCCTAATTCTATAGAGATGATCAACCTTGTATGGACATTAACCATACAACGGAAAACTGCCTTATATATACCGGGTAATCATTGCAATAAATTATATCGTTATTTCCTAGGCAATAAAGTAAAGGCTGTACATGGCTTAGAGACAACGATTGCTGAACTTGAGGCTTTATCTAAACCAGAAAGAAAGATGGTGCGCGATCATTTTATGCAATTATACGAGTCAGCTCCTCTTTATCTTGTCTTAGATCAAGGAAAGCTTGTCCTTGCGCATGCCGGTATTAAAAAAGAATTCATTGGAGCAACACATAAGGGTGTTAAAACATTTGTTTTATATGGGGATATAACCGGAAAAACACTGCCGGATGGAAGACCAGAACGAAGAGATTGGGCACTTCGACATCCGGGTGATCCGATTATTGTCTATGGGCATACACCTGTCCGCGAACCAAGAATTAAAAATAATACGTACAATATCGATACGGGAGCTGTATTTGGAGGGAAATTAACTGCTTTGCGTTACCCTGATATGACCCTTTTCTCGGTAACCTCATCTCAGCCGCTGGTTCCAGAAAAATTTCATACGTATGAAAGTTAATTCTAATGATTAAAGGTGTCTGATAGGTCCTATTGTGCGACATTCAGCACCTTTTTATTTTCCAAGAAAACTTTTGTTGAAAAAATCGGATTATCCTCGATCCTGAAGTACTCATTACATAGGTCAATAATCCACAGTCTATTTATACAATACTCCTTTTAATTTTCGACTTTAAAAGATCAACTATTCCTGCTCAAATTCCATATACACTATTTTAAGCCCTCTATTAATTGCATCATATCTTCTGGTAATTCACTCTCAAATGAGAGTTCTTTTTCCGTTATTGGATGCAGAAATTTCAACGAATAACAATGTAGGGCCTGCCGCTTAATCAGTTCTCTGCTTCCCCCATATAAATCATCACCTAATAATGGATGTCCCAAATGTGCCATATGTACTCGTATTTGATGTGTTCTTCCAGTTTTCAGCGTTAATTCCACAAGTGAAAACCGCTCAAGCGAGTGCAGCGTTTTATATTCCGTACATGCATATTGGCCATCTTCCCGTACCTCACGTTTAATAATGCTGGTATCCATACGACCAATAGGTTCTTCCACTTTTCCAGCCAGGGGTGTCATCACACCGGTTACGATTGCTTTATATTTTCTTTCCACTGTTTTTATAGATTTTGACAAACTTAATAAATGGTGTATATGCCGATGCTTGGCTATTAAGACCAAGCCAGACGTATCCCGATCCAATCTTGTGACAATATGAACAGTCGCTGAATGGCCAATTTGTTCATAATGGCCAATGATTGCATTGGCTAAGCTCCCGGCTGGATGCTCTCTTGACGGAATTGTAGACATACCGGCCGGTTTTTCGACGACCATTACATAGTCATCCTCAAAGACAATAGACAGTGGTATCTTCTCACCTATCAGCTGCTCACTTCCCACCTCTTTCGGGAAGATTACAGTAACCTGATCACCAGTCTTCAATATGTATCGTACTGTAACTTCTTGCTGATTAACTAAGATATGACCACCCTTAAATTTAATATCTGCCAACGCTGATTTTGATATTTTTTTATCAGACAAATATTCTCTCAAAATTTTATCGCTTTCCTGATTTTCTACTGTCCACTCTAATGTAAATGGCTTCACCATGGAGACCTTCCTTTTCATCATTCATATTTATAGCTAGCTTTTTAAGCTAAAGGATTATTTATTCAGTAAAAAAGGTGCCCAAAAGACAAACTGCATTCTTTTAGGACACCTACTATAACCTTCTTTTTATTCTGTAACAAAAGAATCACGAACTCTTTTCCAAAATGGGAAAGGTCTAAAACGAGCAAAACGGATTCGTTCATCTGCCACTCTGAATTGTATGGACCTTACCTCTTTATGCAAAAGACTTAAATGGTCAATGGTAATTTGAAAGTCATCATTTGTTACTGGTTTCATCATACAGGTATGATGAGCTGGCAGTATTAAAGGAGAACCAATAGTACGGAACACTCTATTATTGATGGAAGCCATTTCCGTCAATTGCACAGCAGGGATGGAAGGATGAATAATCGCACCGCCAAGGGCTTTATTATACGCAGTACTGCCTGAAGGAGTTGATACGCACAAACCGTCCCCTCTAAACCTCTCGAAGGATTGCCCTCTTATTTCTACGTCCATCACCAATGTGCTCCCCACACTTTTAACAGTTGATTCATTCAAGGCTAAATATTTTGACTCTCTGCCACCGTGACTGTAACGAACCGTAACCTCCAGTAATGGATACTCAACAGTTTGGTAAGGCGTCTTAGCTATAGCATTGGCAAGCTTTGTAATCTCCTCAGGCCTCCAGTCAGCGTAAAAACCCAAATGACCTGTATGTACACCTATAAATGCTGTTTTATCAAGACGTGAGCTATAACGATGAAAGGCATATAACAATGTTCCATCACCGCCGACAGATATAACTACATCAGGTTGATCCTCATCATAAATAACACCCAGATTATCCAATTGATCCTTCACTTGCTCCATAAAATGATTGGATTTGGTATCTCCTTTAGACGTAACTGCATATTTCATCATAATCCCCACCTGTAAAGTGTTATTTCCCCCTCTTCTTAAAGACATATTGCTGTGCTTCCTGGATTTCCATTTTGATCTGTGTCATTTCTTCATCCATATGGAAAGCTGCTTCAGCTAATCTCTCTAAGCGATTGCGTAATGTTTCCGGGAATTGTCCGTTATATTTATAATTAAGTGAATGCTCTATCGTAGCCCAGAAATTCATGGCAAGGGTACGAATTTGTATCTCCGCTAATATTTTTTTCTCTCCGTGAATCGTTTGAACCGGATATTCAATAACTACATGATACGAACGGTATCCACTTGCTTTTTTATTTGTAATATAGTCTCTTTCTTCAATAATTACGAAGTCAGTTCTTTGTCGTAACAGCATAACGACCTGTTTTATATCATCCACAAATTGGCACATAATTCGAAGACCTGCTATATCCTGTAATTCCAGTTCAAGTCTTTCCTCAGGAATTTGCTTTTGATAAGCCTTATCCAGGATACTTGCGATCGGTTTAACGCGTCCTGTAACAAACTCTATTGGTGAATGTTCTTTTTCTAAGTCACATTGGGTTCTTATACCCCTTAATTTGATCTTTAACTCATCAACCGCCTGTTTATAGGGGGCTAAAAATTCATCCCATTTTCTACTCATGGATTCCACCACCTGAAATACTTTTCAATATCTTGTTATTGAGAGCAAGGGAAAATTCAGAATCGAAGACATTACATTATCATGTATTAGTATGTATTTTATGAATTGATCATCATTATTCAACCATGCTAATGAATACATTTAGTACTAATTATTACCCTAAATTGCTCAAACCCATTTTAACACAAAGATTATACGGATATCTAAGATTGATGTTATCTAATGAAAAAGCCATAATAGTTATACATAAGTTTATCATGGAGGATGTACATATGAGCGAACAAATCGAAATTGAATTCAAAAATTTGCTGACATTTGAGGAATTTAACCACCTCATGCAACGTTTCAAAATAAAGCCCGAGCATTTTACAGTACAAAAAAATCATTACTTTGACACAGCTACGTTTGATTTAAAAAAATATACCTCAGCACTACGCATACGTGAAAAAAATTCATCCTATGAGATGACCCTTAAACAGCCTCTTGAAAATCAAAAAGGCTTACTGGAAACCAACTGGGATATAGATCCTGATACAGCTAATAAAATCATAAAAGATGGTGGTATCCCTGATAGCAAAATCTCGGAAAGAATAAAAAATCTAAAAATCAACCCACAAGAAATTCGTTATTTTGGTACCTTGACAACAAAACGGGTTGAGCTTCCTTTTAAGAGCGGCCTGCTCGTTTTAGATAATAGCTCCTATTTCCAAATAGAGGATTATGAGGTAGAATTTGAAGTAGACAACTTTGATCAAGGAAAGAAAGAGTTTGATCAGCTTTTATCAGAAGCTGGCATTCCGGTTCGTCCAACTGAAAATAAAGTTCAACGTTTTTATAATCAAATGATTTTAAACCATATTGAGGAGTGAACATAATGAACGTAGGAGACATAAATACGATTATTCAACTTCAAGCTCTCGGATCCCTGAGACCAACAGATACTAATACTGTAACTCAGGCACCTTCTTCTGCCAATTTATTTCAGGCTATGCTGAATGAAGTTCTTACATCCGTCAGCCATCCTACGAATAATGCACTTGCTGCCAATCCAGGATTAGGTACATTGGCAACTATAATCAACAGCAGCATTCCGTCTTCTCCGTCCATTGCGTACAATCCTGTCCCAATTACTAATCAATCAACTAATAGTAAAGTAAGTATGAATCAGAATACGGATTACGATGACATTATAAAAGAAGCTTCCACTAAATATCATGTTCCTGAAAAATTAATAAGATCCGTCATACAGCAGGAAAGCGGCTATAATTCAAATGCCATTAGCTCAGCCGGGGCATCAGGCTTGATGCAGCTAATGCCCAAAACGGCTTCATCTCTTGGTGTAAACAATATTATGGATCCCTATGATAATATTATGGGTGGAACTAAATATCTTAAATCCATGATGACTAAATATAATGGAAATATCGAATTGACCTTAGCTTCTTATAATGCAGGTCCAGGAAATGTTGATAAATATGGTGGAGTACCGCCTTTTAAAGAAACGCAGAACTATGTAAATAAAGTCATGGCTTCCTATTACGCATAAAATAATAACCAAACCTGCAAAACTGTTCATAAAATGAACAGTTTTTTATTTCCCCTTCTATAAACAATTTGAAGCTCAATCAATAACCTTCTAATAAGCTTATCTCCCAGCATCCACCTCTCAATATTTTATAAAATCAGGAAAAAAAGCAGTATATTGGATAATTCAAGTTTTGCTTGTTAAAATTATTCTTATCAACTCATGGAGGGAGAATAATGTATGGCAGAAAATCCAACTCCATATGATGCATTAGGGAAAGAGCGGTTATCTGAATTAATAGATGCATTTTATGATCATGTGGGTTCGCATCCGCTGCTAGCTCCTATTTTTCCAGATGATCTTACAGAGACAGCCCGTAAACAGAAACAGTTTCTTACTCAGTTTCTTGGCGGACCTTCTTTGTATACTGAGGAACATGGGCATCCCATGCTAAGAGCAAGACATCTTGCTTTTGAAATTACACCTATGCGTGCAAAAGCCTGGCTGAGCTGTATGGAGAAGGCTATGGAAAGTATTCAGTTAGATTCTCCTTTAAGAGAGTATCTTCTGAACAGACTTACTTTAACAGCTGAGCATATGATAAATACAAACGATATCCAGCAAAAAGGTGATAGTTATGAATAAGCATGACTCTTCAATTCCAAAATGGCAGGATTGGCTGTCTGTCCATCAATATTTTAAACCCTTGGAAAAACCATTAGAAATCTATTTATTTATAGATCCTACTTGTTCAATTTGCTTTGAGCTGGAACGAATTATAAAACGACTGAAATTAGAATATGGGCATTACTTTGCTCTAAAGTATGTGTTTAGCAAAAAAGTGGAAAGAAAGCATCCAAATGCTAAACACCCACATCCCTCATTTCTTTCTGCTGCAAACAGGTCTGGTATTTCCTGTGATGATAATATTTGGATCAGCGATCCCGAAAACTCGTTATATATCACCCCAATCGCGATTAAAGCTGCAGAAATGCAAGGAAAAAAGGCTGGATATCGTTTTTTCAAGAAAATCCAGGAGGCTTTATTTCTTGATCAAAAAAGTGTATCAAATTGGCATACATTGTTAGCCTGCGCTCATAAAGCCAAGATAGATTGTGATGAGTTTTCACGTGATATGAATTCAGAAAGTGCCATAAAAGCTTTTCAATGTGATTTAAAAATCTCTTCAGAAATGGATGTCACTGATCTGCCTAGCCTGGTCTTTTTTAATCAAAAGATGGAAGATGAAGGTATAAAGGTATCAGGAGCTTACCCTTATGAAGTTTATGTTCAAATACTTGAGGAGATGTTGGGATTTCCGCCTAAAGCACAGTTACTCCCCTCTTTAGAGGACTGTATTAAGGATTTTCAAATTATTAATACTCATGAGATTACGTTTATTTACCGAATGGATATACAGGAAGTTGAAAGGGAAATGAAAAAATTACTCTTGAAGCGCACAGTTGAGAGGATACCATCATCCAACATAACGTATTGGAGATATGCAGAAAACGATTAAAAACCGCCATTATTATTATTCTATAATATTTTTCCGTATAAATAAGAATAAGACTCTGTAATCGGACAGAGTCTTATTCTTCATACGAACAAAGGGGATGGGAGAAATTTTTCACGGTCAAACAAAGGGGTAAATGTTTGCTAGTGATCAACTTCACAATAGTAATATAACAAATTCTTAACACATATGCAAGTACTTTGTTCATTTATTCACATTTCTGTCATTTTTTCTGCATACTTGCTTATCCTCTGCCATATTCTTTAGAAATCAGTACTATTTATACTATGTATTAAAGGGTGATTTCTATGAAAAAAATTTATATTAGCAGTTTAATCTTATTAGTTTTATTTTCCATATCCCTGCAGCTGTTTGGGATTATGCGGATCATTCCTCTCTATGTATCATCACCTATTTTATTTCTCTCTTTTTTCATCTTTATGTATAGTCTCGGTTATCAAAAAAAATTCAAGGGATTCTAAAAGCCTTAAGTTGGCATAGATCTACTGGATATTGTTGAATGACGAATTAAACGTGAGAGCTCGCAGAAAATTAGCGAGTTCTCATGATTGGCTTCACTTACTTTTTAGAGTTTAAGATTCTGTAACAGTATCCAATAATTAGATTATCTTTATTATTCCAACTATGATACCTTTCTAAATGCCATTTATCTAATTGTCTTTCATATCCGTTTTTTTCAACCCAGGCGTGTAATCTTGCGTATGTATCTCTAATACTATAATTAGCCATTATGTTTACTTACAGCATATCTTTAAGGTGGAATTGTTAAGAAAACCATATTATCCGGGATATTTTCATACTCGTTAACTTGAACACAGATCCAATAACCATCTTCATCTTCTGAATAGTTATCAACTACAAATGCTCCATATTGTACAGATGAATTGGTAACCTGTTGGATTTCATCCATACGTTCATTAAGAAGTTTCGCTGCTTTTGGAATTTCATTTTAGATATTGTTCACCTTCGCACACAACTCGAAAACCTACTAATTTAATTTCACTAAGATCCTCAATTATTGGGCTTTGTAATACTTTTTCCTCCAAGGGTTATTTACCCCCTCTATTTTTTTTATTACTGGAACTTTAAGTTTAATTTCAGCATTTAATACCATCAAAAAAATAGCCCCTTAAAAGTTTGGAGTCTAACTTCTAAGGGGCATTTCAAAAAATCATCAACTTTTTCTTATTTATCTAAAAGAGCTTCCAGCTCATTCAATTTTTCCTCAAAAACTTTACAAGCTTCTTCAACCGGATTCGGCGAAGTCATGTCTACACCTGCTTTTTTAAGAACCTCAATCGGGAAATCACTTGAGCCTGCTTTTAAGAATTCAATATAGCGCGTAACAGCCGGCTGACCTTCCTCTAAGATCTGTTTACTTAACGCTGCTGCTGCACTGAATCCAGTTGCATATTGGTATACATAATAATTGTAGTAGAAATGAGGGATTCTTGACCATTCCAAACCAATCTCCTCATCAATAACAATATCATCACCAAAGTATTTTTTATTAAGCTCATAATATTTTTGTGTTAGGCTTTCTGCAGTCAGAGCTTCTCCGTCCTGTGCCATCTTATGAATAATGTGCTCATACTCCGCAAACATCGTTTGACGGAATACTGTTCCTCTAAAACCTTCAAGATAATGATTTAATAAATAAATTTTCTTGCTCTCATCATCAATTGTTTTAAGCAAATAATCATTCAGCAGGGCTTCGTTTGTGGTAGATGCTACTTCAGCTACGAAAATCGAATAATTACCATATGGATATGGCTGATTTTTACGTGTGTAATAACTGTGTACAGAATGGCCGAATTCATGAGCCAATGTGAAAAGATTATTCACATTATCCTGCCAGTTCATTAATATATATGGATTAGTTCCATATGAACCTGAGGAGTATGCGCCGCTTCGTTTACCGCGGTTTTCGTGAACATCTACCCAACGGTTTTCAAATCCTTCTTTTAATACATTGATGTATTCCTCGCCTAAAGGCTCAAGCCCTTTTAGGATAAATTCCTTAGCCTCGTCATAGGAAACATCCATCTTCACATCTTTCACTAAAGGTGTATATAAGTCATACATATGCAATTCATCCACACCTAAAAGTTTCTTACGAAGCTTCACATAACGGTGCAATAAATGCAGATTGTTGTGAATGGAATTGATTAGATTTTCGTATACTGTTTCCGGAATATTATTATTGCTTAAAGCTGCATGTCTTGCAGAATCATAATGACGTACCTTTGCATAAAAATTATCTTTCTTCACCGTGCCGGATAAAGTACTTGCGAATGTGTTTCGGTACTGTCCATATGTCTTATACATCGCTTTAAAGGCTTCTTCACGAACTCTACGGTCACTGCTCTCCAAAAACCTGCTGTACCGCCCGTGAGTTAGTTCAACCTTTTCTCCGTTTTCATCTTTAATTGTAGGAAAACGAAGATCGGCATTATTTAACATACCAAATGTATTGGATGCAGTCCCCATCACCTCTGATGCCTGAGCCAATAAAGCCTCAGCCTCTGCAGATAGAACATGAGGTCTTTGTAAATTAATCTCTTTTAAAGATTGTTCATATAAGGAAAGCTCCTTTTTTTCTTGCATGAACTGATTAATTGTTTCTTCTTTAATTGCAAGGATTTCAGGTAAAATATACGAAAAAGCACTGGCAGCCTGAGAATATAAATTCCGGGCGCGGTCGTCCATTCCCTGATAAAATGTATTACCGGTATCCTGGTCGTATCTCATGTGAGAATATGTATATAATCGTCCAAGTCTCTCAGTAATCATGTCCTGAAATTGCAAAGCCTGCCATAAGGTATCAGCACTTTCTTCCAATTTCCCTCTATATTGATCTCCTTTTGGCAATTCAGCCAAAATGTCCTTGAATTCCTTTTCCCATGCTTCATCGCTTGGGAAGATATCCTCCAGTCTCCAAGTATCTTCTACAGGTATATCTTTTCTTTCAGGTAATTGTTTAATATCTGCAGCCATGCAGTTCCCTCCAATCATTTACTTCTTTCATAAAAGTTCTTCATAATACCTTTAATTCCCTTCAAAAAAATCGAATAACCTCAATTTGATTTTCTCTTCAAAATGATCGTCTAAAATGAAGTCCTCTCTTATTATATAATGATTTACATCTATTTTTTCCAAATAATCAATTTTTTCAAGGAATCTCAGATATTCTTTCAATGCGCTAAAAATATCCTGGCTCATTAAAGGGCATTGATTTAAAATTATATCCTTCTTCTTTATTCTTTCCAAAAAACTTGACCGAATCCATGTTTCACTGATTCTTCCATGCATCTTAAAGCACTTCATTAAATTGATATAGATTAATCCTTGCCAGACAGTAGCCGGCATTCCATACATACAGCCACTCAACAATGGAACTCCTACAAATTCAGGTACTTTATATGGAGATATCCCAGCCTGATATAATTCTTTAATCAACTTACTTTGTAAGCCCTTAAATCGGATTTCATTCATAAGTTGCAGAGTACGTTTTTTAAACCAATCGTTTAAATAAGCGATTTCTTGTCTGGGTGGAGATAAGATACTTTTCAGGTCCATCCCATTGGATAACACTACCATCTGACCAAAACATTGTTCTATTGAGACTGGTATGATATTCACAAGTGCCAGTATGGAATTTGCTTGCTTGGGGTTATGAAAGAGGAGAAAAGGTGATGAAGATTTTCTAAGAGCAGATTTAAGGAGTGAATTTAGCCTCCACAGATAAACTCCGTTTCTTTTAATGAAATGGCTGTGAAAAATCCAGATAGGAACAATATCGGCATCCAAGTACCCTTTTGTTCTTTTCAAAAATAACTCTTCATGAATAAGTGAACACTGATATTCTATTGCATAATATTGATTTTGCTTCCTTACATAAATGTCTGGCCTTTGCTTTATGATAGCTAAATATTTCTCCAGTTCAACATCCAGTTGACACCTTCTTAACCAATGGTATAAATTATTTTTCCCTGATAGATGATCTGCTGTTTCAGATTCAGTTGCTGCCTGGCAGTTCCCCTTTGTTTGATGGGCAAAATGTGGAATCGTCCGTGGGCCGGAACGGTATATCACACGTTTCCGGCAAGCAGGACAGCGATACTCTTCCTCGTGTCTCTTTATAATATGATTGGCATGAATTTGCTTATCTTCTTTATTAATAGCAACCAGCATGTACAGGCTCCTTTTCCTATGGTTTACCTATCAAATTCTCGTTATCTATTAATAAACCTTCATTCTAAATGAACTCTATATGTATATCTGTTGAACATTTCTACTCGATTGAGCTTTTTTCATCATAGCATCGGTGATAATAGTCTAAATAGTGATTCCAGCATTCTCATACCGAAATGTCTATCTTTAAATACCTCAACATGCAGCTCATTCGAAACTAATAAATCATGTAGATAATCATTTACTAATGTTTGTACACTTTCGGTCTTATAGAGGAACGCATTGACTTCAAAGTTCAAATGAAAGCTTCTCATATCCATATTTGATGTACCTATAGATGCAAGTTCACCATCTACAATGATGATTTTTGAATGCATGAAACCCTCACGGTATTCATAGACTTTAACTCCTGCCTCCAATAAATCAGGATAATAGGATCTCGAAGCATGGAAGACAATTCTCTTATCCGGATTACTAGGTACTAATAAACGAACATCAATGCCACTTAGAGCAGCAATTTTCAAGGCAGAAAATATATCTTCATCCGGGATAAAATAAGGAGAGGCAATCCATACCGATTTTTTTGCTGAAACAATCATAGAAAAGAATATATTTTTAATCGTACTGTATTCATTATCAGGCCCACCTGCAATTATATGTACTCCGCCATGCTTTTTTTCATGTTCTGTTGCTACAGGAGCAAGATACTCATCTGTTAAAAAACTGTGGTTGGTCATGTAATACCAATCCTGCATAAAGATTAATTGTAAACTGCGGACTCCTTCTCCATTTAATCTCAAATGGGTATCACGCCAAAATCCAAAGTTCTCATCTTTACCCAAATACTCATTACCGATATTTAAACCACCAACAAACCCAATATCTCCGTCCACTACAACAATTTTTCGATGGTTTCTAAAATTGAATTTATTATTTAAAAAGGGGAGCCTCACAGGGCCAAACGCCACTACCTCAATCCCCCATTTTCTCATTTCCTTGATATATTCCCCTGAAAGAGTCCATGAACCGACTGCATCATAAAGAAATCTTACTTTCACACCATTTTTCGCTTTATTAATAAGTATGTCTTTAATTTCATTCCCCAAGGTATCATGGCGAACAATATAATATTCCATATGTATATGATGTTTTGCTTGCAATAAAGCTTCTTTAATAGCATTAAATGTCTCTTTTCCATTTGTAAGAACTTTCGTCTCCGTGGATAAAGAGATAGGGGTGTTGGCAATCTGATCAGCTAGATTAAACAATTGGCTGTAATCATGATTCTCATCATCTAATCTTAATAATTTTTTCTCATTTTCACCTGTAATATCCATATACTTTTGCTTATCTAAAAAATATTTTTTCTTAAATATCTTTTCTTTTCTAAAATTCCTTCCAAATAACAAATAAAACAAGAATCCAACTACCGGAAAAGCACCCAAAACGATTAACCATGCTAGTGTCTGTGCAGGATGACGATTTTCCAGGAATATAATAAATCCAATAAAAACAACAGTTATTGTAAATAATATACTTCCATATTGAATATAATCCCCATCGAAATTTTTCTGATATATAAATCCCACAATCCCTAAAATTGCGATAAATAAAAGAACATTAATAAAATTCTTCATAATCCTCACCTTATCCATTTTTCATTGAAAACTTTCATTATCTATACCCCAATATGGTCTGAATGACGCAAACCCTCGATTAGTTTTTCAATCACACTTTCTAAATAGGGGGTCCTCAATGTGGTGATTCCAGACCAATTTAAGAACTAAAAAGCCGACTTCCAAGTGGAAATCAGCTTTCAATTAATGAGTATTAAGAAAAGTATTGGCTTACAGTCGAGAATACATCTTTAGGTATAATGACTTTTCCATATTCTTCAAGACGATGGATTGTAACAGGAGATTCATCAGCATATTCAAGTATAATTGATAGCTTATTATCAATCTCTTCTTCCACAAACTCTCCATCTGGAAATTCTACATACAAATAATATATATTTTCAAAGGAGTATAACTTGGTCACAACTCCTTGAATTCCGTTCGTTTTACTTAATGCAATGACATCTTCAAAGTCTTTAAATGAAAGGACAAATTCCAATGTATCATCCTCTGTTATTTGCTCATCTATTGCTTGGTTAGTTTGAAAATGCTCTTCAAGCATAGACTCTATCTTCACATCAACGGAATTGGCGGGATCATCAATTGGCAAATCGAATTTATGGCCATCCTTGGATAGATGCGCTCGAGTAACTAAAATCTCCAACCCTTTTTCAAGTGCTTGGATTTGAATCCAAAGTGGGCCTTCAACAGTAAAATCCTCTTCTTCATGCACTTCATCCATCATTTCCCAGAAAAGTTCCTCACTTCGATCACGATTATACCAGATCTCTTCTCGATCGAAGCCTCGCTTTTCAATATCCCCATATGAAATGTAGAATTTTACAGTATTCTCATTAATACGTTCGATTTCCATGATTCACTCTCTCCCTTCTGGTTTGAGGTAATTGAAGGGATATACCCCCAAACTAGGTTGTTATATCTTTTCCCTGTTTTTAAAAATGTTAATCATGGATGTTCTTTTTATAAAGCAGGTGGTAGTTATATTTTATGATAAATAGTAAATAGTGGGAAACAAAAAGCCTATATTTCATAAAATAATTATGTCTAATAATTTAAGATACACCAAAACCCCCTTCGCTGTCCAGGAAGGGGGTTTATGAACAATATAAAAATTAATTAACTAAGCGCTGTGCTTCTCGAAGTTGAAATGTTCTTACTTTACGAGGTAAAAATCGTCTGATTTCATCTTCGTTGTAACCAACTTGCAGACGTTTTTCATCAATGATAATTGGTCTTCTTAATAATCCGGGATTCTGTTGGATGATATTAAACAATTCCTGTAAAGGTAAATTATCAAGATTTACATTTAACTTTTGAAAAGTTTTCGAGCGTGTTGAAATGATTTCATCGGTACCATCTTCAGTCATACGTAAAATCTCTTTTATTTCATCAAGACTTAATGATTCAGAAAAAATATTACGTTCTTTATATGGAATATCATGTTCTTCTAACCAAGCTTTTGCTTTTCTACATGACGTACAGCTAGGTGATGTGTAAAGTGTAACCATTCCCTGTCACTCTCCCTATTCTTTAAGTTCCCTTATCCCGTTAGAGCTATATATTTAACATTTCACAATGCTTATGATACTATCTAAATTAAAATAATTATAATTAAGGAACATATAAAATTATTATACATGATTAATAATGGAATGTGTAGAGATTTTTTAGAAAATGTTTCCGGGTTTACTAAACATTAACCTTACTATCATATTATTGAAATAATTGTTATATTACTCCATTCCTTTGCCCTATTTCATTTGGCCTGTGTCTCTTTTTTTAAATAATTTCTATTATTTATATACCCTAGAGCGAAGCCGTTAAACATTTGAGGTAAAAAGAAAACAAGCTGAAGTTAAATCTTCAGCTTGTTATTTCATCTAAAATATCAGATTTATTTTCTTTTATTTTCAGTGCTTTCTCAGTTGGCCGATATTTTCCACCATATAATTCTTCATCCTTATAAGTATGCAATTCACGGTAGATTTCTTTCATTCCGTCTAATACCTCATGATCCATATGCTTATCTGGTTCAGGACTCCAATAAAGAATCTCCAATTCTACATCTTTATTTGTAGCGAGTGAATTTTTAACATAGGAGACGGTATTCGCATGCTTAAATCCTTCTCGTTTATAAAATCGTAATCTTTTCTCCGAATCCTCTTCCGTCTCGTTTATCGGTTCTACTTCTAAAAAGATTGGTTTTCCCTTTAATTTCAACTTGTCCAAAACCTTTTTTCCTGTACCATTTCCTCTTGCACTACCCATCACATATAAGTAATCAACAAAAATAAAGTTCTCTTTCTCTGCATATAATAAAATATGATTTTTCCCATTATCAAGGAAGTAATCTTTCTGACCGTGATTTAACAGCATGTTTATATGTTCTTCTGATTTCATTTCTTCTTCCGGAAAATATTCACGCAATCTTTTATACCAACTCATCTGATGCACCTGCTCCTTTGTTTATCTAGTTCGTATCCTAATAATTTTGATTTTAAATACATACAATTCTTATAGGTTGTTAAATGATAGGTGCTACCTATCCCATGGCTTAATAGTTTAGAATAAGCATCCTGCCTATTCGCATGATTTTTTTCTATCTTCTAAGGTGATATATTTTATTAAATGTATAAAATTTAGCAACCAAGTTACCTTTTCCCTTTTCTCCCACTTCTTAATCTATTACAATGTAAATGTAAAGAAATTTACACAGTCGAAATATAAAAGGAGGAACGAATGAGCGAATATATCCTTGATTTTATATTGGTATCTTGTTTAATCATCGGTCTAACTGCTTTTATGGGTCCTTTAACAAATGGTATTGGAAATCTTATCTTCGGCAGGCGTAAGCGTTCTGAGTTTGTGATACAAACGAACAGATCAACAAGCGGATTTAATAAGGTTGGCGGCAAGAAAAACAAATAACCATTTCGATTTTCTATATCTTCCTAATGCAATTGTATACGAGTAGCGAAATAATCTTCATAATCACCAATGGCTTTAAAAATTCTTACAAATAGCGGCCTCATCCAGTATTCTACTTCTTAAGAACCTATTGAAAGAATATCCCCTTTTGATACATTACAAATTAAATTCTTATAAAAATAATGTAATCTTCCTTTTTCACTTATTAAAGAGTTAAGTTGGAAGAAAAGTTCGTTCCATTACGCTGCAGCCACTCGCTTTCCGCGGGGAGGAAGCTGAGCCTCCTCGGCTGCGCCTGCGGGGTCTCAGCCTTTCCTCTACTTCCCGCAGGAGTCGGTGGCTTCCGCTCCATTCCACTAAGTTTAATAATTGTATAAATAAGTAACCAATCTACTAAAACAAATAAAAATCGGAACTATTGGCGCAGTATTTATAAAATATCACCTAATAGTTCCGATTTATCATTGACTGAAATACTTATGTCCCAGCCTCTTTGTTTCATCTAATATGATTTTATTATTGTTTATAGTCAACTCCGGAGGTATAACGGTTTCCTGAGTTCCATAACAAATATTCATTGATTCCTTCTTCTTTTAACGCTCTAATTTGATCTTCTACTTCTTTTTTTCCATATTGCTTATAATTCCCTTTACCTAGCCATGGTGCCGTAAAATCCTGAATCCAAGGTCTGGAGATTGGCGGACTCTCTAAACTGCTCAATTTTTTATTCTCTAGTTTTGCATATTCTTTTACAAGTTTATATGGTTCTAAATCAGGCTTGGCAATTCCAAAATACGATGTCCAATGGCTCGGATAGATCATAGAAGAAATGACATCAACATGCTCAGATATCTTAGAGAAGTTTTGTCCTATTCCAGGCGCTTCTGGAAGAGTTGCAGAGTAGCCGAAAATATCAACTGATACCTTTACCCCATATGGCTCCAATTCACTCTTAGCATACTCTACAAAGTCCGTAACAGCATTTACTCGATGCTGAACATTATCAACAGCCTTATCCCCGTAATTACCCACTGAGTATTTCAGTTCTTTATCGCGATTCTCAAATCCTTCGGGAAAGCGAACATAATCAAATTGAATTTCCTGAAAACCCATTTCAGCTGCTTCTTTTGCAATCTCTACATTATACTCCCACACATCTTTTACAAATGGGTTAACAAATGATTCTCCTCTGCCATTTTTCCATACTTCTTTTCCATCTAAAAATGACCATTCAGGTTTTTTATTTGCCAAATAACTATCCTTAAAAACCGTTACTCTGGCAATCGGATAGATTTCCCTTTTTTCCATATCCTTTAATAATTTATCTGGATCTTTAATTAGATTTGTTCCAGCTTTAGCATATGACTTAGATGGATCTGGTTTATAGGTTAATTTACCGAAGTCATCTTTTATATCAATAACCATCGCATTCAAATCTGTTGTATCTACTAATTTTGCCAGTTCGTTATATTTACTGCCCCCTGCAGAATTTCCTGTCACATAGATGCCTCTTACTGCATCAGGATATGTAAATGAATATTTCGATTCTTTTATAAATCGTTGCATCCCGTCAGGAAGTTCCTTGTTTTTTAGAAGAATACTCTGTCCACTATGTAATAAAAACTCTTTTTCAGCCTCTGTAGCAGCATAAGCTACTTCTGTAAACAGTGTCCCTATAATTAGGATTGATAATACCACTGCCATTTTTTTAACCGATTTCATCCCCCACATCACTCCTTCATGTCACTATTATTATACCTCCTATATATATGAAAAAACCTCTCACTTCCCTCTTTTTCCAAAAATACATCAAAAAGGCTATCCACAGAAGGATAACCTTTTTGATACATATTCCAATATGACATTTGAACCACATCCGGTTCATGCTAATCTTTTTAGATATATGCTTTTTTATATTGCTCAAATTCCTTTAATGAACACAATACATGATGTCCTGGTGCAATCTCACGCATCTCTAATTGTTCATTTTCTTCATAATTATGAACTTCCGGATTATACGGTTTTCTTCTGCGCGTACGTTCACTTTCCGGATCCGGCAGTGGAATCGCAGAAAGAAGAGATTGAGTATATGGATGCATTGGGTTTTTATATAAATCTTCACTGTCTGCAACTTCAACCAATTTACCATAATACATAACACCTATACGGTCACTGATGTATTTGACCATTGACAAGTCATGCGCGATGAACAGATATGTTAACCCTTTTTCTTTTTGAAGCTTTTTCAGAAGGTTAACAACCTGTGCCTGAATCGAAACATCAAGCGCTGAGATTGGCTCATCGGCAATAATAAATTCAGGATCCACTGCGAGTGCACGAGCAATCCCAATCCTTTGACGCTGACCACCAGAGAATTCATGCGGATAACGACTCGCATGCTCACGATTAAGTCCAACTGTTTCAAGAAGATCATATACACGTTTCATACGCTCTTCCTTACTTTTTGCTAATCCGTGTATATCAATTCCTTCTGCAATAATATCAGCTACAGTCATACGAGGATTTAATGAAGCATAAGGATCTTGAAAGATCATTTGCATGCCTCGGTTAAATTGCTTTAGATCCTTACCTGATTTTCTGCCATGGACTTCTTTCCCTTTAAAAATGACTTCTCCGCCACTCAAATCATATAAACGGATAATGGATCGCCCTGTTGTAGATTTACCACATCCAGATTCCCCCACCAGACCAAATGTTTCACCTTTATAGATTTCAAAAGATATATCGTCCACCGCTTTAACCATATTCGGTTTACCAACATTAAAATATTGTTTAAGTCCTTTGACTTCGATAATTTTTTCTTTTGTAGCCATATTAGTTAACCCCTCCTACTTGTACAGGTTTTTCAAAATTGGAGGCCATATGGCGAATACGCTGTTGGACTAGCTCCGGTGGATTTACTTTTGGTGCATCCGGATGTAGGAGCCAAGTTTTTGCAAAATGAGTATCTGAAATCTGGAACATAGGTGGTTCCTTTTCATAATCAATTGCTAAAGCATATGGATTCCTTGGTGCAAATGCACACCCCTTCGGTGGATGAATCAAATCCGGAGGAGTACCAGGAATCGCTGTAAGCTCAACATCCCCACTATTATCTAGGCTAGGCATTGAGGATAACAGCCCCCATGTATATGGATGGCGCGGATCATAGAAAATTTCATCTACCGTTCCAGTCTCAACAATTTGTCCTCCGTACATAACCGCTACACGATCAGCTACGTTCGCAACGACTCCTAAATCATGTGTAATAAAGATAATGGATGTATCAATCTTATTTTGTAAATCCTTCATTAATTCAAGTATTTGCGCCTGAATGGTAACATCCAAGGCTGTTGTAGGTTCGTCTGCAATCAGCACCTTTGGATTGCACGAAAGAGCAATCGCTACAACTACACGTTGTCTCATTCCGCCTGAGAATTGGTGAGGATATTGATTCATTCGAATTTCAGGCTGGGCAATCCCTACTAATCTTAAAAGCTCAATTGCTCGCTCACGGGCAGCTGCTGTGCTTAAATTTTGATGCTTGATTAACCCTTCCATAATTTGCTTACCGACTTTCATGGTTGGGTTTAAAGAAGTCATCGGATCCTGGAATATCATTGACATTTCTTTCCCACGAATTCGTTGCATTTCTCTTTCAGTCATTTTAACAAGGTCACGATTTTCCCCAAAAAGTATTTGCCCCTCTTTTATACGTCCTGGAGGATTCGGAATTAATCTCATTAATGCCTTTGTTGTTACGGATTTTCCGGAACCGGATTCTCCAACAATTGCTAATGTTTCTCCTTTGAACAAGTCAAAACTAACTCCACGTACAGCTTTAACCTCACCACCATAGGTATCGAAGGAGACATGCAAATTTTTTACTTCAAGTAATTTCTCCATTATAATTCTCCTTCCCTATTATTTTCGCATTTTTGGATCAAGCGCATCACGAAGACCATCAGCCAATAAGTTAAAGCTTAAGATTAGTATACTGATAGCTAAGGATGGAATGATCAATAAATACGGATATGATTTTATATATCTAAAACCGTCATTTACTAAAGAACCTAAAGAAGCTTCAGGTGCAGCAATTCCCAGACCAATAAAGCTTAGGAATGCCTCGGTGAATATGGCTCCCGGAATTGTAAACATCGATGTAACAATAATGGGTCCTAATACATTTGGTAGTAGATGCTTGAATATTAAGCTTCTATTTGAAGCACCTAGCGTTTTCGAAGCCAAAACATACTCCTGATCTCTTAATTTCAGGAATTGCCCCCTAACCATCCGAGCCATTCCTATCCAACCGGTTATAACCATGGCGAGTGTAATCGAAATTACCCCAGGCTTTTCGAAAATTAGGATCATTAAAATAACAACAATTAGATATGGAATACCGACGAGCACTTCAATAATACGCTGCATGACAGCGTCAATTCTGCCTCCAAAGAAACCAGATATCCCTCCATAGGTTACACCAATGAAAAACTCAATTACGGCTGCCAATACAGCGATGTACAAGGAAATCCTTGCGCCGTACCAAACCCTTGTCCATTGGTCACGCCCTAAATCATCTGTACCAAACCAGTGATATCTGTCTTCAATTCCATTTTTTTCATAGACATTCACACCATTTTTATCTGTACCATCAAATGGAAGCCAGCTGATATTTTCCAACCCCTGAACACGAGGCGGCAATTTAGAATTCGCTATGTCCTGTTGCTTATATGTGTAACCAGACGTCATTGGTGCAAAGATCGCTAAAAGAACAAAGATCACAACCATGACAAGTCCAAAAATTGCACCTTTATTTTTAAGCAAATGTCTCCATGCATCCTGCCAAAATGTTAGGCTGGGGCGAACGATTTTCTCTGCTTCATGAGATTCTTGCCCTACAACCTTAAATAATTCTGGAGAAAGGTTTTCTGTCTTTAGATTATTTTCCATCATTTTTTCCCCCCAGCAAGGCGGATACGAGGATCAACAATTCCATACATGATGTCCACCAAGAAGATTACAAGAATAAATAGTGCACTATAAAAGATCGTAGTACCCATAATGGTTGGATAATCATTCATATTAATAGAGTTAACAAATTGTTCCCCTAATCCAGGAATAGCAAAGATTCGTTCAATTATTAGTGTTCCAGTCATAATATTGACGGCCATTGGTCCAAGAATCGTAATAATTGGAATCAATGCATTTCTTATACCATGTTTAAATACTACAGCTACACCGGATAAACCTTTTGCTTTTGCAAGAGTAATATAATCCGATCCCATAACTTCTAGCATTTCAGACCTCATAAAACGAGCGATGCTTGCTATAACCCCAGCGGAAAGCGCTAGTGTTGGCAAGATCGTATATTCGAATCCATCCCAGAAAGCAACCGGGAAGATTTGATTTTCAACGGCTAAGAAATACTGTAAAAATCCTGCAAAAACGAAGGATGGGATCGAAACACCCAGGACAGCAATAACAGTGGCACCATAATCTATCCATGTATTATGACGCAGTGCAGCAGCTATTCCTAACATTAGGCCAACAATCGTTCCAAACAGCAAAGCTTGAAAACCCAAATGGGCTGAATTTGGAATACGTGTAGCAATTAATTCTGTAACCGGTCTGTTGTCATATTGGAAAGAAGTACCTAAGTCCCCTTTAACTAAGTTTGTCATATAAGTGACATACTGCTTCGGCACTGGGTCATTCAGTCCATATTTTTCATAAATAATCTCTTTTTGTTCAGCAGTAAGCTTTTCCTGATTTTTCAGCGGAGATCCCGGCAGCATTTTCATCAAGAAAAAGGTAGCAGTTGTAATAACAAATAAAGTAATAATCATATAGAATATCCGTTGTAATGTATATCGCAGCATTATTAGCCCCCCTTTTTCAGTTTATCGCAATTATTTTTCTATTCTGAATTTTCTCCCATAACTAGGGAAAAGGAGAGCACATGCCATTTCAGGCATGCACTCTCCCATTCAGGCACACGAGCTATTATTCCTCGATTGATACCCACTTGTAGCTGTAATCTCCACCAAAGGCGTGATTGTATAGATTTTTAACTTTATCCTTCGTTAGGAATGAAAGTCCGCGTTGATAAAGTGGGCTGATGGCCGCATCTTCTTCAATTAGGATTTTTTCTGCTTTTTGAAGAGCTTCCCAACGTGCTGGCAGATCACTTAATAATGTAGATCCAGCTTCTTTAACCAATTTGTCATACTCAGGATTTGAGTATCCCATTTGGTTATGAGCTCCATCAGTTACGAACATATCGATGAAAGTCATAGGATCTTGGTAATCTGGACCCCAACCAGCATAAGAGAAGTCATAATCACCTTTAGATTCTAATTCAAGTTTTTGCTTGAATGGTTGTTGCTTAAGGCTAACTGTAAGTCCTGGAAGAGTAGTTTCAAGCTGTTCTTTGATATACTCACCAGTTTTCTTAGCAGAGTCACCATCATAATTTAGCAATTCAAGTTCAACTTTGGATTCGCCGATTTCTTTCAAACCTTGTTCCCAAAGCTTTGAAGCTTCATCTTTATTTGTAACGTTCATATCTCCGTTAGTGTCACGGAAATCTTTTCCGTCCGGACCTTTAACAAAATCACTTGGTACCAAGTAGTATGCAGGTACAGATCCATTATTTAAGATTGTTTTTACAAAAGCATCTTTGTCATAAGCCATATCAATTGCTTTACGGATATTAACATTTGCTAATGCTTTGTTCTTTTGGTTATAACGAAGGAAGTATACAGCAGTATCTTTTTCCGTACCGAATTCTTCGCTATCTTTGTAGTTATCAACGTTTTCAGCAGTCAATCCTACACGATCAATTTTACCTGTTTCATATAAGTTTACTGCCGTATTAGTATCTTTTACGATTTTAAAATTGATTGTTTCAAGCTTTACAGTATCTTTATCCCAGTATTGATCATTTTTAGTAAGTGTGAAGCTTTCTTCATGTTTCCACTCAGACATCGTGAATGGTCCATTATAAAGTGTTGTATCTGCTTCAAGACCAAATTTTTCACCTTGTGCTTCAACAAACTTTTGATTTTGTGGCATGAATGTTCCGAAAGAAAGTAGAGATTGGAAATAAGGGATAGCATTTGTTAGTTTAATTTCAAGAGTGTAATCATCAAGCGCTTTAGCACCTAACTCTTCCACTTTCTTTTTACCAGTGTTGATTTCTTCAGCATTTTCAATTACATACATCATGTATGCATATTCAGCAGCAGTATCAGGATTTACAGCTTTTTGCCAAGCAAAAATGAAATCGTGAGCTGTTACAGGATCACCATTTGACCATTTAGCATCTTGGCGCAGTTTGATAGTGAAAGTTTTTCCATCTTCACTTACTGTTGGATCGCCCTCAGCAACACCTGGAACAACTTTATCTCCCTCTCCTAAACGGTAAAGACCTTCCATCGTATTGTTCATAACGTTGAAAGAAACAGAATCAGTAGCCATTACAGTGTCCATAGAAGGAATTTCAGATGTTTCTACTAAGTTAAGTACTTGTTCAACGTCTTTCTTGCCTTTGCCTTCACCTTTATCATTGCCGCCTGTCTCTTCGTCTCCGCCGGAACAAGCTGCAAGGAAAGTGCTCAAAGCAAGAATCATTACAAGAAATAATGAGATTTTTTTTGCTTTCATACTAGTAAATGACCTCCCTATTTTTTACTCTTCTAATTTTCAGAAGATTTCGTAACCAATCATAAAACGTTTCAGAATTTTTTGCAATCATTTTTTTACATTTTGTTTACGAACATATGTCATTTCGAATACAAGTATTAACAACAAACCTTGATGTACCAATGCCTGGGTAAAATATCCTATAAAAATAAAAAAATTATATTTTTCAGATAATTTAAACCAGAAGAGCGTATTTAATTAAAAATGAAACGTTATGAATATAATAAAATTTTATAAATAAACTTGCAACTTTTAATTTTTAAATTATTGATATAAAATTTAAATACATTTTATAAAACAACTTATATCGGAGGAAACCAATGAAGTCTTCACAAAAAAAATTTCTTTTATTAAACGGTATCAGCCTTCTGATTTCAATTATCTATTCAATTATTATAAAAAATCACTTTCTGCTTTCATTGATTGATAGCTATTTTATGATAGGCCTCTTTTATGTTTGTGCCGGCGCTATCCTATATGTAATAGGAGGAGGTTTCTTCTCTGTCTTTTCCTATTCATTTAAAAAGTTCTGGAAAGTCAATTCTAAGAAAGAGGAATATGTATCAGAGCATGAAGAAGAATCCCTACATAAAGGCCCGAATATGGAGGTGCTTACCTTCTCCTGGACTAGTCCTTTACTTTATTCCGGTATCTTTTCATGTGTCATTACTTTTATTTGTTCAATTATTTTCTTTGGATAGTTGCATTTCTAATCAGGTTTAAGTAGAATATCATTACTTAATATTTATTATAGGCTATGACAAAGAGTAGTAAGGTAGTACAAGGTTTTCAGAGAGTTTGTGGTTGCTGCGAACAAACAGCCCGTATACCTGAATGGACTTTTAAGCCTCCTGTAGGAAAAATGACAGTATGACAGGACGTTTGCCCGCGTTACTGGGCATGAATATCTTAATGGATATTCCTGAGTGGTTTATGTATAGAACGTAAACAATTAGGGTGGTACCGCGAATCCCATTCGTCCCTTTTAATAGTGGAGACGAATGGGATTTTTTATATTGAAGGGAGAATGAAAATGAGTATTATTTTTTCTGGCATTCAGCCAACCGGTCTCGTGACCCTAGGTAATTATATTGGAGCATTAAGACAATTCGTAGAGTTGCAAAATGACTCCCATTGTTACTTTTGCATAGTTGATCACCATGCGATTACGGTTCCGCAGGATCGCCTCGAACTAAGAAAGAACATTAGAAATCTGGCAGCTCTTTATCTGGCTGTTGGGATTGATCCTGAGAAAGCGACAATTTTTATCCAATCTGAGGTTCCGGCTCATACAGAAGCCGGATGGATTATGCAATGTAATACTTCCATTGGTGAACTTGAGCGAATGACTCAATATAAAGATAAATCTAAATCACAGGTATCTGTTTCAGCCGGTCTCCTGACTTATCCTCCATTGATGGCTGCTGATATCCTTTTATATCAAACCAATATTGTTCCAGTAGGCGATGATCAAAAACAGCATGTTGAATTGACTCGTGATATTGCTGAACGCTTCAATAAAAAATATGGAGATGTCTTTACAATTCCTGATATCCAACTACCTGTTTCAGGAGCAAGAATCATGGCTTTACAGGAGCCAACAAAAAAAATGAGCAAATCCGATCCAAATAAAAAATCAACTATTTCTTTATTAGATGATCTAAAGCAGGTTGAGAAGAAAATCAAGAGTGCGGTTACGGATTCAGAAGGAATCGTGAAATTCGACAAGGAAAATAAACCAGGCATTTCAAACCTTTTATCCATACACTCTGCACTGAGCGGTGAAAGCATAGAATCCATTGAAAAACGCTTCGTGGGTAAAGGATATGGAGATTTTAAAGCAGAGGTTGCCAATGTAGTGGTTGAAACACTACGACCTATTCAGGAACGTCATCAGGAATTACTGAATTCACCTGAATTGGATGAAATCCTCGACAAAGGTGCTCTAGAAGCAAATAAAGCTGCTAATAAAACATTACGAAAAATGAAAAACGCGATTGGTTTAGGACGCAAAAGAAGATAAAGATAGTTATAAATTAAAGTGCTGAAGCTAGATTGAATTGAATCTAGCTTCAGCACTTTTTTAGGCCAACAGGATGTTGGTCACAAAGACGTTGCCACACGACGTGGCGGTTTTAGTCTTTGTTCCTTAAGTTTAGTTTCAGCTTTTATTCAATCTAGCTTCGGCTCCTAGCTCCTCGAGGTCATAAGTGTAGCCACTACGGGAGGAAAGAGTGCCTCCCTACGTGCCTCCTCTTATGCTTGTCGGAGCTGGGCAGTCGCCTCAGCTTTATACTCAATCTAGCTTCAGGGCCTAGCCGCTCGAGTCATAAGTGTAGCTGCTGCGGGAGAGAGAAAACGCTCTCCCTCCGCACCTCCTCTTATGCTTGTCGCGGGCCAACACGATGTAGGTCATGAAGACGTTGCCACACGACGTGGCGCTTTTAGTCTTCGTTCCTTAAGTTTAGTTTCAGCTTTTATTCAATCCAGCTTCGGCTCCTAGCTCCTCGAGGTCATAAGTGTAGCCACTACGGGAGGAAAGAGTGCCTCCCTAAGTGCCTCCTCTTATGCTTGTCGGAGCTGGGCAGTCGCCTCAGCTTTTTACTTAATCTAGCTTCGGCTCCTAGGAGCTTGAGTCATAAGCAAATACTCTGCGGGAGGGAAAAGCACCTCCCTCCGAGTATTCGTCTTATGCTCTTCGCTCCTGGGCAGTCCCTTCAGCTTTTTATACAAAAAACCATCCATTACAGCATGGATGGTCGATCTCCTACTTCTATTTCCCAGAGCTTTTCGAAGAATGGTTGGCCTTTTATTAAGCGTTCACATAGCATGGCGTGTTTTTCTGACCAGCCTATCTTCATTTCCGAGTAGAGCTTGTGCCAAATTTCATCAAAATCCATTTTTAAAACGGTCGAATATTGTTCGGGGGCCCATTCCGTATACCAATAACGGATTTCAGCTGTATTGCTTGAACTTTTTAATTGATCAAGCACCATGAACAATAATTGCTTTAATTGACGTTCCTTGCGTGTTAACCCAAGCATAAAATCAGGAGATGGGGAAAGGATATGATACTCTTTTTTCTTATAATCTGTAATCATTGACTGATAGTCATACGGATGCGCATCCACATTACGTACCATGTCATAGGCCAATTGCTCCTGCCTTGGAATTAATCTACTTTTTCGGATAGGTATGGTGTATCCTATCGTATCAATAGCAATGATGCCTGTCCCATCTGTAGCAACAAAACAATAATCCATCGGAAGTCTTTCATGATTCTTCCGAATATACGCCTTCTTATAAACATCCTGTAGAAGACTTGAAGGCAATTCCAATAAATCATTTTCAATGTAATGAAAAAGAACCGGCTCCAACTTCAAAAGCGGAACCTGGTCAAGTAACTCAACCGTATCCTCTTTCCTCCACTCGTGAAAGCTGCAAATGTTATAACTGTTTTCTTCACCTTCAAACCAATTTACCCAAACATCATGGAGATACAACATTCCCGAATATCCCTCACTTCTATCCTATTTGTCAATCATTATAGGCAAGTTTCCTGTAAAATATTCCTTGTATGAGTGGCAAATTGATTTTCTTTGCATAGGGCATTATCCATTAATCATTTTATCAGTAGAAAGACCAATCAGATCCCTTGTCTTCATGGAATGAAGATCTGCATAATCCTTTACAAGCTTGTAACCTGCTGCATATCCGGCCATTTTAGGCATTGTACTATGACCAAATAACAACTTATCATGAAGGGGATCAGACCGCTTCAAATCAAAGTTCGGTTTGAATTTTTCTGTAATCAATTCTTCGATTTCCTTCGTTTGATAATTGGTTATCCAAGGCGCCAAATACGCTCCACCGCAATATTCTGATACCGCGAATTCTGCAAGACCTTCCATAATAATAGAGTCTGCCAATCTATATTTAACCTCACCCCCTAAGGATTCCAATCTCGTTGTATGATGATATTCATGGACAAATAGAGCTTCCAGCTCTTTATCCTTCACCTTCTCCGTTATAAATAAAAACAATTTATCAATGAAAGCAATCCCTGATTTATGTTTATTGGGAGAGCGAAATAAGCTGAACACTTCACTTGCCATTGGAAATAGAAAAATAGGAATATCCGGCCCATCCCATGCTTTCTTATATTTTTTATAATAATGTGCGATTCTATGCCATGCCTTACGTTCCTGCATATTCTGAAAAGTCTTCTTTGTTTTTAGGTTGGGCTGGTATAGGCCAATTCTATTTAAAACTTCAATTAGAACGTGTTCTCGCATATTCACTGTGTCTAAAATATTCTCTTCTATTTTTAACCGATCACCAAAGGACTCCTCCAACCATTTATCCGTTCTGATAACTCCCATCCCATTCACCTATCCTGTTTATATTTGAATAGAGCATTATATGAAAGGAAATATTTTATGGGAATCAAAATAGCCTCTCTTTTTGGTAGATGAACCAAAAAGAGAGGCCGTTTGAAGTTTCCTATCCGTTATATTTTTTAAAAACGATTGTGGCATTGTGGCCGCCAAATCCAAGTGAATTACTCATCGCACAGTCAACCTGCCGTTTTCTTGCTTCACCCGGGACATAATCAAGATCACATACTGGATCTGGTGTTTCAAGATTAATAGTCGGTGGAATGATACCATTCTTGATTGCCAAAACCGTATAGACTGCCTCAACTCCACCTGCTGCTCCCAATAAATGACCAGTCATCGATTTTGTTGAACTTACTGCCAATTTATAAGCGTGATCACCAAAAACTGTTTTAATGGCCATCGTTTCATAGGCATCATTGTATTCTGTGCTCGTTCCATGAGCATTTATATAATCAATCTGTTCCGGATCAAGACCTGCATCATCAATAGCCATTTTCATTGCTCTTGCGCCACCCTCTCCTTCAGGGGCTGGAGCGGTTATATGATGGGCATCTCCTGTTGATCCATATCCGACAATTTCAGCATATATCGGCGCATTCCTCGCAAGTGCATGTGATAATTCCTCTAGTACAAGAATGCCTGAACCTTCTCCAATAACAAATCCATCTCGATTTTTATCAAATGGACGGCTTGACGTTTTAGGATCTGGATTAGATGATAATGCAGTATTTGCACAGAAACCGGCTACAGACATTTTCGTGATAGGGGCTTCCGCACCACCTGTAATCATCACATCTGCATCACCGCGCTGGATAACTTTAAACGCATCACCGATTGAATTCGTCCCTGTGGCACATGCTGTCACCGTACAGGAATTTACCCCCTTTGCACCGAGAAGTATGGATACTTGCCCAGCAGCCATGTCCGGAATAAGCATCGGAACAAAAAATGGACTGACTCTACGATAGCCTCTTTTTTGAAATGTTTCATATTGCTGTTCAAATGTCTCCATGCCGCCAATTCCGGAACCAATCCATACACCAACTCGATTTGCGTTCTCTGGAGTAATCTCCAATTTTGCATCCTCAACTGCCATTTTTGAAGCTGCAATCGCATAATGAGTGAACCGGTCCATTTTTCTAGCTTCTTTCCGATCAATAATATCTGTTATCTCAAAGTTTTTGACTTCTCCCGCTGTCTTAGCAGGGTACTCATCCGCATTAACTCTGGTTAGTGGCCCGATTCCTGAAACTCCGGCCACTAAGTTTTCCCAGTTCTCCTGGATAGTATTGCCTAAAGGTGATATGGTCCCCATACCTGTCACAACTACACGTTTACTCTCCATTACAATCTCTCCTTGAGTTAATCTCGGCTTTTCTTATTTGCCCCAACGCATCGCAACTGCTCCCCATGTTAAACCGGCTCCAAAACCAACTAATACGAGCAAATCACCGTCTTTTATTTTTCCTGCTTCCACTTCTTCAGCAAGCGCAATCGGAATAGTAGATGACGATGTGTTGCCATATTTATGAATCGTTTTGGACATCTTTTCAATCGGAAGCTCCAATCTTTGTCTTGCAGCTTCCATAATTCGTATATTTGCTTGATGAGGAATTAAAAAGTCTACATCCTCTTTTGTCAATCCTGCTTTATTTAAAACATTGATGGATGATTCACCCATTTGTCTAACTGCAAACTTATACACTTCCCGGCCATTCATCGTGAGATAATCTTGCTTTTTCTCTAAATGAATGCCACCAGAACCATCCGCTCCAAGCTCGAAAGATAGAATGCCCTTTCCATCACTGACAGGACCCACAATTGCTGCTCCTGCTCCGTCTCCGAATAATACAGCAGTATTACGGTCATTCCAATCCGTAATTTTAGAAAGCTTTTCCACACCGACTACCAGGATTGTGCGATAGCTGCCTGTCTTAATAAATTGACTTGCAGTTACGATTCCATAGGTAAAACCAGCACAGGCTGCACTAATATCCATAGCTGCTGCATTCACTGCGCCCAATCTTTCTTGAATCATACAGGAAACAGTAGGAAAGGATTGGTCCGGTGTGACAGTCGCCACTAAAATTAATTCAATTTCCTCAGCAGTTACTCCAGCATTTTCAATAGCCCTGACCGCTGCCTCGTAGGCCATATGCGAAGAATCAACGTTATCATCGGCAATTCTTCTTTCTTCTATTCCAGTGCGTGTTCGGATCCATTCATCTGACGTATCAATCTTTTTTTCCAAATCAAAGTTTGTTACCACGTTTTCAGGAAGATATTTGCCAATTCCGATTATGCCAGCATTCATCCTTACACCCCTCTTGCTATATTCATCTGATTATATTATTTGATATTATGACTTGGTACTAATTCTAAAAGAAATCTATCCTTATTGCAACAAATTTTCCGAAAAAGATAATGAATGTCCATACAAGTCAGCAATAGCAACATACATTAATTAGTAAGAATATGTGAAAAACGAGGTGAATGTCTTGAACAATGAGCATAGAAACAGGTCAGACAATCAGGAGGCTTTTAATCGATTCATGTTCGGTGACCGCCATACGAAAAATCAGGCGAAAGAAGATCCTCCCCCTGAAGAACAGCAAGCGTCTAATATTGATTTCACTAAACTGATGGAACAATCTGATGTTCTAATGTCCACTATCAGCGAGTTGAGTCCTTATTTCAAAAAGATTCCATCCCTTTTAAGTAAATTTACAAATTTAATCAAATGAGGGACTGTCACTCACCTTTTTTTAAACGACCATCTTTATATCCTTTTTCATAAGCTTCATCCATAACCGTAAAAAAAATGTCCATAAACGGCTGTAATTGTTGGCGATCTATTTCTAAGCCCGCTTCACTTAATTTCTTTTTGATTTCTGAATAGTGTTTCATGCCCATTGCCATATATTCGAGCTTCCTCTTCATGTAATCACTGCCCTTCTAAATAATTGTAAAAACCCCTTAACCGTGCTAGAAAGGGGCGATTATACAAAAAGTATTCTAATAACCCATGAGTTTCCTAACCCTTATATGCTGCTTAACTAAATTGATCCCCACATGTGGGGATGTTTTTGTTACCGCTACATATTCCTTAATGTTCAGCTTTTGAAGGTCAGGATTCCGCTTTTCACCACTGTCTGCGATAATCCGATAACCAAGCTCTTTTAATAAAAGGTGCCAGTGCTCTTTTATATCTGATTGAACCTGGTAGATTCCATGCTCAAGTCTTGATAATTCTATAATAGCCGTAACTGCATCGCTTATATAGATAGCATCTCTTTTGTCTTCGAAATCATATTGCTCAAAGGGAAATTGAGACTGACTAAGACAATTGTAAAATAAGGTATTTTCCGGCTGCCAAGGGCCGTATACGGTTGGCAATATGATAGTGGTATCCACTCGATTGGGAATGTCACCTTTGACCAATCCCTCTTGATCCATAACCACATAAATAAACGTATCTTCCATTTTTTTGGGGATGTTTTCTACATATTTGAGCCATTTTTCACACTCGTTATCCATATCAGTAATATAGAAAAAATAGCCATCCTTTATTTCTTTAATAATCTGATCATATTTCTTTACTGTGAAATTTGAATTTCTGCCTAAAAATAATTCTTTTTCTTCCTTTTCCATTTGATCTGCCAAAACGGGTAAATCCACCCCAATAACTTCCATTCCATCTTCCATTAACTTATTGCATATCTCAAATCCAACAAAGGAATACGGAGACAGAACAATGTGTTCAGGCATATAAAAACCCCCTGTCGGTTTATATAAATGTATTAAACCAACCCGAGGGTTATTCAGATTTATAAATCTTTTTCATGGTTTTTAAAAAAGGAATTGATTTGATAAGGAATAATATATCTTTTTTCCGGTGTAATATACTTAATTTCTGATAAAGGATGGTTGTCTATGAATGAGTTATATTTAATCGGCAGGTTGCTTTCCAGCTTATCGAGAACATGTACGATTAAGACAGGCATATCTTTGCCTAATGTCATATCCGACTTCTTCTCAATCCATTCTTTAAATGTATGATCATCCAAATGGTAGGCTTGGTACAATTCTTTCTTCATTTTCTTAAAGAAAAATTTATTTATTTCTTCTTTTTCATAGCTCTGTTTTACGGATAATATGGGATTTAGTAATACAACAGATCGTACTTTTTCTTTTAATTTATGACAAATTGTATCTAACACTAACGCGCCAGTTCCCTCCGCAATGATATGAATTCTTTCGTTAACAATCTCCTTACGGATAAAAAATGCATACATTTCTGTAGCTAAATCTGCAGCTTCAGCATTGCCCCAATGCGCACCGGATAAATAAGAGCTAAAAACCGTATACCCTCTCTTCAATAGATACTCTATCATCTGTTTTTTGCCGGGATGATCCAGCCAAAAATTAGCCTTTTCATTTATATAATGCTTATCTCCACCGAGTAACATAATGGCAAAGCCACTCGGTTGTTCCGGGTAAAAAATGGTTGTCCATTCTTTATTCAGTTGAAATGTTTTGTGATTTATCATAGCTTACCCCTCAAATAACCTTAGTCCATGTTAATGTATGTCATTATAAATCAATTTGTCCGGGCTATTTATCTCTCTGATTGCTTAGAATCGCCATTCTTTTTTAACTTGTATTCATAATCCATTACATTTTGGGCTATGTTATGATAAAACCCAAAGTAATAAAGTACAAACCATTTTTACCTAAATAATTTAAATTGTTTCCAGTGTTACGTATGGTATGATAAAATAATAACGGATTGTAGATGAACGGGGTGAGAAAATTGAAATATATTTTGACATTTATATGGACATTTGCATTAACACATATGGTGGTTTATGTAACAAGCTCAATGGTTGAAGGCGGTAAATACGATTTCAATACAGCTTCCATTCTTAGTGTGGTCATTACCCTATTAATTTTAGTGGTTTCAGCTGTAATACCAAATGATCCGGTACAGGAATCCGGACATTAATTCATTTTTCAAAAAAGGGCCGCTAATTAGCGGCCCTTTTTTGATACATATGTCCAATGACGATCATCATTGGTTGTTTCAGGAAAATACTCTCCTGCTTTCAGCTTAATCTTCTTTGGGTTAACGACATTGCTGCCAGTCTCCCCTATTTCGATATATTCACCATTATTTGGTGCCTTTTGTCCATGTTTAAAATGACGATTCTGTCCCAAAAAAATCCCTCCTTTTGTTCTAGAATCCCCAATTATGCTTCAACTATTAGTTAGGTTTGACCATTAAATCAACCAGAAGGGCTTTTTGAGCATGTAAACGATTTCCCGCCTGTTTAATGACAATGGAATTAGATGAATCAATAACGGAAGATGTCACCTCTTCGCCGCGATGTGCTGGTAAACAGTGCATAAATAAATAATCGAGTTTGGCACCAGCAACCAATTGCTCATTTACCTGAAATTTCTTAAAATCTTCCAGCCTTTTTTCATTCTCTTTTTCTTGGCCCATACTGGTCCAAACATCACAATAAATAACATCAGCTTCCTTAACAGCAGCCTCTGGATTGTGGGTCAGTTCTATTTTCCCTCCATTGATTATCGCTTCAGTCCTAGCTTTCTCGACCAAAAGAGGATTTGGTTCATAACCAGGCGGCGTTGCAATCGCAATATGCATACCGGATTTAACAGCAGCCATCATCAAAGAATTGGCAACATTATTCCCATCCCCGATATAAGCGAGCTTGATTCCACGAAGAGATCCTTTCTCTTCCCTAATAGTTAATAAATCAGCCAACGCCTGGCACGGATGCTCAAGATCAGTCAATCCGTTAATAACCGGTACACTGGAGCTTGCTGCCAATGTTTCCGCTCTGTCATGGCCAGTAGTACGTATCATGATTGCATCCACATATTCTGACAACACTTGTGCTGTGTCTGAAATCGGTTCACCTCTGCCAAGCTGTGTGTCATTTTTACTTAAGAAAATGGCATGCCCCCCTAGCTGAAGCATACCTGCTTCGAAAGAAACCCGTGTCCTTGTTGAATTTTTTTCAAAAATCATCCCCAATATTTTTCCATTTAATGGGGTATCCAAATATCCTTTATTCAGCCTTTCTTTTAAATCCATTGCGAGATTCAATAATTCATTCAATTGCTGCGCCGTAATGGCTTCCATAGATAAAAAATCTTTTTGACTGATTATTGGTTTAGTTCCATACAGTAGTTTCATATCTGCCTTTCCTCTCACTTGAAATTTATAGACTATACGAACGGGGCATCAGATAACTTAGGCCTTCGTCATTGTTAGATTGGTTTTGCATACTTCCTTTAAAATGGCTAAAGCTAATAAAAGCTCATCTCGTGAAACAGTCAACGGAGGAAGCAAACGAATCACATGCGAGCCGGCTGGTAAGACAAATAATTGATGTTCAATTATTTGTTTAATATAGGGAGCTGCTTCTTCCTTCAATTCAATCCCGATCATCAGACCCTCTCCCCTGATCTCTTTTATAACTGGGATATCCTCGGCTGCTATCTTCAGTACACTAATAAACCATTCAGCTTTATCCCTGATTTCTACTAAAAATTGAGGATTGCTTATTTGATTCAACACCACTTTGCTTGCCGCCAATGATACTGGATTTCCGCCAAAGGTAGAACCATGAACACCTTTTCCAAATGATTCTTTCAGCTCTTTTTTGGCTACCATCGCACCTATAGGCAGACCATTAGCAAGACCCTTAGCTGTGGTCATAATATCGGGTTTGATTCCCTTATACTTTAAATAAGCAAAAGGATAGCCTGTTCTCCCATTTCCCGTTTGAACTTCATCAATAATCAGCAATATATTGTTTTCATTGCAAAGTTGATGAAGGCCCTTAAGAAAGTCCTCATCAATCAGCATAATCCCACCTTCACCTTGAATGATCTCTACCATAATAGCCGCTACATCTTCATCAATAGCCTTATGGACTGCATCAATATCATTAAATGGTACATAAACAAAGCCTTCAAGTAATGGACCAAATCCATCATGGATGCTACTTTGTCCAGTAGCAGCCATTGCTCCAAATGTACGGCCATGAAAAGATTGTTGAAATGTAATGATTTTCGTTTTTCCAGTTGCTCTTCTGGCCAGCTTTAGTGCCGCTTCATTTGCTTCCGCACCGCTATTGCAAAAGAAAACACCATCCAATCCGGTAAGCTCGTTCAGCTTTAATGCCACTTCTTCCTGAATGGGAAGCTGAAACAAATTGGACGTATGCCAGAACAATTCCATTTGTGCCTCAACAGATTTTTTGACTTCATCATTTTTATGTCCGAGATTAACCACACCAATACCGGATGTAAAATCAAGGTATTTCTTTCCGCCCTCTGCTTCAATCCATGAACCATCCGCTTTTATTGGTGTGATATCCCATTTTTTGTAGACCGGTAATAGCGCAGACATCACATCACCCTCTCCTCAGCTCCAAGGAATGTACCCAGCCATTTATCATCAGTAAAGAATCCGGATACACCACTTGTAATTAATATTGTTGACGCACCTTGCTTTTTAGCAGATAAAGCTGCCTGCACTTTTGGAATCATCCCGCCATATATCGTTCCCTGATCAATCATTTGGGTGATTTCTGATTCTGTTATATGCTCAATAGTTTTTGTACCATTCCTTATTCCATCGACATCCGTTATAAAAATGCACATATCTGCACTTAGGGCTGCCGCAACAGCACCAGCAGCGGAATCTGCATTTACATTAAGCTTTCGTCCTTCTTTTGACATGGAAATTGGGGTGAGTACGGGATACACCCCATTCGATAACAGACTCTCTAGAAGATGGCTGTTTACCTTTTTAATCATTCCTACCTCACCAAGCTCTGCTTTATTAATATAATCTGCTTCCAATATGAATCCGTCCGACCCATTTATTCCGATGGTTTGAAACCCTTTTGATTGTAATTTATGAACAAGCTGCCTATTCGTCTTACCAGCAAGGACAAGCTCTGCTATCTCAAGGACCTTGACAGATGTTTTTCTTAACCCCTTTTCAAACTGAACAGGAATTTCAAATTTAGCGAGCATATCATTTATATCTGGTCCGCCCCCATGAACAAATACAAATGAATATCCTCTATCCTCCAGCTCTCTTAAACTATTGAAAAAATGATCGGTTAATTGATCAATAATGCTTCCCCCGCATTTGACAACAATTAGCTTCATCCAAACATCTCCCCTTAAGTTCGATAGCTTGCATTAATTTTTACATAATCATACGTAAGGTCGCATCCCCATGCAGTTCCTGTGCCCAGTCCATCTGTCAATTCGATTCTGATTTGGACTTCATTGCCTAGTAAATAATCACGGGCCTTTTCCTCATCAAAAATAATGGGTGCACCAAAATGAAGAACCTCCACGGGTCCGAAGAAAATACTTACCCGGTCCTGATTAAAAGGGATATTGCTTCTCCCCATCGCTCCGACAATCCTGCCCCAATTGGCATCGGCCCCATACACGGCAGTTTTCACTAAATTTGATCCAATAACGGTTTTTGCAAGTGCTTGAGCCTCTTGGTCTGTTTCTGCTCCTGATACCACCACTTCAACCAGCTTGGTCGCACCCTCACCATCACGTGCAATTTGTTTAGCCAACGATTCGGAAGCCTCTTTTAATAAATTTACAAAGCGATTCCATTCCGGATGCTTCTCAGAAAGCATTTGATTATTTGCCATTCCATTTGCCAGTACAACAACCATATCATTGGTTGAAGTATCTCCATCGACTGTTATTTGATTAAATGAAACATTCGTTACAGTTCTTAATGCTCTTTGCAAAGATTCCTGATCCACATTTGCATCCGTTGTAATAAATCCAAGCATCGTTGCCATGTTAGGATGAATCATGCCTGATCCCTTTGCCGCTCCTCCCATTGAAACGACAACCCCATCTATTATAGTTTGAAAAGCACAGCTCTTAGTCTTTGTATCCGTTGTCAGAATAGCCTCTTCAAAATGTTCGGCTCCCGCTTCCTGGTCTGTCAGATGAATATTTGCAATTCCAGTGCATATCTTATCAATCTCTAAAAATTCTCCAATCACTCCAGTAGAAGCAACCGCTACGTAGGACGGAGGTATTTGTAATTTATCCGCTACATGTGACCGCATACGATAGGCATCCTTCAATCCACGTTCTCCGGTACAAGCGTTAGCACATGCACTATTTACTACGACTGCCTGCAGCTTTCCCTCTATTTTCAAGCTCTCCTTCGTAACAAGGATCGGAGCTGCCTGGTAAGTGTTTAATGTATAGACGGCTGCTGCATTCGCTGGAACAGTTGAATATAAAATAGCTAAATCATTACGCGCGTAGCGTAAGCCTGCATGGATTCCTTCTGCCTGATACCCTTTTGGTGTAAGAATCCCTCCTCTTACTGCCTTAATATCCCCATTCATTAGCACATTCATAGATTATCTCCACTCCCTTTGTTCCTTAAGGATAGACTGGATAGAAACGTAAACCTTCTGTTTCTTCAAGTCCCATCATAATATTTGCGTTGTGAATCGCCTGGCCTGCTGCTCCTTTGACGAGATTATCAATTACAGAAACCACGGTGACTCTTCCTGTCCTCTCATCCATTCTGAAACCGATATCGCAAAAATTGGAGCCATACACTTCCTTTGTCGATGAAAAGCTATTTTCACCTCTATAACGAATAAAGAATTCATTTTGATAAGCTGTAAGGAAAGCATTATGAATATGTTCAGCTGTTACTTCAGGCTTTACCTTTGCATGCATCGTCACCATAATTCCACGTGTCATGGGAATGAGATGAGTAGTAAACATAATAGGAGAAAGCTCAGAGTCCCATTCTGATAATTGTTGTTCTATTTCAGGTATATGTTGATGCTGATGTACTTTATAGATTGATAGGTTATCATTTACATGAGCATAATGTTTTGAATCATTACTCTTTTTACCCGCCCCTGAAACACCTGATTTGGCATCAATAATAATGTCAGATGATTCAATTAATTTATTTGATAAAAGTGGAGCTAATCCTAACAAAGCAGCTGTCGGGTAACAGCCTGGATTTGCGATCAAACGGCTCTCACGGATTGCCGCCCGATTCCATTCAGATAGTCCATAAACACTCTTTTGTAATAGATCGCTTGATGGCGGTGACCCTTCATACCACTTTTCATATAATTCTCCGTTTTTTAACCTATGATCTCCGGATAAATCTATAATTTTCAAACCATTCTTATACAATTCCGGAACAAGTTCCTTTGATACGCCACTGGGCATTGCCAAAAACACAAGTTCACTTTGCTTAGCAATTAACCCTGGATCCACTTCATTTAAAACATGGGGGATCAGTCCAAAATGCTGTCTATTTTCATGATCAAGCCGATTACCTGCACTCGAAGATGAATATACAGCCGTTAAATGGAATGTTGGATGACTCGAAAGTAAACGTATTAATTCCATTCCACTATATCCTGTAGCCCCTACAACAGATACATTCATGTTTCCACCCCATCCATTGATTGTATATTCTGTAATATCTATCTATTATAGTATGTATATTTATAAAATCAAATGTATTTTTATTTATTTTCAGAAAAATGGTCATCTGCCTAATTTATATAGTTCAAAATATATATCTTCATCATCATTAAACTATGTCAAAGGTAGTATTATGACCTTGATTACTTTTCCAGAAATTTTTCAAACAACCATCCCTTAATAATCAGTCCTACATTTTATACTCAACAAATGCTGTTATTCACTGCCAGCCAGGTTGACCTAATTATTTATTTATTCGTTGCTTTAAAAGCTATTCATTTAACAAAAAATAAAAGCTCCATTTTAAAACAAAATCAAGATGGAGTATCTTTTATACATAGTTATATAAAAGGATGGTTTTTTACTTACTATATCTTTATTGCCCTTTATTCAAGACATTAAAGTATCTTTTGGCACCACACCATAAAGACAAACTAAAAACCACCCCGTCTGCAAAATAAAGGGTGGTTTATCATAGTACTTTAAAATTTTTATGAAACATTAAGGATTTGGCGTTTTCTCAATATTGACCTTATTGTTCTTTTTAACTTCATCATCATCTTCTATTATATCTTTTGTAGCATTTTTAAACTCTTTTAATGTTTTCCCAAATGCCCTTCCTATTTCAGGAAGCTTTGATGGTCCAAAAATCATTAATGCGAGAACTAATATAAGAATAAGCCCAGGTACTCCAATATTTGAAAACATATTATTCTCTCCCATCTCAATCTATCTCTACTAAACATTAGCATGTTCCCATAGCTATCCTACCATTCTCTTCACCGAAAAACAATTATTGGAATTTCCTTATCATTAGTTTGACAGGTTTAATTTTCCCCTAAGGGCATGACATAATTACTAATTTTTGTAATAAATTATGTCTATACGTAATAGACTGTCTTTATTTTTGCTAATATTAAAGAAATAAAGATGAGAGAGGGGATTAGCTTGATCAGTGGAACAATCGAATCAATACGTGTTGGAAAACCTACATCTCTACCCTATAAGAGTAAAATTGTACAATCTGCTATCTATAAAGATGAAGTCCACTACCCCATACAAGTTGCAAAGACCAACCTAGAAGGTGATGAACAAAGTGACCTTAATCATCACGGAGGTCCTGATAAAGCAATATGTGTATACCCCTCAGAGCATTACCCATACTGGTCAGAAAAAATCGGACAATTATTTAAAGCGGGAGATTTTGGAGAAAATTTAACTTTATTGGGATTAACGGAGGATAAGGTTAGGATTGGCGACATTCTTAAAGCAGATGGCTGCCTATTTCAAGTTACCCAACCACGGGAACCCTGTTATAAAATTGCCGCTCGGCATAATATAGACCAATTACCTTTCTGGATTAGAGCAAGTGGCTATTCGGGTTATTATTTACGAGTTTTGGAGGAGGGTATCCTTACTAAAGGTTCTGTCATTGAAATTATCGATCGAGCCCCACAGAACATTACGATTGCATATGCCAATCAAATTATGCATCATGACTCCAGCAATAGAGAGGCCATCCAAAGTATCCTTTCCGTCGATGCTTTATCAGAAAGCTGGAAAGAGAAATTTAATAGGATATTGGCTTTGGCTAAATAATACACATCTTTTTTGGAGACTGGCCGTCACATTCATATACCCAGTCTCTAATGCCTATCCAATAATATAAAACCTTTCAATCTTTTTGCGTAAATTGACCGTCTCTGCTGTTCGATTATCTGAATAACAGTCAAACTGCGATTCCAAATAAAAATGGTTCTTTCCTGTATTTCTTCATTTCGTAGATAAACTACATATATGAGTTCACTCCCCAAAATTATATGGCGCTACTAACTACTATTTATTTAATTGAAATTTCCTTTCTAAACGAATCATGTCCCGGCACAGCATACCATTTTCATAGATTGGCTCAGGATAATTCCTACTAAAATAATCATGTTCGATACCCATAATTCTAAAGCCAACCTTTTGATAGAGTGCAAGTTGATAGATACTTGAATTTCCAGTACCTATCTCTGCGATGCGATACCCTTTGGCAGCTGAAAAGGAGCAAGCATATTCAATCAGTGCTTTCGCATATCCTCTGCCCCGCCATTTTTCATCTACGGATAGATTCATAATTTCTACTCGTTCCGTTGTTTTTGGAGTTACAATAATAATCCCTGCTATATCATTATCAATAGGAAGTTCAAAGGTATAGCCTGTATCGCTATATTTTTCGATTTGCCGTCTAGAAGGATCTGCCTCCATTAACAACTGCCAATGTTTTTCGGTAAGTTCCGTACATATGCGAATATTCCCTATCACTCTTCTCTATCCCTTCTTCTATCCTTCTCTTCTGTACATGGTTTTAGGATTCATAAATACCTATATTAACTGTAAACCATCTATCTATAATCTTCCTGTATGATTGATCAATTCACCTAATCATTTTCTCTAATATGAAAAAAAGACGATTCAGCCCAGTATAGCTGATCGCCTTTTTATAGGAATTAAATGCTTTCCTCCTCATCATGATAAGCAATCAGAATAATATCTTGGCCTAATTGCTCGCTGAGTTTTTCTTGGAACTCATTTAATTGCCTTACCTGTTCTTCATTTAATTGGGCTAGGTCATATTCACGCATGTTTGTTATGCCTCCTATCAAGAATAATAGCGGAAGAGATTCTCACTCTTTCACTTTTATCCTTCCCATAAACCCTAATTCATTTCATGATTCTTTACATACAAGCTGCTGCTTAAACGATTCGACCGCTTGAAGTGGATGATCACTTAAAGCAATCGCAGAAACAACAGCCACTCCATCAGCACCAGCTTCTATTATTGATTTCATATGATCTGGAGTTATCCCACCTATCCTTACAATCGGCAGCTCTGGATAAAGCTCCGCCACTTCCTTTAAAAATAGCTTGGATATTAAAAAAGATATTCTTTTCCATAAAAAAGAGAGCCTTAAACTCAGCTCCCAAAATATATTCAAACTTTATTATTGTACTCCCAAGGCAATTTTCGCATAACGGGACATACGATCCTTTGTCCATGCCGGTGTCCAAACAATGTCTACCTCAACGTTTTTCACTTCAGGCAGTTCCTTTAATGCATAACGTACTTGATCGACAATGGTACCTGCCAAAGGACAGCCCATCGCGGTTAATGTCATCGTTACTGTCACATCGCCTTCGTCAGTCATATCGACATTATAGACTAGGCCTAGGTTTACTATATCAATTCCCAATTCAGGGTCCAAAACTTCTTCCAATGCACTCATAAGACTATCTTTCATATCTTGATCCATGGTAAATTCTCCTTCCTTAACATTCTTGTTTCAATCCTACCAAATTTCACTTAATCTGACCAATCTAAATCCTTATACAAGATTCTCTTCTATCCAGTTTACGGCCTGGAGCAACCCACTTCTGGTAACAGCGTGACCGGCCGTCTTATCAGATATGTAAGTAATCATGCCAGATTCTACTTTTTCCTGGTGGTTTTCTACAAATGCACGACCACCTGCAATCGGTACAATAGGATCCTTTTCCCCATGCCAGAAGAAAAGGGGACGATTGTTTAATTTTTCAGGCTGCAAGGATAAATCAAGTTCTTCAAGAGTACTGAATACTTTCAATTTTTCTTCCTCCGTAAAACCTAAATCAATCCCCTGTTTTTCAAATTCCTCCACTTGATACTGCGCAAACTCTTTATATGCCGGGTTTCCCATCAGACTGACTCCCACACGAATCCAATCATATTGAGTTAGGGCTCCTAGTGTCGTGATTGCACCCATAGATGTACCGCCCAGACCTATACAATCATAAATCGCTAATCCATGCTCTGTGATATATTTTTTTATCATATGCAATTCTTTTATAGAGGAAATAACAATTTTCCAAAATGAACTCGATAAATCCTTCTTCATTTCCCGTTCTTCTCGTTCACCGTGCAAGTATGCTTCAGGCAAAAATACTCTAAATCCCTTTTCCGCCAGAAGATACGCATAGTGCAGATTATGCTCTTTTGCACTGGTAAAACCGTGAAGAAAAATAAATCCGGGGAGAGGTACATTATTCATATCCTGCTTACCTACGATAAGCATCGGAATATGTTCAACATATACTTTCTCTACTTGTATCATTATTATTCCCCTTCTCTATATATTTTTTTACAAACCAAACGATACCATTAAACGGCTATACTTGTTATGATATATAAAATAGGAATCTAAATGGAATTAATTCAACTTATAATTCTAGAATAAATTTAATTTAGAAGGAGAGCCATATGTCAGATAAACACTTAATTGTACTTGATTTAGATGGAACGTTATTGAAAGATGATAAAACCATTTCTCCACGCACCAAAAAAGTATTGCAAACATTACAAAATAATGGTCATGAAGTGATGATTGCTACTGGAAGACCATACCGATCAAGTGAACCTTATTATCGTGAAATGCAATTTAAAACCCCGATTGTGAATTTTAATGGAGCTTTTATTCACCATCCCCTCCATACAGGCTGGGGCATGCATCATTCGCCGCTAGATATAAAAGTGGCAAAAGACATTGTGGAAGCTATGGACGATTACCGTTTCCACAATATTATTGCCGAGGTAAAGGATGATGTGTATTTCCATTACCATGATGAAAAATTAATTGATGTTTTGCATCACGGCAGCACGAATATAACTACAGGTGATCTACGCCAATTTTTACAGGCTTCCCCTACTTCGATGCTTATTCATTCCGATGAAAATGATGTCGCCGGAATCAGGAAACACCTTTCGGATGTCCACGCTGAAGTCATTGATCACAGACGCTGGGCAGATCCATGGCATGTCATCGAAATTGTTAGAAATGGAATGAGCAAAGCGGTTGGTGTTGATTTGGTATCAAAAGATTTAGGAATTTCCAGAAAAAATATTATCGCATTTGGCGATGAAGATAATGATCTAGAAATGCTTGATTATGTGGGAACCGGCGTAGCCATGGGAAATGGTATTGAACAGCTGAAAAATGTTGCTAATCACATCACATTATCAAATGAGGAAGATGGAATTGCAGTCTTCCTTGAAGAGAAATTTAATATAAAATCTGCGTGACTAACATAATCTCCGTCTGGTTATGATAGATATGACTCTTTCTTTCGAGTCACACCTTGAATGCGGGAGGTACTTCCATGGGAAAAAGAAATAAATCAAAGCGCTTTGTTCAACAAGGTAAGACGGCTGTGTCTAAACATAGTGAGCGATTCCCATATCGCTTAACAATGGCTGAGGCTGAAGAGAATCGTGATTCTTCTACCTGTGGAGGACTGTAAATGCGCAATGAATTATTTAGCCGGGCTCAAAAAGCTGTGGAATTGGCACAGATAAAAAGCTCTAATCAACAGGAACTAATCACTAAAGCACGCAATGAGCTTTCTTCTGCATTTGCGAATTCAACACTGGCTGAGCAGGCTCAATTGCATACCATGCAGGATATACTGGATTCCCTTGAAAAGCATTCAAACTAATGAAGAAGAGCACAAGACTAAGATCTTGTGCTCTTCTTTTAATCTTTCCGGAAAGAACCGATAACCCCGGTAGATTGAACGATATTTGTAAATGCATGTGGGTCTACTTCCTGAATAACACTCTGCAGGTCATATAGCTCATAACGGCTTATCACGATCATTAGCATATTTTTATCTTCGCCCGTAAAGGCTCCAACAGCAGGAATCATCGTTATTCCGCGTACCAGCTTGGAATGTATCGCCTGCTTCAATTCATCTGCATGTCTTGTTACAATCATAGCCGTAACTTTTATATGTCTTGTGTGAATAGCATCAATTACTCTCGTAGAAACATATAATGAAATTAATGTATAAAGTGCCTGTTCTTCTGAATACATAAGCCCCGCAATGGCTACAATAGCTCCATTCAGCATTAAAAAGTAAATGCCGATTGGCTTATCATTGATTCTGGAAAGAATCATTGCCACAATATCCATACCACCAGTGGAAGCACCGAATCGAAGTGTGATTCCCACACCGGCCGCTCCAATTACACCGCCGAAAACAGCATTCAGGATAATATCATCTGAATAGGATTGTACAGGTAATATTTCTAAGAATAATGACATTAATACAACAGCTAAAAAGCTGTACACTGTGAAAGACCTTCCAACCTTAAACCAAGCAAGAATAGCAATCGGAATATTAAGAGCAAGTAATAAAATCCCTGTAGATAAATTAATATTCGTAAACATGTCCAATGCTGCTGATATAATTTGGGCTGTCCCCGTGAACCCACTCGCAAACACGTTTGCAGGTATCAAGAAATAATTCATTGCGATCGCATTTAATAAAGCTCCAACCACAACAGCCAGTATTTTTTTTGTTTCATTCCAAACCAAATTTAGCTCCTCCTTAAGTTGACAACTGAAAATAAATTCCCCATGATAGATAGATATGTGAACAATTTTTGTTTTCTATAAAAGATAATAGACTTATAATTAAACTAAGTAAATTTTAAAAAAGTAGGTGTCTATATGAGTGTACAAATATTGGCTGATAGTGCAAGCGATTTGCCATTAGAATACTTCCAGGATAATAACATCATTCTTTTTCCATTAAAAGTACATCTTGATGACAATGAATATGATGATCAAGTTACAATCAAACCAAAAGTAGTCTACGATGCCATGCGCGAAGGAAAAGCACCAAAAACATCACAGGTGTCTCCACAAAGTTTTTACGAAAAATTCGAAGAGCTGGCAAAAAATAAACAACCCGGACTTTATGTCGCATTTTCTTCCGAATTAAGCGGTACCTATCAAACAGCTGTCATGATGAGAGACGAAGTTAAAGCTGAGTACCCAGATCTTCAATTAGAAATTGTCGACAGTAAATGCGCGTCTTTAGGCTATGGCTTAGTCGTCATGGAAGCCGTACGCAAAGCCGCTAAAGGAGCCAGTCTCGAAGAACTGAAAGAAACAGCACAGTTTTCAGCCTCCCATATGGAACATTTATTTACGGTAGACAATTTGGAATACCTGGCTCGTGGTGGCCGAATTTCCAAAACATCTGCTTTTTTCGGCGGGTTATTGAATATCAAGCCGCTGCTAAATGTTGAAGATGGCAAACTGGTTCCACTGGATAAATTCCGCGGCCGCAAAAAACTGATGCAAGCCGTCATCGATGTCATGAAAGAACGAGGAGACCAATTAGATAAACAAATAATTGGAATCAGTCATGGCGATGATATCGAAAAAGCTATGGAATTCAAGCATTTAATTGAAGAAAATTTCCAACCAAAATCCGTATATATTTCATCTGTCGGTGCAACTGTTGGCGCTCATGCCGGTCCAGGTACCATTGCAATATTTTTCTTAAATAAACTATCCTGAAATACATTCTGATGTATACATATTTTCCCCCACTTGCAGCATACTAGACATATTCCTAGTAAATAATTAGCAAGGGGGCTAACACACATGGCTTATCATACTTCAGATAACGATAAAAAAGCCAGAGATAACCAAGCTAAACATGAAATTAAAAATATTCAGGAAGAGAAAAACCGAAAAGCCGGAAAAAAATCTTTTTCAAAAAAGACTGATCACTTATAAGTAAAATCTCCATTTCAACATATTAACTGTGTATAAAGAGGATTTCAATAAAAAATCCTCTTTTTCACTTGTAATTGAACTTATATAGTGCTTTTTTTATAATAAAAATAAAACGGAGGGATCCTATGGCTAAAGAAAGCTCATTTGACGTGGTTTCAAAAATTGATTTATCAGAGGTAACAAATGCTGTAACGATGGCAATGAAGGAAGTAAAAACACGTTATGATTTTAAAGGTAGCAAAAGTGATATTAAGCTGGAAAATGAGGAACTCGTGCTTGTTTCTGACGATGATTACAAAATGGGGCAATTAAAGGATGTTTTAATGAGCAAGCTCATTAAACGGGGCGTTCCCGTTAAGAACCTTGATTACGGAAAAATGGAAGGCGCTTCAGGCGGCACAGTTCGCCAACGTGCTAAATTGGTTCAAGGTATAGACAAAGACAACGCAAAGAAAATTAATTTAATTGTTAAAAATGTCGGTAACAAAGTAAAATCCCAAATACAGGACGATCAAATCCGTGTGACCGGAAAAAGCAAGGATGATCTTCAGCAAGTTATTGCAGCCATTCGGGAAGCAGATCTTTCTATTGAAGTTCAATTTATCAACTTCCGCTAGTAGTTACATAGATTTATTCATTATCGATAAGGGGCAGCCCATAAAAGTCCAACTTTAACGACTTTTGGGACAGCCCCTTATTTTAGTTTTTAAAACCTTAAATGCTTCCCTTACCTTTCTTGCAAACTGTAAAGGTGGTTCAACTGATTCAAAGTGCATATACATTGCCCTAGGTTCTTCGAATAACCAGTGATTATGAATTGCAGTAACAATAATATCCCGTTTTCGTAGTTCCGTTAATAATGGATTAATTTCTTCTTGCAGCAAAACAGTCTCACCTAAGTTTAATGTATTCCCTCTTCTATCTAAATTCTCGAAGGAAAAAATTTGAGGATTAACCAATGGAGAAATTGTTTTACGATTTAAAATCTCAAAGTCAATATCTCGAAACCTCTGAACCAGGCAAACTCCATTTTCATCTAGACTACTATCACCATCAAGTATCCTTGAAAATTCGCGGCATAGTTCTTTTTTATTGTCCCAACCCATCCTTATTCTCCTTTAACAAAGCAATTTTATTAGAGATACTCCCCTTTTTTACACTATGATTTTCTTCTAAGCATTGTGTGGACAAGCATACATAGATATAGCTTTTTTAAAATTAACCAATGAGTGACACCTGTTCATTGATGGTATATTTCTCATCTTCCATGTTTCTTTTTCCATAAATGAGGAATAACAATAGGGAAACATTAATTGGAAAGGATGTTGTGAAATGAATGAAGATATAAAAATCGGTAAAGATGGATTTCCAGCCCAAGAACAGGATACTCAACCTGGTGTAACAAACGAAATGCATCCTGAACCAAAAGAAGTCGATGAAAATTATAAAGGCAGCGGTAAATTAAAAGGAAAAGTAGCGATTATCACAGGCGGAGACAGTGGGATTGGCCGATCTGTTGCTCACTATTATGCTAAAGAAGGCGCCAACGTCGCGATTGTGTATTTAAATGAACACGAGGATGCGAACAAAGCAAAAGATTTAGTGGAAAACGAAGGTGTACAATGCATGCTGTTAGCTGGAGATATTGGGGACAGTGCTTTTTGCCGCGAAGTCGCTGAAAAAGTTAAAAGTGAATTCGGCAAAATTGATATCTTAGTCAATAACGCAGCTGAACAGCATCCTCAGGAGAGCCTGTTGGATATTAGTGACGAGCAATTAGAAAAAACATTTAGAACCAATATCTTTTCACAATTCTATTTAACAAAAGCTGTTCTTCCTCACTTATCTAAAGGAAGTTCCATTATTAATACAACTTCTGTAACAGCCTATCAAGGTAACGCACAATTGATTGATTATTCTTCAACGAAAGGTGCCATTGTATCCTTTACACGTGCGCTTTCCAATAGTATCGCCAGCAAAGGAATCCGAGTGAACGCAGTAGCACCGGGTCCAATTTGGACACCATTAATTCCCGCTACATTCGAGGCTGATAAAGTAGCTGAATTTGGTAAAAACGTTCCGCTTGGACGTGCTGGACAACCATCCGAATTAGCCCCAACTTACGTTTATTTGGCAAGTGATGATTCCAGCTATGTCAGTGGACAGGTTCTTCATGTAAATGGCGGCTCTGTTGTGAATGGGTAATTAGCGATTCTAGGTCATATACAAAAAGACAGGGTAACACTCTCATTTGATAGTGTTACCCTTTTTCATATTCTTTCTATATAGCTTATAACCCTCACTTGACGCTAATTATATAATCTTATCCAGCGCCCATCATGACGAAAAATGTTTTGTTTCACCAAACAGTGGAAAAGTATACACATAGATGAAAAATATAGGAGGTATTCAGTTGTGAGTGAAAGATTTAATAATGCGCCAGGACAAGAGCAAGAAGTACAACCAGGATTGCAGTATAAAATGGATCCTGAACCTATTACCGTTACTTCTTCCTATAAAGGCAGTGGGAAATTAAAAGATAAAGTGGCTATTATTACAGGCGGTGACAGCGGAATTGGCCGATCTGTTGCAGTCTACTTTGCCAAAGAAGGTGCCGATGTAGCTATTCTTTATGTAGATAGAGAGCAAGAAGATGCCGAAAAAACAAAAGAGCTTGTAGAGGCGGAAGGCCGAAAATGCCTGTTAATCACAGGCGATGTTGGATACGAGGATGTTTGTATAAATGCTGTAGAAAAGACAGTGGAAACATTCGGTAAACTCGATATTCTTGTCAACAACGCTGCAGAACAGCATGTTCAAAAAGAATTTACTGACATAACTTCAGAACAATTGGAACGCACATTCCGAACCAATATATTCGGATATTTTTATATGGCAAAAGCGGCCATGAAACATCTTCCGAAGGGCGGAAAAATCATCAATTCTTCCAGTGTAACAGCCTATCAGGGTAATCCATTGTTAATTGATTACTCATCTACAAAGGGAGCGATCGTATCCTTTACCCGCGCGCTTTCCAATAGTGTTGCACCTAAAGGAATCTATGTAAATGCCGTTGCACCGGGCCCTATTTGGACACCGTTAATTCCCGCATCCTTCTCTGCTGAGCAAATTGAAGAAAGCTGGGGTCAAAACACACCGCTTGGCCGTATTGGGCAGCCTGATGAATTGGCTCCTACTTATGTGTACCTGGCAAGTGATGACTCGTCCTATGTATCCGGACAAACCTTGCATGTAAATGGCGGCAGCGTCGTAAATGGATAAAGAATAAAAAATGGTGAAGACACCTTTAGGGTATCTTCACCGTTTCTTTATAAATTTACCTCATTTTTTGCAACAGATGACCGAATAATGAATTGATGCGGAATAATCATACGCATCGTTGGTCCCTGGGGGTTCTTTATTTTGGAAATCAGTAATTTGACTGCCTGATACCCCAATGTCTCAATATTGATATCCACAGAGGAAAGAGCCGGCTTTGACAATTGCGAAATTAAGACATTATTAAAGCTTACTACTGAGATATCTTCTGGAACACTAATATCCATTTCATCAAGCATGTTCAGTACCCCAAGTGCCATAAAATCATCAGCAACTATTAATGCTGAAGGAGGTTTATCAAGATTCATTAATTGCTTGACTGCTTCTTTACCACCTTCAAGCATGAAATCTTCATGAATCGCATATTCTTTTAAAATAGGTATTCCAGCATCCTTCAGTGCTTCCTCGTACCCTCTCATCCGTTCAATCGTGACGACCAGATGAGCACTCCCTCCAATAAAGGCAATATCCTTATGCCCGTTCGCAAGTAAATAATCGGCTACATCCTTGCCAGCCTGAAAATTATCGTTATCCACATACGTAATACTGCTGTCATGCATAGGTGGTTTTCCAATGACAACAAAAGGGAAATTTATTTTATATAGATAGTTCAATACGGTATCGTCAACTTTGGAGTAGAGCAGAATTACTCCGTCCACTCTGCCGCCATGTACCATTTTTTCAACTTCATTAAATATTCCCTCATCTGATATCCCTGTAGTAATATGTAAGCCATACAAGTCTTCATGGGCAGCCTGGCTCAAACCCTTCATAACCGTAGAGAAAAATGGATTTAAAAAAGATCCATCTCCAGACTTGGGCATAACGATTCCTAAAACCTCACTTGACTTGTTTGCCAAGCTTCTCGCTATAAAATTTGGATGATAGCCGAGTTCTTCCATTGCTTCTCTAACTTTTCTTTTTGTCTTCTCGCTTATTCTTGGATTGTTGGCAATTACTCTGGAAACTGTCGAAGGTGCCACATTTGCCAATTTCGCTACGTCTTTTATCGTTATCGCCATACGATTGTTCCCCATTTCCTATTCAGCGATCTATTTGAAGAGATAGACTCTTGATTCATATGGTGATAAATAGATATTACCCTGTTCGTCTGTTTCTTCACTATGATTATTATAATTACTAAGGATTAGCTCCCCTGTCAACCCATTGAAAGCCGGTAGAGTAATAACTTCACTATCTTCACTGAAATTACAGATTACTAAAGCGGTTTGTTCATCTGTAAATCTGGAGTACATGTACACATTAGGATCATCCTCTAGGTAAAGCTTATATTCACCATAAACAAGACAATCATACTGCTTGCGCAAGCGAATCATTTTTTTATAAAAGGAAAGAATCGAATTGGAATCCTGACGCTGATGCTTGACATTAATATCCTGGTAATTTGGATTCACCTTCATCCAAGGGATTCCTAATGTAAAACCACCGTTTAACGAATCATCCCATTGCATTGGCGTTCTGGAATTATCACGTCCGTTTTTCCATATTACTTTCATAATATCAAGATGGTCTCTTCCTTTAGCGGTTTCTAACTGATAATAATTCTTCATACTAATATCATCGTAATCATTAATAGAAGGAAAAGCTACATTTGTCATGCCAATTTCCTGCCCTTGATAAATAAAAGGGGTACCCTGCATGAAGAAATACATAGTTCCTAGCATCTTAGCACTTTCTTGCCAATACTCCTGATGATTTCCTAGCACTGATACAATACGTGGTTTATCATGATTTTCTATGAATAACGCATTCCAGCCTTTACCATGTAATACAGTTTGCCATTTTGACAGGATTCTTTTTAATGATACAAGGTCGAGATCAACTTCAGTTTCTTTTTCCCATAAGCTCAAATGCTCGAATTGAAACACCATATCAAATGCACCTTTTTGTTCTTCTACCCACGGGTCTGCATCTTCGGCGCTTACCCCACTTGCTTCTCCCACCGTCATAACGTCATAGTTTGAGAATGTTTTCATCTTTAATTCTTGAAGGAAATCATGAATCCCATCCTGGTCCGTATACATCTTGAACCCTTTTATCCCGTTATCATCTAATCCTGCTGAATTTGGAAAACCAGCCTTCTTTTTTATATGGCTAATAGCGTCAATACGGAATCCGTCAATCCCTTTATCTAACCACCAATTGACCATATTATACACGGCCTCTCTCATATCCTTGTTCTCCCAATTCAAATCAGGCTGTTTTGTTGCAAATACATGCAAATAATATTGCCCACTTTCCACATCATATTCCCATGCACTGCCCGAGAAAATGCTCTCCCAATCATTCGGTGGGCCACTAGGGCTTCCATCACTCCATATGTACCAATCTCTTTTAGGTGAATCTACTGATGTTTTGGATTCTAAAAACCACGGGTGCTCATCACTTGTATGGTTAACGACCAGATCCATGATAAGCTTCATACCCCGTTTATGAACTTCCGCGAGTAATTCGTCAAAATCGTCCATCGTTCCAAATTCGTTCATGATTGCTTGGTAATCACTGATATCATAGCCATTATCCGCATTGGGGGATTGATAAATAGGGCAAATCCAGATAACATCTATCCCCAGTTCGGTTAAATAATCAAGTTTATTAATTACCCCTCGTAAATCTCCAATCCCATCTCCATTGGAATCTTTAAAACTCTTTGGATATATTTGATAACAAACTGCTTCCTTCCACCATTTCCTATTCAAGCACCTTCAACCTCACTTATGCTAGTCTATGATTATTATTTAAAAAATGGAGGAAAAAGCATCCCTCCATTTTCGTTCAATTATGATTGTTTTGCCGTCTTCCTTTTCTTCGTGCCAAATAAAGGAATCCAAAGAACAAGATATTAACTAAAGCAATTACAGCAATGAATACATAATTTACGCCGCTTTTTTCTGCTGCCAAATAGACTTCTGATGTTTCGCGGTCCAAAGTAATTGAATAGGTATCATTGCTTTTTCTCACCATATCTGCGTTAAGCCTGCCACGTAATTCTTCACTTGCTGGAAGATTAGCCGCATCAAGTTGAATGGTTTTTGTTTTCGAGCTATTATTAATTGCAATAATCATGATTTGGTCTTTATACTCTCTTTTATAGACGACCATTCCATCCTGCTCGCTCAAAAGTTCAAGAGTTCCTTTCCTTAAAGCAGGATACTCTTTACGCAGCGCAGCTATTTTACCTATATATTCAATTAAATCCTTATCTGTTCTGAAATCCATCATGCGGCGATTATCTGGTACCTCATTACCATTCATGGCTATCTCGGATCCGTAATAAACCATTGGGATACCAGGCATTGTATACATATGGGTTATCAGTAATTCCCATCTCGTTCCAGGGAATTGATTATGATCTTGCATTGATTTAGTGAATCTTGGTGTATCTTCTGTATCAACCATAATTCCTAACTGATGTGGTTGACTCATCGATTGCATTCGCTCATTCCAAATAGAGAATAATGAATCCATCTTCTGATCCGGTTTAGCAAATACCTCTCTCAACGCTTCCATTTGTTGTTTATCTAGTACACCATCAATACCTGATTCCTTAAGGTCAACCAAATCAGATTTATTTTCTATAGTACCATTACCAAGTAGAAAGAAATCATTTTTAACCGATTTCATTTCTTTACTGAAATTACTCCAAAAATCAACAGAAACATACTCCAAATCATTCAAACGATAGCCGTCAATATTGGTTTCTGTAATCCACCACTTCGCAGCATCCAACAAGTAAGCAGATACCTCAGGATTTTCCTGTGCCAAATCTGGCAATCCATCTATCCATCCAGCCTGTGTGTCTTCCTGGTTACTTGCAGAGGTCACATCTTTTCTTTCATGAAACCAATCTTCTTTTGCCGGATCCTTAAGCCATGGATGATTAGGTCCGACATGATTCGCATTAAAGTCAACGATTACTTTCATATTACGTTTATGAGCTTCTTGCACTAACTGTTTAAATTCCTTTAATGTTCCATAATTCTCATTGATCTTTCTATAATCCAGAGCCCAATCGCCATGATAGCCTGATTCTGTGTTTTCAACGATTGAATTTAATGCAATAGTGGTAAAGCCCATTTCCTGCAAATAATCTAGCTTTTGCATAATACCGGCAAAATCACCGCCCTGGTATGTATTATGATTATCCAGGTCCACACTATAATCATTTTTCGTATTCCCATTATAAAATCTGTCCACCATGATGAAGTAGATGGACTCATCCTGCCAATCTCTTTCCTCTCTTTCATCCGCAGATACCGGAATTGTCGAAAATAAGATAAACGGCGCCAGCAGAATGGCCATTACTTTTTTTAACATACTAATTTCCCCCTTATTTCTCCCATCAAAATAACCTTATCCCTTTGTACCGCCAGCCGTCAATCCGGAAACAAAGTATTTTTGGAAGAATAGGAAAAGAGTAGCAATTGGAATGGCAATTAAAACCGAACCTGCTGCAAACTTAGTGAATTCTGCTCCAAATTTCTTACCAACCAGTTCATATAAACCAACTGCAATCGTATACTGATCACTTGAGCTAATTAATATTTTCGCTAAAATAAAATCTCCGAAAGGAGCAACAAAAGCGAATAATGCTACAACCGCTATGATTGGTTTTGCCAAAGGCAGGACGATTTGGAAGAAGATACGTAAATGACCGGCTCCATCCATCTTCGCACTTTCATCGAGTTCACGTGGAATGGTATCAAGATACCCCTTCATCAACCACGTATTCATCGGAATTTGTCCACCCACATACAGTAAAATTAAGCCGATATGTGTATCCAGCAATCCTGTCCGAACGGCCAATACATAAATGGCAATCAAGGCTGCAAAGTTCGGGATCATTTGTAAAATCAAAAAGGTCATTAATCCATTTTTTCTTCCAACAAACCGATATCGTGAAAACGCATAGGCTGTAAAAGAAACCGTAATAACCGTTAAAGTCATGGTCATAATACTAATTTTAAGAGAGTTAAAGTACCAAATCAGATAATCACTGTTTTTCATATCAAATAGCTCTTGATAATGGTCTAGCGTTGGATTTTTGGGAAACATCGTTGAACCGGACAAACTGTTCCCCGGATTAAAGGATGAGCCTATAATCCAAAGAATTGGATAGATGACAATGGCAAACATGATGGCTATGACTATATAAGATAAGGTTAAGCGGATTATTTTATTCTTCTTTGAACTCTTCATTACATCATATCCTCCTCTTGGAAAGACTTAGTCCGTTTAAATTGCCACAATGCTACAGACATGACAATTAGTGAAAGAATCATCGTAACTGCGGCAGCTTTTCCATATTGAGCCGATGTCATCGTCAATCTATAAATCCACGAAATTAATATATCCGTACCCCACGCATTTTGACCCGGTATGGCAGGGCCTCCGTTATTAAATAAAAAGATTAAATTAAAGTTATTAAAATTAAACGTATACTGTGTGATTAGTATAGGCGCAGTGGCAAACAAAACGAGCGGTAAAGTAATTTTTCTGAATTTCTGCATCAAGCTAGCCCCATCTATCGTGGCCGCTTCATATAAATCCTCCGGTATAGATTGAAGGACTCCTGTTGTCATGGCAAAAATAAATGGAAAGCCCAGCCAGCCCTGTATAAGGATTAAAGCAAGTCTTGTCCAATTTGCTTCCGTCATCCAATCCACTGGAGGTAAACCAAGAGCCGGAAGAATGGTCGTATTGATAATACCAAATGATTCATTGAACATACCTGAAAATACAAGAATGGATACAAAGGCAGGAACGGCCCAAGGTAAAATCAGGACGGTTCTAATGATGGCCTTGCCCTTTAAATCTTTCTGATTAACCAATACTGCCAGAAAGACTCCGAGTGCAATTTGTAAAGTCGTTGCTGTAAATGTCCATACAATAGTCCAGCCAAACACTTTAAAGAATGTGGTTCTCCATATTTCTATTTTAAAAATATCTATAAAGTTTTGAAATCCAATCCAATCGACCAGATTTGCAGGTGGGGAATGATACAAATCATAGTTTGTGAATGCCAAAAGGAAAGAGAAGATAATCGGAAATATAACAACGAAAATTAATAACAAAAATCCCGGAGAAACAATTAGATAGGGGAATCCATTATCAATTAAATTTTGATATTGCTCGCGTATAGAATTTAATGCAATCTCTTGGTCTCTCTTTTTACCATTGTTATAAGCATCGTAAATATTAAAAGCGTAAATACCTAAACCAATAATCGTTACAATTAACGTTAGAATGCCGTCTATCAATAAAATAACAGAATGATCAAGCTTCGGAATTTCACCTAAAGTGACCAATCCCCAAAATCCAATATTTAACATATCTGCAAAAGCAATAAAAAAAGAGGCTGTCAAAATAAGAAAGATAATTCCTTTTATGTATTGTTTATTAAAAAACTGTCCAAACCCTGGAATAATCGAAAATAAAGCAGCCTTTTTAGCATAGTTGGTTTTTGTTTGAGCAGGAATTATATCCATCGTGGGTTTTTCCCCTTTCTTCGAAAAAGAATTGGCTATATTCAGTGAAAGCCCAGAAACAAACTTCCTAAAGAGAAGATGAACAACGAGAAAGTCTCTTCCTGAGTTTTCACGAAATGCAATATAACCAATACCGTGTTATAAAAGGATAGGCCATATCCAAAGTAATTGGATACCGCCTAACCCTTACCTAGCATTATTTTTTATGGTTGGTATCGATATTTGTTTTAATTGTCTTCGCTGCTTCATCCATTGCAGATTTAGCATCTGCTTTACCAGTTGCGATTGTCTCTAAAGCCGCTGCCATCGGGGACCAAACTTCTCCCATTTCAGGTATATTAGGCATTGGAATCGCATATTGGGATTGCTCTGCTACTGCTTTAGAAAATTCATTGTCAGCAATAATTGGATCTTCAATCAATTTTTTAACCGGAGGAATCTCCTGTGTTTTTTCATAACGAACTTTCGCGCTATCATAATTAGTTAAGTGTTCAACCAATTTAGTAGCCCAATCTGTATTTTTAGAGTAAGCTGACACGTGCCATCCTTTAACACCCATGAAAGTTTTCATGTGTTCTCCATTTGGAAGTGTCGGCAATGCAGTTGCTCCAATATCTATACCTGCATCTTTATATCCTTGGAAAGCCCAAGGTCCATTTTGTACGGAAGCCAGTTTTCCTTCATTAAATAAACCATCCTGTGCTGAACCGCCGCTTTCTCCAATAATCCCTTTAGGGAACAGGCCTTCTTTATACCATTTAGCAATAAATTCAGCGCCTTCAATTGCACCTTCATTATTTAGTCCTAAATCATCACGGTTTAGAGATCCATCTTTTTCTCCAAACACATAACCACCCATACCGCCAATTACACCATATGCATGATAAAAATCATCCCATTTAGCTGTAAATCCATATGTTTTGCCTTTTGTGTTCTCTTTTGCAAATGTATATAATTCATCCATTGTTGCAGGCGGTTTTTCCATAAGTTTCTTGTTATAAATAAAGACTGGTGTTTCAGTAGCTTTTGGCAAGCCATATAATTTACCATCATAGGTTTGTGCCTGAACAGAAGATTCTGTAAAAGTATCGATTACACTTTGGTCTACTTTTAGTTCAGCTAATACACCTTCAATAGCTAATTGACCAATTTGATCATGCGGCAATGTGATAACATCCGGACCTTTTCCAGCTGGTCCATCCAATCTGATTTGTTCACGAATCTTATCTGCCATACCCATTTCTTTATATTCAACTTTAATTCCATGCTCTTTTTCAAATGCTTTTATAGCCGGCTCTAAGCCAGGTCCTTTATCTGTATCTTCCCAAATGACTAGTTTTTCAGGTTTATCCGTATTCGTATCTTCCTTACTGCCTGTTTCTTTCTCTCTGTCTGGTCCACAAGCAGCCAGTACGCCAATTACGAGCATGAGCACCATTAACATGGAGTATGCTTTTTTCATGGGTCAACCCCTCCTCTTATAATATCGCTAAGTAAACAAACGTTTGCACATAAGAATGCACTTGATGTTCAAATATAATAATTTTTGTATTAATTTTCTAATGAAAACGATTGCAGACTCAACACCTTTATTATACTTATTTATCAAAATTTAACAATAAATAAAATTGTGAATTATTTTTTAAGTTATTTTCCATCGTTTTATGGGTAAAAACACATTGTTATTATCTGAAATTTTCGAGATTGAAAATTTATCATTAACTGATATAGTTAATGAATAGAAGGCGCAAGCGTTTGCATTAATATTCACTTGTATATTGAGAGGAGAAAGGTTACATGGAAAAAGCATCTGTTATTCACTTTGCAAGAGATCAATTTATGTATAGTTCATCATTAAACTCCATTACGATTATGATCATGAGTAAAAAAGATGATATTGAAAAGATGGAGTTACTATATGGTGATCCCTATGATTTTCAGGGCAGTGAATGGATTTACAAAGCAAAAAATATGGACTATACCGGCAGTGATGAACTGTATGATTATTGGCGTTCTACCATTGATCTTCCCCACCGCCGAGCTCGCTATACTTTCCGTTTAACAGATAAGAATGCTAAAACAGCCTATTATTCTGAAAAAGGTTTTTACGAGGAACTTCCTAAAGTCGGCCTTCTCTTTGCTTTACCATATCTTCATCATACAGAAGTATTCAGCGCACCAGAGTGGGTTAAAGATACTGTTTGGTACCAAATCTTCCCCGAACGATTTGCAAACGGGGATGCAAAATTAAATCCTAAAGGTACTTTGCCATGGGGAAGTGCCGCACCGACACCAACCAATTTCTTTGGCGGTGACTTGGCAGGGGTCATCGATCATTTAGATTATCTCAAGGATTTAGGCATTACTGGAATTTATTTCACCCCTGTATTTCATGCTTATTCCAACCATAAATATGACACCATTGATTATATGGAGCTTGACCCGCAATTTGGAACGAAGGAAACATTAAAACGACTCGTTGAAGAAAGCCACAAGCGTGGTATAAGGGTCATGCTTGATGCGGTATTTAATCATAGCGGCTATCATTTCAAGCCATTCCAAGATGTATTAGAAAAAGGAGAGGATTCCAAGTATAAGGATTGGTTCCATACGCGCAGCCTTCCAATGGTTGAAAATCTCAACTATGATGCCTTTGGTTTTGTAGAAACAATGCCAAAATTAAATACAAAGAATCCAGAAGTAAAAGAATACTTGCTAAATGTGGCTAAGTATTGGATCCGTGAATGCAATATTGATGGCTGGAGACTAGATGTAGCCAATGAAGTAGATTTTGATTTCTGGCGTGATTTCCGTAAAGCAGTCAGATCTGAAAAAGAGGATGCATACATACTCGGCGAAATTTGGCATGATTCCATGCCGTGGCTGCGTGGAGACCAATTTGATGCTGTAATGAACTATCCATTCTTAACTGCAATCTTGGAAATTTTCGCCAAAAACACCATCACACCTACACAGTTTGCTGAAAAAATGACGAAGGTTTATCATATGTATCCACATATTGTGAATATGGCGGCCTTCAATTTAATCGGAAGCCATGACACACCTAGGATTTTAACAGAATGTGAAGGTAATCTTGATAAAATCAAACAAATTTTCACGATATTACTTACCTTTACGGGAACGCCATGCATTTATTATGGCGATGAAATTGGACTAGATGGTGAAGATGATCCGGGCTGCCGTAAATGTATGCCTTGGGAGGACAAAAATCAAGACCTCGAGCTTCGTAAGCATGTGCAATCCTTAATTAACTTACGTAAAGATCATAAGGTCCTCGCCAATGAAGGTGATCTTCTCTTTGTAGCTCATGATCCTGATGTAGTTATGTATAAAAGAGAAAGCTCTGACTCTCTTGCCTATGTGTGCATTAATCTTGGCAAACAATCAAAGTCTATTTCTTTGAAAGAATGGAAGAGTGCTAAGCCACTTTACATGGATTCTAAAAGTCAATGGAATGATAAAGGTCAGATTACACTTGCCAAAGACGGATATACGATTCTTTCTGTTTCTAAATAAAGTATCTATAAAGCCGCCTGTTTTTGGGCGGCTTTTTTCAACAAAATGCTTTCCATTCTTCAGCAATTATCTCTATGAACCTACCATAGTACAAATAATCCACTTAAAGACTATTTGTATTGTATTGTATCTTTTTCCTCATCATAATATCCGTTTCTATATATCCTAATTTTTCATATAAATTTCGTGCTGACTTATTGTGACCAAAGACGTGAAGGCCTATATAGGTAAGACCCTGATTTTGGGCGAAGATTTCAATTTCTTTCATTGCCTCTTTTCCATAACCAAGTCCTTGATTACCCTTCCAGATATTAATGTCATAAATATACCCTGCCTCAGCTGAAAGCTGAGCAAGCCAAATCATCCCCACTTCTCTCTCTTCATCTCGAATAGAGAATAGATGCTGATTAGCGGTTTCTTTTCCATCAGGTAATAGCCTTTTAAATTCAGCTTCTGCCTGATCAATTGCTTCTGCCTCCTTCCAATTGCCAGCCTTTACGTGTTCATTTGCATAGTTTTTAATTGCATACCTTAGATAATTTTGAAACTCATCTGATTTCATTTCTTCCAATCTAACCATTGCCTTCCTCCTTTAAAATGTAACTTCTTTATTGTTTACCCACCAAACACACATGTAAATATTTACTGTATTACCAATAAAATTACAAGATAAGTATAATAGTTGCTCATATCGCTTGTTAAAGAAGATTACAAATTTTTTTCTTTTGGGCAATTTCTGTCGTAAATGCTATTTTTATATGTATAATAAATAGAGGATTTTTATAGGAGGATATAAAACAAATGAATATAGCTTTAATTATCTTATTTAGCACAGCTGTCGTTTTACTTCTTATTGCATTTATGAAAATGAAGAAGCAAACGAAAGAGGAAAAAAAGCAGTTAGAAAGTTATTATGCAGTCATGCTCGATGAAACGAACAAACTGCAGGAGCAAATTAATAAACTAGAATTAAATGCAGAAGTTACTGCTCAGGAAGCTGGTATCATGACTCATCACTCTGATGAACGCCAAGCTATGGTGAAAATGCTAGACTTATATAAGCGCGGCTATTCCACTAAAAGTATTGCCTCTATGCACAAACTTACGGAGGAAGAAGTAATAGAATTGCTTGCTCCATACGAAGGCCCTAGCCAAAGAAGGAGGAAAGTAGCCAATGACGCCTAAAGTTCTAAGTAGCTTTGCTGCCGGGATCATTGTGGCAGCAGGTGTGTGCGGCGCCGTATATTATTCCTCCTCTGAGGATGAAACGGTTACTCAAGCTGCAGAGTCTCCAAAAAATACTATTACTAAAGAAATGACAGAAAATGAAATGAAAGATGAGCTATCTTCTTTGGGATATGTTATAAAAACAGAGGAAGAATATTCTGCTGAACTGAAAGAAGCAGAGCAAACTGTAAAAGAAACCTCTGATCAGCAGGATCAAAAAGTTATCTACAAAACAGTAATAAATGTAGCTAGCGGAATGACCAGTATTGATGTTGCTCAAGCCTTGGTTAAAGGTAAAATCATTAAAGATGCTTCTGGCTTTACGAAAACGATTGAAAGCAGGAAGCTGGAAAACAAACTGAAACCTGGCGTATTTGAAGTTGATAGTACAATGTCCATGGATGAAGTCATTAACCATATATTCAAGTAATAAAGAACAGCCGGGAGCCTTTGAGACTGAATGAACTCTAAAGGTTTTCGGCTACTTTCTGTTTATTTCAAAGATTTAAAGAGCAGCTATTCAAAACGGCTTCTGCCAATACAATATCTTTCTTAACACTTGAATATTCTCCACCGTCTTCTATACACCAACACACGCTCATAAGAGTTTCGACATATAGGCATTGTCTTATAATAGAATCTGAGATAGTAAGCTCTTTTTCTAAAACTTCAATGATATAGTTTATCTTCTTATACGTTTCCTTATCTTTTTCATTATCAAATTCATTTAATATAAAACGCGCAACATCAAACACTGGGTCGCCGATGACACCTTTAGGATCAATAATTATATACTCTCCATCCATGCCAAGAAGAATATTATCATGGTGCAAATCACCATGAAGTAACACCTTTTCAGAATACATAGTTGAAAGCGATAAACCAATATCCCTCGCTTTTTTCATGTATGAATATAGCTCTCTGCAATCTTTTCGCTTGCTCATGTATTCTGTTATTCGATTGACCCATTGCATATAACTAGGATAAACCTCGGATTTAGAAGGGGAGATATGAAGTCCTTTGTAAAGGTGACAAAAAACAGATAATCTTTTTTCAAGAGAACTCTCTTCTCTCAAAGATGTTCCAGGCTGTATACGGGCCTCAAGAATGACACCATTTTCAATATCCGCTTCAATCACTCTACAAAATCCTCGCACATGATATTGGCGTAACGTACGATATTCTTTAACAATCTCCCCAAAAGAAGGATCAGCTAGTTTTAGGATCACATCACCATATTTTTTAGACTGACATTTGAACACTACCTTTGCGGAATAAGACGGAATGAATTGAAAGGCTGTTAAACTCCACTTGTCTGCATAATGTACAAGATCTAACAAGATTTTCTTATAAAAATCCAATCCAAAGCGATTAATTATTTTTTCACTTTCAGTTTGACTGAAGCAAAGGGGGAAATCGTTCAATGTACTACCTCCGTCTTATACATTGTTTATTCTTTTCGAGATCTATAAATAATTGCTGCTTCGCTTATTAAAATATCCTTTAGTAGGTTACGAATTTAGCATTAGTCCTACCTAGAGAAAACTTCCATGTTAGTTTAGTATCACAGTATTGTTAAATGAGATTCCAAGATAGCTATATTTTATATGAACCTTTTTTATTTCTTCGTTATGAATTGCGCTAACCCCATAAATTTCATCACTTTTAGAAGCATTTCCAGCATCTGATTTTACAAAATTTGCTGATGGTGAAGTTTCCGTTTTTATAGCAACCTTATCTATAGTTGTAAAGCCAAAGTTTTTCGCTTCTATACTTTTATAGTCATCCGTTAGTATGAAACCTTGTAATACATTACTTACTTGCAGTTTAATTGTTGAAGGGTTTTCATTATTATTCACCAACACATCTGTTATTTTTACTTCACGAAAACCTTTATTACCAACACCAATAACAACTGATTTATTATCTGAACTTGAAGCAAGTGTGCCAATCTCCAGTGGTGGATAAAATTTCAAAAAGTAATAAACACTGCAGATCATTATTGCTAAGAATAGAACAACCCCAATTATTATCTTCTTCAATATGGACATCTCCTCAACAATGTTTATTTCGTTACACTCATTAAACCAACATCTTTGCATGTAAGGACTAACATAGAATTACTATATAGAAGTAAAGCATATATATGAAGAATACGAAAAGGAGCTCTTCAGCAATAATAGTTCAACAAGATGTTTATAAAAAATTCACTCAATGAGTTTAATTCTATATTTATATCAATTTAACCTGCCGAAAATGGTTAATAGAGACCATAAAAGACGTTAATGCTTATTAAATCAGGGTAAATACTAAACAGTTGTTCTTATCGGATATTTACACTCCTCCTTTTACGCTTTATGTACAGTAAAAAAAGCTGCCGATTATTTCGACAGCCCTAAGCCTCTATTATGAATCCTCCAAAACAATATTGTAATGCTTAAACCATAAATGCACTTGAATCAAATAAGCAAGTAATTGCGGACCGGACATCAATTGCCCAAACCATGGCTTTTTAAATGATGATCCTCCAGTATCAACAAGGGCTTTAAGCTGATCTTTATCGAAGAATTCGAATAGGGGGGAATCCCCATCCTCCAATAATTCCTCAAGCCAATCCTTCACCAGCTTTGTATAAAGAGGATTATGCGTTTTCGGATATGGGCTTTTCTTTCTGTATAAAACATCTTCCGGCAGGATTCCCTTCAAGGCTTTCCTTAGTATTCCCTTTTCCCGGTTACCGGCCATTTTCATATCCCACGGTATATTCCAGGCATATTCTACTAGACGATGATCCGCAAATGGAACACGTACTTCTAAACTTGCTCCCATACTCATTCGGTCTTTACGATCCAAGAGATTGGTCATAAACCAAGTCATATTTAAATAAAATAACTGCCTTCTTTTTGTTTCTAAGTCGGATTCTCCCGAAAGCAAAGGTGTCTCCTGTAGACTTTCCTGATATTTATGCTTTACATACTCTTCAAGAGATAGCTTTTTTCTCCAGTCTTGTCTAAGTAATTGATTTCGTTCATGTATAGAGCGCATCCATGGAAAAGTATCGTTTGATAATTGTTCAGGATTATGAAACCATGGATAGCCTCCAAAAATCTCATCCGCACATTCTCCAGAAAGACCGACGACATAGTCTTCTTTGATTTTTCTGCAAAACCAAAGCAAGGAAGAATCGATATCTGCCATTCCTGGTAAATCTTTTACGATCATGGCCTCTCCCAAATTAGTAATCAGTTCTTCCTGACTGATGACACAATAGTGATGTTTTGTGCCAAATTCCTGATTCATTAGTTCAATCCAATGCCCATCCGCGTTGGGTTGGAATTCATTTGCTTGAAAATGGGCAGCATTATCCTCATAATCAATCGAGTACGTGTTAAGAGCAGGTTTCCCCTCTATCTGATATTGCTTGGCAGCGATTGCTGTAATGGCACTCGAATCGAGTCCCCCTGATAAGAATGTACATAATGGAACATCTGAAACCAATTGTCTTTTTACAGCATCCGTCACTAGAAAACGGACCTTTTCCACGGTTTCATCCAAGCTCTCCTGATGTGTTTCACTCTTCACATTCCAATATCGGTTCATTTCAAGTCCATCTCTATTAAAGGTTAAGGTATGCCCTGGGCGGAGTTCGTGAATGTTTTTAAAAACCCCTGAACCAGGTGATCGCGAAGGACCAAATCCGAATATTTCTGCCAGCCCTTCTCTGGTCAGTACTGGCTTGACTGTCGGGTGAGCCATAATTGCTTTTATTTCAGAACCAAACAAAAATTGGCCATTTTGCAGGGAATAAAAAAAAGGTTTTACCCCTAGTCGATCTCTTGCCACAAATAATTGTTGTTTGGCTTCATCCCAAATCGCAAAGGCGAATATCCCATTAAAAAAATCCACGCATTTTTCTTGCCATTCCATATAGGCAGTTAACAGAACTTCAGTGTCCGAATGGCCAGTAAATGAATATCCTTTTAATAATAGTTCTTTTCGTATATCTTCTGTATTGTAAAGTTCACCATTGTAGCATAGTACAAACTGATTCCCATTTTTTTCACGGATCATAGGTTGTTTTCCACACAGCGGATCGACCACAATGAGCCTTTTATGTCCCAAACCGACATGTTGGCTAACCCATATATTTGTATCATCCGGTCCACGTTTTGAGAGTGTATTTGTCATTTTAATGAGAATCTCTTTCTCTTGATCAATAGATCGATTAAATTCAACCCAGCCAGTAATACCGCACAAAATGCATCATCCTTTCAAACAAGCAATGGCCCATTCCTGCTAACATGATATGCATCTTACACAAAGTTGTTAATTGTCCAACTTTAAGGGGTGGGGTTATAAAAGAGCATGCTTATGTCAAGAAATAGAAAACAGTGCCATAAATATTATCATTACAAAACGGATATGCAGTAATTTGAGTTCTACATAGACTCTTTTATCTGCACTTGGAGGCGCACACATGAAAAATCAACTTAGAAATCAACTATTGAGTAAACAGCTGCGAGCATATACAGAAGGAATCTTTGAAAACATCAATGATCAATGGGTCTTTTTCGACGAAGAAACAGATGAGGCATACCCACTTGAGGAATATATGAATAACGAGATATCCATTTATCGTAATAACCGTTGGAGAAAAGGAACATTAGTAGAAGACGGGAAGCTCTTATCGGGCAAAGAGCTTATTTTTATAAAAGATGAAGACCAGGTTCGTATTAAAAAAAATTTACAATACTCGTTAGAGCGATTACTGGAAGAATTAAGGGATGATGCTTTCTTTCAATTCATCACGACGTTAAACAGCATGGATTTCTCTGCTTATGACTGTATTTATGGCTATAACCAATTATCCTTTTCATCTACTGTCCAATCATCAGGCACAAACTTTTTCATTTTTGATAATGGTGATTATATCTGCTCTGTCCATCATCATTTTAACGAGCATAACAAAGAACAAAACCGCTTTGAATTTACCCTGAATACTGGCAAACGAATGATCATTGAAAAATTAGTAAAGAACAAGGATTAAGGATACTGGCAGCTCACTTCACCTTTACATCTACAATCCATTTTAAATGCTGATAACCTAAAGTACTTTCAGCTCGTGAGCACTTTAGGTTATAATCTGTTTACTTCAACAGACTGGCTACTATAGGCAAATTATTTTTTTAGAGGGGTTTTATTAAGAGGATACCCTATTTCAGGATTGATGTTTTTCAGCATTTGCTGCAAATAAGCTTCTGATTGGCCTTTTGGGATAATTAGACTATTCCAATCTTTACTCTTTATTTGTTTACCGATATAAACAATTTGTCCAATGTGATACGCATAATGAGCTAATTGCCTCTCGATTGCGTCTATTACCACATGACTTTCCGCACGTATATATACTTTCTTTAATAAATCTTCTTCACTTAAATTATGTAGTGCTTCAAAAAGAGTATTCCAACCTTCTTCTAAAATACCCATCATTCCATCCTTTGTTAAAAGATGATCTATAAATTCCTGTTCCCGATTCCGATTAGGCTTCTCTCCATCAGAATTCAGAGAATCGGTCCATCTAGATACCATATTTCCGCTTAAATGCTGCACGATAACGGCCACACTATTGGCTTCCTCATTTAATACCCAACGAATATCTTCTTCTGATAATTGGGAAATTGCTTTATCTCCGAGACTTTTAACACTTTTAAATCGTTCCTTAATAATCCTTAAATACTCAGTCTCCATACCCATCAGTATCCTCCCGCATCATAAATCAGGAAATTTTTTATCCTTAACCGTAAACATATTCTTGTTTAAAATCCACTTTGAACAATCTAGCCAATATCAATATCTATGCTGGGGAAAAGAGAATAGACACCATCCGTCCTTCCAACTTTACATATAAGCTATTCATTATCATCTTAATTACTGCACTTACAGATACCGTAAATTAAATTCAATTTGGATTCGAGGAAAGACCCCGGCCAATAAGGTTTGCAGAAACAGGCGTTTTTCCAATTTCTCTTGCCCAAATTGATAATTGTCCAATATGGTGAATTTCATGGGCAATCGTATGTCTCATGATTTCTCCCCAAGTATCTGTTACAACCTTTCCATCAGATAAGGTACTATACAATAACCGATTTTCCATCGTAGCATTCCAGTTATTTACAAAGCTTGCCACTTCCAGATGAAATTCTGCGTCCAATTTTCGAACCTTATCCAAACTTCTATAACCATTAAAACTCTCCTGAAAGTCTGTTTTACCTTCCAATAAACGTATCCAGCTCCATTCAACTTCAACTATATGGAAAAGTGTATGTAATACACTTCCCATTCCACCCGTTCGGTTTTGCAGAAGTTCTTGTTCACTTAACCCTTCACACCATCTATACCATTCTTCTCTTACCATCCAGTTATATTTAAAAAAGATCTGCAAAAAACCTCCCCCATTTTCAGTAAATATAATCATTTAATCTTTTCAAAGAACTTTTCAACTTCTCCGGTTGATTTCAAAATGATAATCTCTTTGTCTTCCGAAAACTGTTTGAGTCTGTTTAAAATTTTTGGTTTTTGCTTTTTTGGATATTCCCAGATCCATTTTAAAAACTCGAAAGAAAATCTCTCTTCACAGCCTTCTCCCATATCTGGTCTTGTTTTATTACGGTATTGGAGCATTCTTTTAAATGCTCTGTATATGCAGATCGTTCTAGGTATATCAAGAAAGATTATCATATCGGCGGCATTTAACCTTATATCCATTGTGCCACTATAATTACCATCAATAATCCAGTAATCTTTTGTTACTAGCTCATTTTGAACCTGTATTTGCTCCTCTTTAGAAACGCCTACCCAATTGGGTTTCCAAAACAATGCATCGAGATGATAGACATTTATATTCAACTTTTCACCCAGTTGTCTTGCTAAAGTTGATTTCCCTGAACCTCCAGAACCAATAAGCATGATTTTTTTCATATAAATCCCCTGTCTAAAATTAAAGGTTTTAATTCTAAAAATTAAAGACTATATCCTTCTTCATTTACCGAACCTCAATATTATATTTTCAACATAATTAGTGTTAATCCTTCTTAAATCAACGTATCTAATGAACTCAAGCGAGTATTCCAAAATAGTAAAAATGCCGGCCACCATCATGCGGCCGACTTCATTTATTATTTTCTGATGATAAGGTAAAAAACTGCGCTAATAATCCCACCAATCAATCCATCCATCATATCAAACATCGTATCCTTATGATCTCGTCCTTGAGCAGTAAAATGAAATAATTGATCGCCCGCAAACTCGAGCAGCTCCCATGCACCAGCTGAGCAAAGCGCAAAGATAACCATGATACTAGCTAGAAACGCTTTCGGCAATTTTTGTGTAAGCTCCTCACCAATTATCTGCCTAGTGAGTACCAATGCTGCATACCCAAGCCAAATCCCGGAGGTAACATGGAGGAAATCATCAAAGTGATTAATCGCATAACCTCCGCCAAATGTACCAATTCCGACTGAAATGAAAATAAATAAATACGTCATCACCATAAGTGGCCAGTCAAGCGACTTTTTTGCTTTCCATTGCCAACCGCCTAAGACTACTAAGCTCATACAAGTTAGAATACCCATGAATCCTTTCGTACTGTCACCATCTATGAACATTATTATTGTTGCAGCCCCCATTAACAGTGTAACTATCCAAAATGTGATTGTTTCGATTTTAATTCTATGCACCACTGTTTCTCCTCTCGCTGTCATAAAAGTATATTTAGTAATAGAATATGCTATATGTATGGATGCGTTTTATCTTCGTATTAAATAAAAAAAGCCGCACATTTGGCGGCAGCATCAGGTAAGATCCAACTGAACAATTAGCTCAATTAACATTGCTCATTGTTTTGGTAAGAAAATTAATAAGAGCACCGCTATGTTACATGATATTCTTACACTTCACTATCATAGCAAAAATGCTTCTATTCTATTAAATAAATATGAAACTACCAATAAGCGCTTTATAATTTGAAGTCGTTTTTTATCTTTTGGGCAACTTGTTCTGCACTTAAATCTGTATTGTTAATTCTCAGGTAATTTTTCTTGTTTATCTCACCTTCAAGCGAATTTAATCGTAAGTTTTCCATAGTGGATAAAAGATGTTCCTCAGATTCCAGCTTGTTTCTCTTAGTTGGTTTATGCTCTAATCTATTCGGTGATTTATTGCGTAATAGCCTTTCTTCTACATCAGCTTCTAATTCAATAAAATAGACTTCAATCCCCCTGGATTCAAAAATCTCACACATTTTCTCGATTTCCTCATACTCTTGTTCCGAACTGAGATCCCAAACCTTTGTAAATATAAGCCCATAGGTATCACTTTTCGAGAAGGCTTCAAAAATTTCACTTCTAAAAAGTTTGCTAACCTCCACATTTCAGATGTGAATTCAAAAAGCGGGTGAAGCATATCGATTGTCATATGGTTGTGGAATAATTTCATATCTGTAATTTTAGTTAATTCTTGTCCTACAGTCATTTTACCAACCGCCTGTGGACCAAATATAAATACAAACTTCTCCACTCTTTTTCACCCCTATATATTTATCCTGACTGAATAATAAAAAGCGGCTTAACCATTGCTTGCCCTTGACTGTTTCCAGCTATCTTCATTCACCAGCTTATAAACCCATAACGGACATACTCTACGTAATGACCATGTAGTTTTAATAAATTCTTAGAATATACATGATAACGGATAAAAAAATCTATGAATCATAGAGTAGAAGTCTTCGACTGACCAATAACGATCTTTTCAACCATCACTTACTTTCAAATAACTCAAGCATGTACTCTATTTTTTCGGTGTCGAACCCATTGGCAAAAGAACGGTCTACTCGGACCCCGGACCCAAAATGGTATTCCTTTGCATTCAGGTATGAATGCAATTCCTCCATATGCTCCTTATCCAGGCCCCCGCCAATTAAGATCTCAGGACCCGACCATCCATCTGATAACGTAATCAGCTGCTGCAGTGTTTCCCTGCCTTCATAGGCTCTACTTTCACCGCCGGAAGTTAGAATCCGCTTTACATGCTGGGAGTACTGACAAAGCACTTCGAGTCCCTCTACATGAGACTTTAGTTCATCGAACGCCCTATGGAACGTAGTATCAAAATGCGGTACTTCCTTTATCACTTTCTCCAGTAAAGCCTGGTCGATTTTCCTGTTCCTCAAGCAGCCAAAGACAATCCCTTGTACACCTAAATCTGAAAAGGCTTGAAGCTCTTCCTTCATCGACAACCAATCGAATTCATCATATTCAAAAGAATAGCCATGCGGTCGTAGCATGACCTGAACAGGTATATTCACATTTTCAATTACACGTTTTATTGTTCCATAACTTGGGGTTAATCCGCCTTCCGACATGGCAGACACTAATTCTAAACGGTTAAAGCCGAGCTGCTCTGCTTTAATGGCATCTTTTTCATTTTCCACAATACATTCCAAAATCATATTATCACCTGCTGCTAGTTCACATTATTTAATTCCCGGGAAGATATCCCTATAAAGAAAAGTATTATTTTATAAACTTCATTATAACAAAACGAACAATAGTTATTTTACAAAACAATCACAATATAACCATTGGTCTAAATAGTAAGATTGAATATTATAAGAGTTTTATTGTTATTTCTGCAAAAATAAATTTGAACAGCTTAAATAGAAAGTATCTATACTTTCAAAATCGCAGTCATTAATCCCTTGGAATCACGATAGCATTGCACGCTTTTTCATAAAATTCCAGTGGTCCAGCCTGCCCGATGATAGCATATTCATAGCCCTTTTCCTGCATCTCTCTTAAACAATGATGAAGGAGATTGTATCCTATTCCTTGTACTCGGTTTGATAGAGAGGTTCCCATCGGACCGAACAATCCCTTTCTTTTTCTAACTACATCAAAGCAAGCGAATCCATTAATTTGGTTATCTTCTAAAGCAATGAAAACAGGAATATCATCTTGTAAAAACCCATTTTCAATTGAATCCAGCCACCCATTTCCAAATTCACTTTCCACAAAGGCTTTTAACGATGCGGCATCATTTTGCTCCGCTTTCCGATAATTTATATTACTTGTTAAAATGCTTGGGAATTCATAATCCTTCAGAGGAACAACCATATCTCTCGGGGAAGACATTATTCCAAGTATGCTGGAAACATCTAAGCCTTCCAGTATGGATCTTGTTAAATGGTCATTGCTTTTAAATATGGCATCAGCCAGATGACCCTCATTCAAATAAATCTGGTTAAAGCGTTTCATTCGGTTATTTGCATGTATTAATACCTGATCAGTCGATAAAGAAATGTTCATTTTAAAGGGCTCATAAACAATTCCATGTTCGTATGTATTCGAGTACACTTCTTTAATCCGCTTAACTAATAGCTCCCGAAGCTCTGGATTCTTAATAGATAGCTCAGCACAGACACCTGTCCTTTCAAGCAACATCCCTAGTACTAAATGAACTGGATAAATGATATTAGTTGTCCTTTTAGCTTCTATTTCTGCATATTTAAAAATTTTCAAGGTACGTTCCGTAAATCTCAAGAACTTCATCTCCCTTCTGAATTTAAATTAATTCTAGAAGTAAAATGAAAAAACCTTTTATGATAATAAATTAATTAGATTAAATAAAAAAGCCCAGTCTCGATCGACTGAGCCATAACTTATCCGAATAATTGAATACCAATAGGTAATCTAAAGCCTAGCAATAACACTAAAACAAACGAAATCCAAAACTGGATAAAGAAAGATTTGTGACTCTTTCCTTTTGATCGCTTCACGTTTGTCATTTCCATTGCAGCGATTACCCAAACACCAATAATTATCTTGGCGATATATTCCCCACCAATATTGGAAACATTCATTAACATAATGATACCTGTTGCAATAATTAATATGTATAGTACCCTATTAATCATCATCATTATTTTTAAATTTTTGCCTGTCATTTTTAAAGACACTAAGAACACAATAATGGATAACACCCACATAAAAATATGTTCATAAGTAGACCCACTCATAAAATCCCCCCACTTTCAGCAATATTCAACATAATAGTAGCATACTAGGTTGTAATCTTCGAACATTATGTATTTACAATTTATTTAGAAATGATAGATTTCAAGGTCCCAACCGATTCTATCGTTATTTCAATCACATCACCATCTTTTAAATAACGCGGTGGTTTAAACCCTTTTCCTACTCCTGCCGGTGTACCTGTAGCAATAATGTCGCCAGGCTCAAGCGTAATTCCTTTAGAAATCGTAGCGATGATTTCGTCAATTGGGAACAAAAATAATGACGTTCTGGCATGCTGCCTTGTTTCCCCGTTTACTTTTGTTTTAATTTCCAGATCATATGGATGTGACACTTGATCTTTTGAAACAATCCACGGACCCATTGGACACGTACCATCCAGACTTTTTCCCAGGAAATATTGCTGATGCTTGGATTGCAGATCTCTTGCTGTTATATCATTTAGGATGGTATATCCAAAAATGTAATCATAAGCTTTATCACGGGAAATAGAGGTTCCCTTTTTGCCAATGACAATAGCCAATTCCCCTTCATAGTCCAGCTCATTCGTTACTTCTGCATGAAGAGGCACAGCCTGTTTGTGGGCATTGACTGCGGTCGGAGCTTTCGTAAATACAATCATATCCTCCGGTGGAACCCCGCCATCAAATTCAGTAGCATGTGCAGCGTAATTTTTACCTACACAAAAAATATTTTTGTGCGGACGCGGCAGAGGAGCCATCCATGACAAAGAGTCGATTGATTTACCTTCTGTTTTCTCTGCAGCTTGTACCCATTCCTGAAGCATTGGCAGCCATGTTTCGGATTCTTCAATCAAAGCCTGTAAAGAAGTTGGCAATCCATTCAGCGCCTCACTGGATTGCTTAATTACTTCTAAAGAATAAAATAAATCCTGATCAATCAATCCTGCTACTGCTTTTCCATTATCATTAACGGTTGAGAATTTCATTCTACATCCATTCCTTTCAGATTGGTTTAAAACCATTTATACAGCTGTTTACTGCTACTAAAATGATAAATTACGTTTCTCCACTTTTAAGCTATACTCTTATTAAACTGCGTTCCACCCTTATTGAAATGTATCATATTCCTTTTCCCGCTTGAATGATGGTTTGTCCCAGTAAGTAATGATTCTCCAGCCATATTCAATTGGTCCCATTCTAAAAGAACGTAACCAATATTTTGTAAATACCAATTGAAACAGGATAATTAATACAGCTAATAAAGTACCCATAAAAGCTCCCACTTCGCCATAAAGCCCTAGTCCATATGAATAAAAGATCAGCGTACACAGAATGGAGTGCATAAGGTAATTTGTAAGCGACATTCTTCCCAGTCTGACAAAGGGAACAGCCATTTTTCTAACATTTGGAGATTTATCATAAATAAGGGTAATCCCTGTTATAATGGCCAGTGTCAGGAAGGGCCCGCCAAAAATATCTTGCCAAAATTCAGTCGCATAATTTTGGGTCGATAGATACGGATACATTTTTAAAAGTAGTCCTACAGGCAATGATACAAGAAACATGACCTGTAGCTTTTTCTGATGAACCTTCAGATTCGTGAGCCATTCCAATTTGGCAAAAGCCATTCCTGCCAGAATACATGGAAAAACCGATAAAAATAAAAAAAACATATTTGCCGGTCCATTGACAGCAGCCCAGTCATTAAATCTCATTGAAAAAATCTCTGCAAACGTCCCATTTGAATAGATCTCGATGGCTTTATTTATTTTTGAAAAATCGGTATTTAACAAACCAGATGTTGGGGTCAATAATTCGAGCAGCAGAATAAGTAGCCCAAATATTCCATAAGGAATGGTATATAACCATACCGATAAACGAAGCAATGTTTTACCTTTTAATCGATAAACCAGCAGCAAGAGTAACCCACAAACGGCATACGTGATTAAAATATCACCGTGCCAAATTAAAAATGCATGAATCATTCCCAGCAAAAGCAAAAAGATCATCCGCCTTGTAAATAAAGCAGGAAACGATATCCCCTTTTGTTCTGCCCTAGTCATTAAAATAACCGTACCGAACCCAAACAAAAAGGCAAAAAGCGGGTAAAAATTCCCCTGTGCCAAAATATCAATGAGTGCATATGTATAGAGATCTAGCTTGTTATCCCAATAATCTAATTCAAGATACAAAAAAGGCGAATGAAAATCGAGCATGTTGACCAATAAAATTCCTACAATTGAAATCCCACGCAGAAAATCAACCACATGTATCCTTTGTTTATCCGTTATGGATTGCAATATTACACTCCTCTCTCCTAAAAATTTCTTATAAAACCAGTTTAGCAGTTTCTGCTAAAATCCCCTATCATAATTATCTATTTTTTCTAAAGCACAGGGAGGTTCCCTCACCTTTCAGCCCATTCCACATATACTGTTAAAGAATTGTTAAGAATCCAGATACAGGTATACCCAAGGAAGGTGTTAAATGTGCCAGGAATTGTAGGTATTGTCCAAATTCTCAGTGTAGGGAGCAGCGGTGTATTTAATGTGGGGGATATTTATAAAGTCACTCCCTACTCTAATGCTAAAACATTTTCCGGAGCGGGTTCTTTTAATACGGGTGACTATGTAGCTGTAAATAATCCTTACAGTGCTACGAATACGTTTGATGCAGATGTTGTCGATCAACCAATTGCATTTACGTTATAGAGGTGAAGAAAATGAACATCTTTGTTAAGCAAACGATTATGATTAATACCATTAAAATTAACGCAATCGCCAATGCATCCGTCCTGCAAATCGGCAGTGCCGGTATCATCAAGTCCAAGTCACTCATGACCAATTCCGGTGGCTTTGAGGCACCTGCTCCGGAAGCGCACCATCCCCTTTTTGAGACTGAAGAAGATTCACCGCAGGTTCAAGTCCAGAATAGGAAAGGATGAGTCATTTGCAGCAGGATTTAACCCAATTCCTACACTACTTACAAAATACGCTGGAATATCAACAGCAGGCTATCCGCAAACTGGAAGAAGACGTAAAGAGATTAAAAGAAGAATTAACAGAGGCAAAACACCAGGCACCGATTCGAGTCGATCGGATAGAATATAAATTTGACCAACTGAAAGTGGAAAGATTGGAGGGTACCTTAAATATTGGGCTAACCCCATCAGATTTAGAAAAAATCGATGAGTTGGCTATCAATAATCACACTCCTCCCGGTCCATTTCTCTTTCCATCCAGGGATGAATTTGTCCATCAACTAACGAGCGAGGTTTTACTTGACCTAAATAATCAGAAGGATGAAATCTTTAAAAGAGCCGAAAATATCTGCGAACAAAAAGCGGATGAAACCATGCGCTCCTTTATCATGGAGGATCTAGCCCGGCAACTTCCTCAGCGTATTCATCATTATTTGGATCGAACGCCGCCTCATAACCGGACTGAGCAAAAAATCCCGGCAATTCGGGAGCAAATATCAGAAGTACTCAGAACAGATATTGAAAATGCCATCATCAGATTTATAGAGGTTTATCCTGATTCAATGAAGGAGCAGTGAGCAGTGTGATGAATTTCCATGTCGTAAACGAACAAATTAAGGTTGGCTGTATTAAGTTAATATCTGTATCGAGCGCCTCTGCCATTAAAGTCGGCGATACAGAAACCATGCAGCTATTTGCTGCCTCTGACACACCATTAAACGCATTAGAATTTGGGCCATTGCAGCCTATTGTCAATCGTTAAAGAGGACAATGCCATGTGGGAAAGAACATCGATAGTCAATCATATTCATGTATCCATTTTATCAAGGGGATCTACATTTGACATAGGAGAACTTCAATATAGTTATTCAGCTGACAATGTCCTTGCCTATCAGCGGGAACAGGAATTTTTTTACGGACAGGAAGGTAATTTCGGAGATTATAAAGTATTTTACACAGTACCTGACTTTGAACCAATTGATGAAATGGTCCATATCAATTTTGAAAATGTTAATCCATACCTTTTTGTAGATTGTATCCGAACACAGGCCATCTCTGCCTCCTCTTTATTACAGGTAGGAAACGGACGGTTTATCCGCTCCGAAACTAGAGTCATGAATGTAAGACAGCTTCTAAATCGGCCCAGTAATGAAAGAAGGGAGGAAACTTAATGCCTGCTCTTGTCGGTTCCGTCCAAGTTCTTAATGCAGGAAGCGGAATTATTCAATTTGGAGATTCCCTAGTTATCTCTCCAAAACACGCAACTAAAAGTGTGAATGGTTCAGGCTCTGGAATTACCGGAGGTGTTATTTTTGATACAAATGGAATTAGCGGAAATTCCGTTATTGGTATAAATGGGGTTGATCAACCCATCTCAGCAAACAATTAATCACTCATCTTCTTCCGGCCTTATAGCCGGATTTTTTTATTCGTGGCAATTTGCCTGCTGGCTGCTTTATAATCCATTTTAAATATTTCTTTATTTCAGGATCATCCCTCAGTTTCTCAATCGTATTAAGTCTGACAGCCAGCTCCAAATTTGGATAAAGAGCATGAATCTGTTTATGGCAAGGAATACATAGCTTGGAGGTATCATTGGGGCCCCCTCCATATTCCCGTGGAATTAAATGGTGAATAGTCCGCTCGACATCATTTCGCAGACAGAGTTCACATACACCGCTCCTTGCTTTACTCATATAATCCCCCTCCTTCGTACCTTTTCCGTAAATTAGCATCAAGGATTGTATTCATTTATATTTCCATTCTTAAGGTATATCCATTCCTTTTTTACTCCTACCTATATCGTTTTATTTCCTTTGGACAGGTCTAAGGTCTTACTATTTTTATTTTTAACAATATAGTAGTATATTTCCCTTGAAGGGTATGGATATTTACTGGTAAGAACAGAATATCCAAATTACAGATTGGGGGAAATTAATCATGAATTATAAAAATGTTACAGTTGCAGGCAGCGGGGTTTTAGGGAGCCAAATCGCTTTTCAAACAGCCTTTAAGGGCTTCAATGTCACTATTTATGATATTAACGAGAGCGCCATTGAACAAGCAAAGAACCGTATCACTGATTTAGAAGATACCTACGTTGGCTATTTTAAAAACGAACAGGAAGCAGCCCAGTCTGCTCAATCACGTATTCAATATGCAACAGATTTAAAAATCGCAACAGCTAATGCCGATTTGGTTATTGAAGCTATTCCAGAGCTAAAAGAAATCAAAATTAACTTTTACACTGAGTTGAGTAAAGTTGCACCTGAACATACGGTGTTTGCGACAAACTCTTCTACTATGCTTCCTAGTGATTTCGCCGAATATACTGGACGTCCAGAGAAATTCCTGGCTCTGCACTTCGCAAACCGCGTTTGGATGAATAATACTGGAGAAGTCATGCCACATCCTCATACTGATAACCAAGTGGTTGAAGATGTACTGCAATTCGCAGCCGCAATTGGAATGGTTCCGCTCCATATTAAAAAAGAGCAACCTGGCTATATTCTAAACAGCTTACTCGTTCCATTACTGGATGCAGCCCAAAATCTATGGGGAAATGGAGTAGCGGATCCATACACAATCGATAAAACATGGATGATTGCTACAGGTGCACCTCTTGGACCATTTGCGATTATTGATGTAGTCGGTTTGGAAACAGTTTATAACATCGTCAGTACTAAAGCAGCAAAGCATCCAAATCCAGAGCAAAATCCATTCAAGGATATTGCGGATTTGGTCAAAACAGAATTCATTGATAAAGGCAAATTGGGTATGAAAACGGGTGAAGGATTCTATAAATATCCAAATCCAGCCTATAAGGAAAAAGACTTTCTACAGCCTTAAACTAGATCAATGATACTTCTTAGAGAAATCCTATTGGCATAAATGCTAATAGGATTTCTTTATGTCCACTGAAAAAGGATTTTAAAAATATATCAAGAATCTTTATATAAGATTATAAGGGAGGTTATGTATTAAATGCATGATATTGTCGATTTGCTTGATACAAAAAAACCTGGAGTTACAGATTTAGATATAAAATCTGCAGAAGAACAATTCGAAATACTTTTTCCTGGACAGTATAAAGACCTTTTTAAACTATCTAACCAAGCACAGATTGATGAATGGATCCTTTTCCCCATTAAAGATCCTGGAAATTTAAAAAGAACATGGGATGATATTGTAAGACAAAATAAAGATATGCGAGATGAGGAAATGGATGAAAATCTCATATCTATTGGCGAGGATGGTACAGGGGACAAATTATGCTATAAGATTGTGGATACAATCGTGGAGGATAAAATTTATATTTGGTATCACGAAACCGGCGAATTAGAAGAAGTAGCTTCTAACTTAAAAGAATTTATTGTATCGAATTCTGAATCAGATAATGAGATTGATGAGGATTAATAAATGATAAGCGGTGTATGTTCGCCTTTTGCTTTCCCAAATTAGACAATATCGAAAGTGAAAATATAAAAAAGACGACACAACTGCACGGTTTCCCGCCCAAATGTGCCGCCTTCAGCAGTTAAAGCTTCAGTACGTGTGTACCGTCAAAGAACATCAGATATCTTTCTGATACTTCTCTTTTCAGGATTTGTTCAATCGCTCTTGTATATAGCTGAATCTGCTTTTCATATCTTTCTTTTAATACAGGCTCAGCTTCTTCAAATCCATTTTTAAATCGATCTGTTATCGCGTCTGTTTTATAGTCAAGCAGTACAAGCCCATTCTCATCTTCAAATAGGCAATCCACTATCCCCTGAACAAGAATGTTCTCGTCGCCATCCTGCCAATCCTGATATGCTTCATGTGCAGGAAGTGCCATTGTAAATGGAATTTCCTTGCGTATTTTTTGGGCATGCTGCAAGCGTTGACCCAATTCACTTTCAAAAAAGCTCAAAATCTGGTCAGTTCTTATCTCACTGACTTGTTCCTTCGTAGCGTATTCCTTCATCACCAAATACTCCAGTAACGTCTGAACAGACACTTCCGTGACTGGCTTTGTAAAGTCCAAATGCTGCATCACTAAATGCATCATCGTTCCCTTTTCTGCAGGTGACATTGTTTTTTGCTGCATAAAAGCCGGTCTCTTTAAATTCATCCGTTTAAAGGTCGCCCGAACCAAATCAGTTGCACTATATTCATCCTTTGATTCATTTAATCGTTTCAATTCGGACACAGACTGTTTAGAACGCCCAGTTGTCGAGCTTTTAAATCGATAATCCCATTCCATTTGGTCCCTGACCCGTTCTTTAAACTCAGACTCTACCTCAATTGGTTCCATTTGTTCAATTGATTTAAATAATCGTTTACTTTCAAGGTTTTCTTCCTCTGTAATTGATTGCAACGTATTCGATTTTCGGACATGTACCTGCCATTCTGATGGATGACTGGCAATCTCAGCAAGTGAATCACTGGCGATTGCCCCTTCTTTAAAGATACGATGCCGCACTAGAGACGGACCAATCCAGTCCATATAAGAAGTGGCATTTGCCCTTGTATAATCAGGTAGAAGCCAGCCTTCTTTATTCTCATAGGCAGACCACTTCTTAAACGATTTTTCAGCATCTGAGAGTGTTCCGATTAAGTACAGCTTCTCTTTTGCACGGGTTAACGCAACATACAGAACGCGCATCTCTTCCGCAATATTTTCAAGGAGCTGCTTCTTTTTAAAGGCAATCTGCGGTAAGGATGGATACGTGATCCTTAACTCCGGATTCACATATCGAAATGCAAGACCCAGATCCTTATCCACTAAATAGGAACGTTTTAAATCCATTTGATTAAACTTTTTAGACAAGCCACCCAGAATCACGACAGGGAATTCCAGTCCCTTACTCTTATGAATGGTCATGATTCGGACAACATCTTCCTGTTCACCAAGGGCACGTGCTGCACCTAAATCACTACCTCTTTCTCTCATACGATCGATAAAACGCAGAAAGCGGAAAATTCCCCTGAATGAACTTTCTTCATATTGTCTGGCCCGATTATATAGGGCCAATAAATTGGCCTGTCTCTGTTTACCACCAGGCATACCGCCAACAAAATCATAATAGCCAGTATCCCTGTACAGCTGCCAAATTAAACTGGACAGTGCTCCCTCACGCGCCTGGTTTCTCCATTCGTGAAGATAATCAAAGAATCGCTTCACTTTTAAATAGACAGTACCGTATTTTTCAAATGAACCGTTCTGGCAATAGGCCTTTAACGCATCATAGAATTGCCCCTTTGGCAGGGTAATCCGGATATCCGACAGGTTTTCTTCATCCAGCCCCACGATAGGAGAGCGCAGCACGGATGCAAGCGGAATATCCTGATATGGATTATCAATAATTTGCAGGAGAGAGATCATAATAGCTACTTCTGTCGCCTCAAAATATCCTGTAGAAAGATCCGCATAAACCGGGATACCCTGCGCTCTGAATTCATCCATAATTTGAGGAGCCCATGGCATGGAACGCAGCAAGATGACAATATCCCGATAGGTAATGTTCCGGTATGTTTTCGTTTTGGCATCATACACTTTGCGGCGTTCATTAATCATTTGTTTAATTAATTCAGCCATTTGCCTAGCTTCCAACAATACCGTTTCAAGATCTTCGTCTGCCTCGTCATCATCCTCAGATCCGTAACCAGCTCCTTCTGCCGATTTATCAATCAAATAAAGTTCCACCGGGTACTCTTCATCCTCAGGATAGGCTGCTCCTTTTTTTAATTCAGCGGGTTCATCATATTCAATTTCACCAACCGTTTTACCCATCAATTGTTTAAATAAAAAGTTCGTACCTGCCAATACTTCACTTCGGCTGCGGAAATTTTTATTCAGATCAATCTTCATTCCGGTATCTATCGGCTCTGTTAAAAATCTGCTGTATTTCCCCATGAATAGATTAGGCTCAGCCAGGCGGAATCGATAGATTGATTGCTTAACATCCCCAACCATGAACATATTGCCGGTTGACTCACCGTCCTGTGTGACAAGCTGAAGGATTGTTTCCTGCACCATATTAGTATCCTGATATTCATCGACCAGTACCTCTTTGAATTTATCACGGTACTCCAACGCAACATCTGTTGGCTTTAATGCTCCATCCTCATAAGTCCCCAGAATTTCTAACGCCATATGCTCCAAGTCGGAAAAATCAACAATCCCACGTTCAAGCTTTTCTGCCAGGAATCGTTTTTGGAACGCTGTGACCAACTCGGCAAGTGTCACCACATACGGCTTCATATCTGATATATCCCTTAAAAAGCTATCTGCTTTCCGGAAGAATAAATCGCTCGAAATTCCATTCAGCAACTTCTTAACATCATCTCTCATTTTCTTGGCTTGCTTTGCCAAGTCCTCATTACAGGTTCCCTTGCGAATCGTTTTTGCTTTGGCAAAGCTAACCGCTGAAAATGCATCTGCCATTGACTGCCAATCTGCTTCAATAGACTCTGATAACTTGTGAATAAGCTCTTCGTCTAATTTAAATGTTTCGCCCAGGGCTGCTGGACCATCAGGCAGCAAGGTTAATTGATAGCCTTCATGGATCATTTCTTTAGCTGCAGCTAGGCGCATCATGATATCAAATTTCAAGACTGGATAAAATGGCAGATCCTCAATTCTGGTATGTTCCCCTATCTCATACATATCCGCAAGGCTTTCCAGCCATTCTTTAGGATTGGGATTGGACCGTGAAAAATCATCTAGCACTCGGATAATTTCGAGAATCGTACGATCACTGCGGTCATCCGTAAATGCATCGATAAGCCTGAAAAACGGCTCATTATCTGATATTCCATACTGTGTTTCCAATACTTCTTCAAGAATTTCATCTTTAATTAATTCGATTTCCGTTGAGTCCCCAATTCGAAAACCGGGATCAATGTCCAACAAATAATAATGACTCCGAACTACATCCAAGCAGAAGGAATGAAGGGTTGAGATATTCGCCTTATTCAGCAAGCTGAGCTGCTTACGTAAATGTCTGGAGTCCGGATTCTTTTTAATTTCCTTCTCCAGTGCTTCCGCAATACGGTGGCGCATTTCAGCAGCTGAAGCATTGGTAAAGGTGGCTATCAATAAACGATCCACATCAAGAGGGTTATCCTCTGAAATAATCTTCCTGATAATCCTCTCAACCAGTACAGCTGTTTTACCACTTCCGGCCGCAGCCGCTACTAGAATATCATTTCCATCCGCAGTGATAGCTTTCCATTGGTCATCTGTCCATAAAGCATCTGCCGGTTTTACGGGAATTTGTTTACGGTTATTCATCATCTTCTTCCTCCTCCCGTATAGCCTCAAAGATTTCTTCTTTTTTAGCCGGTTTAAATACTCTGTACTCGTTGCTTTCAAGAGAAGGATCAAATTGGCAAACTGTTTTAAAATTACAGAAGGTGCATGGTAATTTATTTTGCAAACGATATGGTTTGATATCAGCCACACCGCTCGTAATGGCATTACCTGTATCGGCATACATTCTCTTCACATGCCGGCTTAAAAGAGAGAACTCTCCTTCACTTGCAATCCGTGAAGCCGCCGTAAAATGTCCATCCTTCTTGAATCCTGCGGGTACAATCAGGGATTCCCCATTCTCCAAATCGCTATCCATCATTTTAACAACCTGGTCATCCCCTAATAGCAATCCCTTCATCTTAAAGCTTTTAAAGACTTCACGTTCAATCTGGTCTAACGTATAAACTCCATTGTTTTTAATTAATGGATTGTGAACATGGAAATACAGGACACCTGCAGGCTTAGCCTGTTCCCCAACCAACAGTGGTGAGTGTGTGACCACGATATCGAGGTAGGTCAGCATTTGCAAGGCGATTCCATAATAGATTTCCGTGAAGTTTAAATCCTTCGAGCTCGATTTATAATCAATGATTCTCAAATAGGTTCCATCATCTGTCTTCGCCTGATCAATCCGATCAATCCGTCCAGCCAGTTCCATCTTTGTTCCATTTTTAAGCTCAAAGGTCAGTGGAGGCAATGAACCTCTCCGGCCAAATCCAAGCTCTAGCCCAATCGGTGAAAATTGGCTGTTTTTCGCCTGGCCGCTTAAAGTAATTGAGGCTCTCGCCACAATTTGTTCGAGTTTCCTTTTTAAGTAATGGAATCGATTGGAAGATAATAGGATTTCATTCTGCAGTTTCGGCGCCATTACCTCTACAGCCGTTCTGGCTAATTGGATACATTGCTCCCGTGATAAAGCTCCCCAGCTTGTCCCGCGATCGATGATTTGTTCCGTCATCCATTGCAGAGCACCATGGAACATTTCTCCGATATCAGGAGCTTCTAAACGGTAGATATCCCGTTCCCTAAGCTTTAAGCCGTGTGAGGAAAAATGCGCAAATGGACAGCTATTGAATAGCTCCATTCTCGACACGCTGCCCTGGATTGTATCTCCATACAATTCAACCGCTTTTTGGTCAGGGATTTTCTTCGCTTTATTTTGATACGAAAGCGCTGAAAGAACAAAGGCTGCCTGATCCTTCATCGGGCCGTCTTTAACATATTCGTTATATACATCCCACCAAACAGGGGATACCGGATAATTCCTTTTTTTCTGTTGAAGCTGGCTCGCCAGGAATGACAGCGTTGCTCTAGTCTGAACCACATACTCCAGCTGCAGCTCATCACTCATTTCAGCCGGATCATGCACAAAGAAGGTTTCTTTTACTGAACCAAATAAATCCTTAACTCGTTTCATATAAGATGAAGCCAATAACTGCTTTCCTTCGTCATCAGCCAGTGGATAAGAAAAATATACATAGTCGGATGCCAGCAGGAATGCCTTGTATGCAGCAAACTCCTCATCCAACAACTTAGTGCTTGATGTCGGTGCCATCTTTATTCCCGAAGACTGCAGTGCTTCTCGATCCTTATCTGAAAGGATTCCCCCTTCACTTACTTTAGAAGGTATCACGCCTTCATTTAAGCCTGCTATGAAAGCAATCTTTACATTTTGAGGGCGCGATAAATCCATATTGGTCACGACTACTTGGTCAAGGGAAGGTGGAATTAAAGAGAAGTTCAGTGTTTCAATCCCGCTTTCTAGGATTGCACCAAAATTCTTTAACGTAACCGGCCTGTCCCCAACAATTTCTACAAATTGATCCAGCAACTCCATAACACCATTCCATGCCTGATCGTGCTCTGTTGCATGGATGAGTCGGCCTTCCTGCTCATCGCTTCTAGCCATTTTTTCAAGCTTTTCCGGTATATCAAGCTCATCTAAATACATGTATAAAGCCTGAGCATAATCCGTTCCGGATGTTGCTTTTTTAAAACGATTTGCAAGTCGACGGATGGGCTCTGCCACTTGTTCCTTCGTTTCATTCAGCAACGCTTCCATTTTCAGCTCTTCATCTGTCTGGACACTGGCCACCAGTTCAAGACCGCGATTTTTTTTATACTTCCATCCCTGCTTCTTACTCCATCGGTCACCATAATAGCCTCTGGATAATACGTAATTTTCTAGCAGAGCAGCACTCTCACGCTCTTTTGGTATATAGGCATTCTTATCAAACAAAAGGTCTGTTTTTATAGCACGGAACATCGGTTCATAACGCCAATTATTCGTTACGGCTTCAAGCGTAGAACGAATAAGCTCGATCAAAGGGTGATTAAGCATAGGTCTCTTTTGGTCGATAAAGACAGGAATGCCATAGTCCATAAAGACGGTTTCCACCACTTCAGCATATTCCTGGCTATTTCTCATTAATACAAAGATATCTCTGTATCGATATCCTTCCCTAACACTCTTTAAAATCTTACGCGCGATTCCTTCCACCTCTGCCCTTCTGTTACCAGCCGGGCAAAATTCAAAATTCGGCTCCTGATTGTAAACTGGTGCCGGTCTGTTGGCAAACCATTTATCCAAATGCTGCATGGATTTATTTTGAATAAATCGATGCGGCTCCTTAAATAAACGATCCTCCTCCACCTTTACTCCGTTTTGGAGCGCAATCTGGTATAGATCAAAATAAGTTTCCCCTGTCATCCTGAATAAATGAAGTGGATCAGGCGCCCATTCTTTAAAGGGCTGATCTAATGTCAACGAAACCGTCACATTCCTGCAGTGTTGCATTAGAGCTGCCATAATGCCGTATTCCTGGGCTGTAAAGCTGTAAAATCCATCTATATAAATTTCAGCATCGCGAAGGTAAGCTGATTCAGGCATCTTTTCTACTAATAAAGTAAAGTAATCCTCTGAATCTACGTACTGACCTTCTAATTCACGCTCAAATCCATTGTATAAAAGGGATAAATCATCAAGCTTTGACCGTAAAATCGGTGAAACCTTTCCATCTGATTGGTTCAGCATTTCCTCTGGAGTCAGGCAATATCGCTTACATTCCTTCAGCAAATCACTTAACTGTGTAATGAAGCCCTGCTTATCACTGGAACGTTGAAAGGTTTTTAATTCATCCTTCTTTTCCTCCATGATTTTGCGGATCACCATATTAACACCGACATTATTTAAATGCCGCCTGCCCATACCGCCTGTTTCTTGAAGAACCTTCCAAGCCAGACGGCTGAAGCTAAACACTTGGGCACGTATCATCCCGCCCAGATTAGGTGTATTAATCAATTCCAGTTCAGCTTGAAAAGTCATCTGATCTGGAACAATATATATAATCGAAGAACCTTCCGGATCACTCTCCAGCTTGGTCCTAATGTCATTTAAAATAGTCTCAGTCTTACCTGTACCTGTTTTTCCAATATAAAATTGCAAAGACATTAAATGTGCCTCCCCCCTTTATATCTATCTCTCTATTTTATCATAATTCATGGCGTTTTCTCTTCAATTGACTCTATATCCCAGCATTGTAAAAAATGGTTTATTTTAATGGTGAATAGAAGATTAGTTTTTGTTATATATCACAGGAAACGAGGGAAGAAGGAGAAGACAAAATAGGCACTAATATGAAAATTACAATCGGCAAGGGGAAAACTTTCACTGCAAAAATAAAACAATGACCATCTGGATTGATGATCATTGTTTTGGTTAATGACTAAAATTATTCATCAAATGTTTTTCTAAATCCATAAAAAGGTCTGTAACCGATTTGGTTATAAAAGGATTGAGATTCACTGCTTGCCAGCATCTCTATTCTCGTAGAGGGATACAATCCATGTACAAACTTTAGCAGATACTGACCAATCCCTAGCCCTCTATATCTTTTATCGATTAAAAGTTCGCAAATATAGAGAGTGACATGTCTATCAGTAAAGCCCCTAATATATCCGATAATTTCCTCTTTTGAGAGTACTACAAATGCAATATTGGAATTGTTCCAGGCTTGCTTTGTTTTATCTTTCCCCGCAACCAAGTTTGTCCATTGTTCTTCCGCATTCAGCTTATTTATAGAAACAAAGTCTTGCTCACTATATTTGCGGATTTCTATGGGCTGCCCATTCTCTATGTGAATCATGATATCCCCCAATGCCTTTTTTATCGTTACTCCTAATGATTAGTATCCCTATCTAATGTGACCTTTTCTCTCAGAATAACCTTGAATCTTTCTGGTTCATCTACTCGAATCGCAACTTGTTCATATTCTTTCTTTATACCCATTATAAGAGTGGCTTGAACAGGGTGTTTTAATTTTAAAATAACATCTGGATAAACTTCTTCTAAATCTCGGTAAATGAATTCAACCGTCTTTTCAGTAACTTTTTGCTTAAGTTGTTCTTGTTCATCAATTATGGATTCAATATCTGTCCACTTTATTTCCATACGTTTCATTAATCCAAGCGAAATATACATACGGTCCTCCGTAATCTTTAAGGGATTCAAACGGACAGCCTGAATATCTGCCACAAAAAGAATGACCGAGTATATATTAAGAAGGAGTAAGATCATGGACAATAGAAAGTATTTTTCATGCAGCCACCAATGAATTGCTGCGGTTTCAAAAACAATCGCGTGAATCAACATCACTTGGAAAGCAATATAGCTTGATTTTTGATGCAAGGTGTATTGATTTTCGCCCAGCTTCACCGTTTTGTTCCAGCTTGCAAAAGCATAATAAAACATAAGCATTTCTGAACAGATCATTTGAATAATAACAGGCGTTTTTTTCATTTTTTGCTCAACAGCATTCGGGAATGAAAAAACAACTGGGAGTGGACTATTTTTAACAGAACGGGTAATGTACGGCATATATTTGAACAATGTAACGATGAGCAGCACTTCAAAACATACTAATAAGCCTTCAATCAGAAAGCCGGCCCAGGTGATTGATTCAAATGGCGCCAAATATTCCATTGGAATTAGGAAGCGTACTAAAATGAGACCGCTGGCAGCCAATAAAATCATATTTTTCCATCCCCAGCTTTTCTTCCATGCCATAAATAAAACCGGTAAAACAAATGCCAAATCAAATATGGAGCCTACCACTGCACCATTTGGATTGTATTGTAAAATTTCAACTCCAAATGCTGTACGATATAAACAAACATTAGAGATTAGAACAAGCAGGAACAACATAATCAATAAAAAATCTCGATATAAGGATTTTTTCACAATCACTGTTTTCACACCTTTCTCCGAAACAATTCGACTTTTTCCTAACTGTCTATATGTATTTAAAAATAGAAATATCATCATTTCGCCTACAACAATCTTATTCTACAAATCCCATTTTTATCCTGCACACTTCTATTTCAAAGCAAGAAAAGACGGCAATCATTGCTTGCCGTCTCTTCAACCTCATTTGATTTATTTTAGGTCATATGCTCTCACAATCTAACCGCTCCAATTCATCATAAAGTCCATCACGTACCTCTTCTGCTTCTTTCTTTTTTACATATAGTAGCTGAAGTGCTTCTAATGCTGTCTCTTTCTCCATATCACGAATGATATCTGATAAAAGATGTTCCACCTTATCAATTTTTTTCTCCAGTGATTCGTAAGTCTCGTTCAAAATTACATGGTGTACAAGCTTCACATTACTCTGACTCCGAGTCACCGATTGACTTGTTTGTTTCCCTTGCAACATATCTGCAAGCATATGCTCTCTCGCCCAAGAATAATTCCCTAAATAAAGCTGTAATGTCCGATTTTGTAGCCAATATGTTTTTTGAAACAGCTTATTCAGCAAGTATCGATCATGGCTAACCGTAATAATAGTTCCCGGAAATTCACTTAATGCCTCTTCCAGTACTTCTCTCGAATCAATATCCAAATGATTCGTTGGTTCATCCAGTATCAATAAATTAATATCCTTATACATTAGCTGAGCGAGTCGTAATCTCATACGCTCACCCCCGCTTAATTTCTCAACCTTTTGAAAGACTTGAAAACCATAGAAAAGGAACCGGGCCAGAATATGACGGGCTTCCCCTTCTGTAACATGGACCTCTTGGCGGAAGGCCTCCAGAACGGTCATGTCTTTTCCTTCTTGAAATAGCTGTTGAGACAAGTATCCAATCTTCACATTGCTGCCCAGTTTAACCTCTCCATCGTCAGGTGTAATCTCATTCAGAGCCAATTTAAGAATAGTTGATTTCCCGGTGCCGTTAGCACCAACAATCGCGATTCGTTCACCGTATTGTACAAACAGGTCCATATTCTCAAACAATGTTTGCGTACCAAATCGCTTCGTAATTCCATGAAGCTGCAGAACATCTTTACCGCTTCGCTCTGATTGGTCAAAATCGAGGTCCATTTTACGCCTTTCTAAAATGGGCCGTTTAATTTTCTCCATTCTCTCTAGGGCACGTTCCATATTGCGGGCACGCTTATGCAATCCTTCACTCGGCGGATTCGCCTGATTGGCCCATTCGCGTAACCGTTTTATCGCTTCCTTCATTTTTTTGATTTTCTTCTGCTGTTCCTTATATTGATTAAATTCTTCCAGAAGCCGTTTTTCTTTTGCTTGCACGAATTCAGAGTAGTTTCCTTCGTATACGAATACCTCTCCATCGTCCAAGTCTAAAATCCTCTTAACCGTTCGATCTAGGAAAAATCGATCATGCGAGACAATTAGGACTGTCCCATCATAGTCTTCGAGGAATCCTTCAAGCCATTCAACTGCACCAATATCCAGATGATTGGTTGGTTCATCTAACAATAGGAGATCTGGCTTCTGCAGGAGCAGCACCCCTAGACCGACTTTTGTTTTCTCACCTCCGCTTAAGGAAACAAAACGTTTATCGAGCATCGAATCGAGCATCAGCCCATTGGCTATCTTCATAATCGTGCTGTCCATCTCATAGCCGCCAAGCCGTTCAAACTGCTCCTGAACTTCTCCATACTGTTCTATACTGCGAGCCAATGAGCTTTCATTAGTTTCAACAGCCATACTATGCTCAAGTTTATCCAGTCTCTCCTTCAGCCCAATCATATGGCTAAAAGCAGATTGTAAGCATTCATATACCGTGGTGCCATCAGTAAAGTCAGGGATTTGTGACAGCAAGCCCAATGCTGCACCCTTTTTAATGTGAATAGCCCCTTCATCAATTGTTTCGACACCTGCTATCATTTTAAGAATTGTTGATTTCCCACAGCCATTCCGACCAACGAATCCAATTCGTTCTCCTTCCTTGATCTCAAACGTAATATTTTCAAATAGCTTTGTTCCGCCATAGTTTTTTTCAATTTGCTGTACACTGCATACAATCATGTGCATAAACCCCTCTCACGCCCATACCCTGTACATGAAAAAAAGCCATGGGAAAGTCGATATAAGACTTCCCCATGGCTTTTGAATTTCTATTCTATCAAGGGTATAGAGACTTATTATCGTTCTTTTTTCATATGAAATTTCCTAAAAAGGGCAGACTACCCCCTTGACGAAATTGCACATGAAAAATGGCACGAATCAATGACAAGTTTTCAAGCCATTGCAAACATACCTTCACAGAACGATTCATCTCTACACCTCCTTCAATGGAATAATTTAGTTATAATTATAAACTTTCAGTTAATTATTAACAACCGCTTTTTTACACTCTTCACAGATATTCTTCCATTCTACGAATGGTCCTTCTGTTCCACCCGATTCAAACGCAATTCTACTTGCTTGCCTACTAGCCACAAAAGGAAAATGACGATACCCACAATAATACTTTTAACTGGTTCGCGAATTAAAGACATAATGTCATGGCCAATATAACTAATAGTAAAGATCATAACCAATTTTCCCGCAAAGACAGCAAGCATATATTGTTTTGGACTAATGTCAGATAATCCGCAAACAATATTTACGATCGCAGATGGAGTGAATGGGAAACAAAGCAAGATAAACAACGGGCCAAATCCATGATGGTTGATCCAGAGCATCGCTTTTTGCACAGCCGAATGTCTATGTAAAAATGAAAGGGCTTTTTTCTTTCCATATTTTCTGGACAAATAAAACACAACCATTGCACCAGCGACAGCACCTGTCCAGGAGAGAAGAAAACCAATCCATAAGCCAAAAGCATTGGCATTAGCCGTCACAAAAACAAACAAAGGCAAAAAAGGAAGGAACGCTTCAACAAACGGGAGCAGCAATCCCGGAATGGGACCTAAGTTTCTATAATCACTTATTAATTCGGCTAAATGCTCCAATGTTAGCCATTCTGTTAACCAATTAAGATCCATAGTCTCTCCTCACAAACAAATAACAAATTCAGTCCATACTATATAAATATCCCCATATACATTAGATTGAAACAATCCTTACCCCTATTATATCAGATTGCTGTAAGGAGAGAATTAGTTAGAAAATAAACTTGTCAAAAATGTGAAAAGCGATTATTCTATTTAAGAACATATGTTCGTTTTTTACAGACATTGAAAGGACGCGATTTACATGACCCGCATCCCTACAGAAGAGCGCAATATAATGGAAAAAGCGATCTATCTACCCATGGTCCTCACCGTCCTTGCCCGAGACCTTCAAGTGGTAAAAGCATCGCCCCTAAAATTAAAACAACCATACATATTATTAATTGATGAAACCATGAAACAGGTCCAAGCGGAATTGAAGCAAGCAAGCCACTATATGAGGACACATCAACTCAAAGTGGAAGAAACAAAAAGAGACGAATCATTCACCTCCTTTTTATTTCTGTATAAGGGCTATGAGGAATACCATAATTATTTCAATCCCCGCATTCGAAATAAAGTACAGGAATTACTGGAGTATTATTTTTTGAAGCAATGGACTGACCAACTGAAAAATTAACAGCAATAAGTATGCATCAACCTTCCTTATAACTATTTGATGAATGCATCAAAACATGCTTTGTTTGGAAATCTGAATTCCTATCATTAACTTGCATAGCATTATATAAATAATGTGTCTTTCGCTCCGTCTCTGCTAAGGTTTGAAGCAGCTTCGACTTCAACATCGCAGTTCTGAGCATCTGATTTTCAATAATACTATAGGAAACCGGAACAACGATAGATTGTTTATTATGAAAATTGATTTGTGTTTTAGTCGCATCAATCTTAACTCTGGATACAATATGCTCATAAGAAAGCCAAATACACGATTCTTTTGCAGGAGATGTAGTAGGAAAAAAGAATAGGCGATTAGCCGGTTCTAACGATATCGGCACTTTATGCGAGATACCAAGGAGCTTTTTCGTCGACTGACATCTTCCAGGATAATCAGCTCCAAAATAATCACAGCTGGATTTTACTACTTCAGATGGTCTAAAAGGTACTAAAATTTCTTCATCAAATTCAATCACTTTAGAATACGTTTTCGATCCATATTCTACTGGAACAACAGCAAATGTAAATGGACTTATTTCGTAATCCTCTCTCCTGCTTATCACGTTCTTTTCCATGGCTTCCTCCTTATAGATCCTACAATATTACTACAATTTCAATATAACATAATATTTCGAAATAATTGGTTTATTCACCAAAATTTCAAATTTAACCCAAAATCCCCATGATTGTTAAAGTTATTTTGTTTTATATTTTGGGTATCTTATATATTAACTATTTCAAACTACTAAAATAAATTTTCTGAATAATTTAAATATTTAGTTGATTTTTCTTTTCATCTGACTTATAATAAAAAAAAGCAACGGGGGGATATCCATGAATCACGAAAAAGCAAATACAGATATCGTAAAAGCTGTTGATGTGACTGTTGACCAGGGGACCATGGAAGATCTACTGATGGATATGATGATTTACGAAGCTCAACTAACCCATGCACAAAGGAAACTGAAAGAAGAAATCGATCATGCCTTGGACAATAAGGACAAAGAAGCATTTATGAAACTTTCCGCCGAGCTAATTGAATTGGAGAAAAACTTTGGGAATTAAATCAAACAACTTGTAACGAGTAAATACGGTGTATAAACAAAATCACAGAGCGAGGATTATTTAATCCCGCCCTGTGATTTTCTTGTTTTCACTCTTTAATCAATTATTTCTCTAAATTAAATGAAACGTTGACTGCAATCAATCAAATACCTCGAAAATGATATAGTCGAATCCAAAAGTTCCTTGTTTGAATTATATAAAGTCCCCTTATCACCTGTGCGAGCACGGATAGCTTCATTAATAACCTGATGATACTCTTTTGGCATATGGCTTAATCCATATCCCCCTGCCCCTGTTTTGGAAATAACATCGTCCTCCGCTAACGTATAGTATTGACGAAGCAGCCCAAGAACTGTCCATTCTATTTCCTCCCGTAAATCACGAGCAGACCTACCCACCAATTCATCGACTGAGGATTCCATCCACTGAATTCGATTGGCCCAGTAAGTATTCATATTCGCAAATACATAGGATTTTAATTGCTTTGAGGGGAATTCCAGTTTAAAATCAGAGGATGCAGGTCCCAGAACAGTGATTCCTTTTTCAGCAAAAAGGGTCCATGTCACAGGATTGAAATTAAAATAGGGACCAAAGCTTAAATTGCCGCTATTATAATAAAAATGATTTTGATGATCATTTTTCACTTTTCCTAATTCTCCCCAAGTAATATAGACACCGTCCATCTCTGGAGACTTATATTTTTGAGCGATCATTCTATGAATCTTTGAGAGAATACCAGCTTCATCATCTGTTAAATGCCGACTTGTAACAGCAATAAAATCGATATCACTTCTACCTTTTTCAAAGGCATCCAATGCAATGGAGCCATGTAAATACAAACCCTCCAACGCATTTGGCAGATATTCATTAAATAATCCTTTGTATTCATTCAAAATAGTTTCTGCGATTTTTGGTATTTTCAACATACCTATCCCTCTTAAAATTCTTTTGTCATAAACACACTGTTCGGGTCCTCTTTATAATCTGCAAACGGCTTACAATATTGAAATCCAACACTCTCATAAAGCCTTTGGGCTGGTTTAAATGCAGTCATTGACCCGGTTTCCAGACTTAGTTTCTTATAGTTCCGTTCCTTCGCTATCTTGATAATGTGCTCTAGCAGCTTTCTAGCTACCCCTTTTCTTAAATGATCCAGCGACGTTTTCATTGATTTAATCTCTCCATGAGTCATATCAAGTTCTTTCAGGGCCCCACAGCCAACTAACTCCTCATTCTCCCAAACGCTCCAAACTGTGATATTTGTTTTCTTCAACTCTTCCAGATTTAAAGCATGTATACTCTCAGGCGGCGAATGCTCGGCCATACTGTAAATATGGCTATTAATTAAAGCAGCCACTTCAGTTCCTGTTAAATCATCCACTTTAATCTTCAACCAATCACCCCTCACCTTTAAAGACACCCCAAAAAAGAATATACAAAATATTAATCTTTAATTTATGTCTCCTAAATAGACGGGAACCGTATCACCTTTGTGATAATTGATTACGTGTTTTCTCATGGCTTGAGGATAGAGTCTGTATGCTAATAAATCACTTAACGGCAGCCATTCCACCCCAATTTGTCCTTCATCAGGATTTATTCCATTTTGAATCACTGTATTCCTGCCTTTAATCGTACATAAAAACATATATTCAATTTGATGGGTATCCTTATCAAAAGCAGCATGCTCATGATTTTGTCCGATATATTCACGAATCAGGATCAAATTACCAATTTCAACCTCCTGTCCTATTTCTTCTATACATTCTCTTTTTAATGTTTGATGAAAGGTTTCTCCCTGCTCCTGCCCGCCACCAGGCAATATATAATAGATACCTTCACGATCTTCCTTTTCTATCGCGAGTAATTGATCATCCTGAATAATAATGGCTTTAGCAGAATTTCGAATTGGCATTATCGTTCATCCTTTATCCTTTTATTTATATATTTTTAAAGACAAAAAGAGCTGAAAATTCAGCTCATATGGTTATGATTGATTTAGAATTGAGTCAGCGTTCATATAACGTTCAATGATGATATTACGATGGTGCACTTCATGCCCGGCAATGATAACAGCAAGAGCACGAACCGTAATATCGCAATCATTAGCTGTGCCACGGCGCAGCCACTCTTCACTGCAAAGACTTTTCAATAATACAATCGTTGACTGACGGACGATAGAAAAGTTTTGTAGAAGCTCTTCCACTGTTTGTTTTGTAAAGGATGCTTGCTGAACATATTTTTCTTCATTAAAGCCGGGCAAGTTTCTGCGGTCTCCTCGCGCAATTGCAAGAAGCCTGTATGCCATGATTCTCTCTGTATCAATCATATGTCCGATAACTTCCTTGATACTCCATTTCCCTTCTGCATAACGGAATTCCGCCTGAGTATCAGTTATTTTTTCCAAAGCAGCAATCGTCTGTTTTATTTGTTCGGATAAAAGTTGAATCAAATCACCTTCCGGAACCAAATCCACATACGGTTGATAATAAGGGGCATATTCATTTTGTTCTAATTGTTTTCGCATATTCCCTCTCCTTTTATGTACTTCCACTATTTATTCCACCTTCATTGCCTAAATTCCTTTATTGCACGAAAGCAAAAATAGAGCCACTCCGTATAACGAAGGGCTCTTCACTTTTTACTTTTTATACTTCTCTGCCATTTCAATCCGTTCAAGCATGGTTGGATGACTGTTCCGGAATATTTTAATCAGTAAAGGTGGATTCATTTGGCTTAGTCCCTTTTCTGAAAGCTTCTGAAAGGAGGAAATAGCTGCTTCAGGATTTTCGGTCATGTTTAAAGCATAGGTGTCTGCTCTTGTTTCCTGCACCCGGGATACATAATTTGTAACGGGACTTGATGCAAACAACAGAATGGACGTGATCAGTAAAAAGAGCGGCAATGAGCGAATATCACTCATGGATTCTAAATGGTACAATTCCCCTCTTTTCCGTATAGCTCTTTTCATCCATTTATCTGTCAGCCATAAACCAACCAACATGAGAACCAAATATCCAGCAATACCGAGGTATATATGCTTTTCCACATAATGAGCCATTTCATGAGCCATGATAAATAAAATCTCATCATCCTCCAGGCTATTCAATGTGGTGTCCCAGAGTACAATTCTGGAATTTGAGCCAACCCCTGTTACATAAGCATTTAAAGAATTGGTTTTCTCCGACATATTTACTTCATATACATGCTCAGCCGGAATATGGGCTTTCGCCGCCAAATCAAGGATTTGTTCTTCCAGCGCTTTATCTTTAAGCGGATAAAAATCATTGTATAGCGGATCGATGACAACCGGCTGAATAAACATGACGAATATCGTGAATGGAATACATAACAGCCAGCTATACAGCCACCAGCGAGCAGGACTTTTCTTAATGAGCCAGTACAAGACAAGAACGACTATTAAGGTCATCCCTAAGTCCACCCAAAACTCAATAAAATTATCCTTCATCCAGGAGGAGAAAACCTGTGAGGATATGCCGTAGGCAAGCGATATTTTATATCGAATGTATGAGAGCGGCAGGAAGACAATGAATAACAGGAGTGAAAGCCAAAAGACATAGGCGCTAATTTGAACGGAACGCCTTTTCCAGGTTTGCTTCCCCCATTTCTCTAGCCCTTTGGACAATCCAGATACAAGAACAATCGCGTAAAATAGCCACTCAAGCGGTGTACTGATAAAAAAGAAAAAGTTCCGTATGTTAGAATACGTTTCACTCTTTTCTAATAATTCCTTATTCATAAACGTAGAGGGATCTGCATTGGTTCCCCTCATCGATTCAGGAATAGCTGTATTGGCACCATGAAAAAGATAAACATATATCGCCAACGCATAAATCAGAAATAGGCTTAATATGATTAGAATCCATTTTTTTCGCAAATATACCCCTCCTCAAACATTCCATCTATATAGTTTACCGGTATTTGTACAAGTTAGAACCTTAATTCATTCTTTCTCCATACGACACAAAATAGACACTCATTTCTCACAAGTTTCCAACAACTTTACCATAACCACTATCTATATAATGGTAAAATAGGGGAGGAATAACAAACAGAGGGGAACTGTTAAACGATATGAAAAAGTTATATATAGGATTTACTATCTTATTAATTTTAAGTATCGGTGCTGGTATTTACTACTTCACTGGTTATAGGCAGTCACAAATGGAGTTTCCTAAGGAAGTTACAATGGAATCCACTACCGGTACGGATTATTCATTCAAGGAAATGCCACAAAAAATACGCCTATTGGAATTTATGTATACGAACTGTCCTGATGTCTGTCCAAATACAACCTATCAAATGGTCGATATACGTGATCAACTTGTGAAAGACGGTCTGTTTGGCGATAAAGTCGAATTCCTGACAGTCACAATTGATCCAGCTCGAGATACACTCCCGATTATGAAAGAGTATGGTGAGACCTTTAAAACTACTGCCGCAGACGGATGGTATGTATTGCGTGGAGATGCACAGGATACAAGAAAGCTGGCAGATGCTTTCCGTTTCCAGTATAAAGACCCAGGTTCAGGCTTCCTAATCCACACAAATGCCACTTATCTTATTAATGAAAAAAACCGTGTCATTGAAGTATTTGGAATGGGAGAAAAGGATTTTGACCGAGAAGAAGTTTACAAGAAAATCGTCAAGAATGCTGAAAAGATGTAGCTAATTCCAGATAACTTGTACATAAAAGTGTAGACAAATAAAAGACGGCTCTTTCAATTATAAAACCAATCAACCTTCTCCATCCCACTCTAAGAGTATAAGAAAAGACTGTCCATTGACAGTCTTGTTCTTATGCGGAAATACTATCCTTCGCACAATTAAAGAAACCTATATTTCCAAGAGAGAAGCTTCAGCTTGGCATCCCTCATAATCAGCTCCAAGAAAGTCTAGTAATTCCTGATTTCGGTCATGAAATTGTTCTAACCCTTTTTTATGTGATTTCCACATAATCTCTGTGTTTTTTTCAAAACTCTTAAGTTCAAACGGTGGTCGATAAACGAATGCTTTCCCTTCTTGCTCCAGCTTTTCTATCAAATCCATTGTTTGATTATAATGTTGTGCACGTTTCACCATGGCTTGAACCAGTCGTGGATATTTCTTACGCAATAGCTTAACTGCCCATTTTGTCTGACTGTCGAGCTTCTTCCTGTAGCCCGGCGGTCTTGTTAAAATAATGACATGCTTTTCATAGCCATCTGCTATCGCCTTTTGGATTGGTACTGAATCAGCTAACCCTCCATCATAGTAAGGAACATTATTTATTTTGATTTCAGGAAACAGCAATGGAATAGCACATGAGGCCCGTAAAATAGTAGCCCCTTTGTCCATTGTTTTGCCGTCCATGTATTCTACCTGTCCGGTATAGGCATTTGTCACACCAAATAAAACTTGACCTTGATAGTTTTGATATGTCTCCCAATCAAAGAAATCCAACTGATTAGGAACCGTATCATAGGCAAACGTCAGCCCAAACAGACTTCGCTCCGTTAGAAAATTGCGCACTCCGACATAGCGCTTATCATTCCGGTAAGTAGATATGAAGCGAATCGTCCTGTTTTTTTGCTCAGAAATATAGGAACAGGCACTAATAGCCCCCGCAGAGATACCCAATATGTAAGGAAACATCATCTCTTTCTCTAAAAAACCGTCTAAGACACCTGCTGTATATACCATGCGGAATGTTCCGCCCTCTAAGATCAAGCTCGTATTTTTTATATTGATAGGAATCATCAAAAAGTCTCCTTTATTCTTGCTCACTATAGATGTTTATAGGTGTTGTTTAAGCCATAAGGCACTCTATGCTCTCTTTATAATTCTTCATACATAATCAATTGTAACGTATTAAAAGTTCTACAGCGCTGGTTAATCTTTACTATTTTTTCTCGTAAAAAGGAGCTGTCCCGAAAGCCAGTGAAGTATGGCTAATAAGAGGCAGCTCTTTCTTCCTATTTAAATCGGATGATAGAAAAAACTTATCTTTCCAAAACAATTTGGCCACATAACACCCTATCATAAGTACGTTGTTGATGTAACTATTTATACTATTGAACAAGTTGAACAACTAAGCATCAACAAGAGGAACTTCTGCTACGATCCTTTACATTTTATAATAAGGCAAATAATATATATTTTTCTAACTATAATGACTGCCATTGTGGTTACTGAAAAAAACATACTATTTTAATCTTAGTAAATATAAAATTATTAATCAGGTAGTACATCCCCATTTTTATTTTTAATTTAGTATTTCCAATTTATCCGAAACAATATATAATGTTATAAATCCATAATAAGGAAAAAGCAATGAAGAGAAGAGTAAGTGTGCTTAAGCATAACAGAGAACTCCAGTAGCTGAGAATGGAGGATGTAATAGCCCGCCGAACCAAGTCTCGGAGCTTCGTATAGGATATTTCTTCTGAGATTGATTATGCGTCGGTGTCTCCCGTTAAAGAGATAGAGTATAACCAGGCCTTGTCCTGCCGTACTCGAAAAGATTTCTGTGGCAACATAGAAATAAACTGGGGTGGCACCGCGAACTTCTAAATTCGACAAGTCTCGTCCCCAAGGTTATTAACCTTGGAGGTGAGACTTTTTTATTGTCCTAAAAATCAATGTTTGGGAGTGGATTAAATGAAGTGGAAATACCCCCTTTTACTTTTACTTGGAATTGGTGTATCGAATGTTGGTGCATGGATTTATTTGATTGCATTAAATTTAATTATTTTGGATAAGACAGGATCACCATTAGCCGTTTCCATCCTATATATCCTATTGCCTATTGCATCCTTATGTACAAATTTCTGGTCTGGGACTTTAATTGATCGGTTCAATAAAAGAAGGCTCATGATTTATCTGGATATTATAAGAGCCATATTTATTTTTATCTTGCCGTTTTTGAATTCACTTTTATTTATTTACTTCATTGTATTTATCATCAATATTGCAAGGTCTATTTTCGAACCAACCTCAATGGTCTATATGACAAAATTAATTCCAAAAACAAATCGACAACGATTTAATGCCATGCGAAATTTTATTAATTCCTGTGGGTTTATACTAGGGCCTTCCATTGCGGGTTTCCTTTTTATTATTGGTTCTCCTAATTTAGCAATCCAAATAAATGCTTTCGCTTTGTTATTTTCAGTAATCATTATTCTATTCCTACCGAATGTGGAATTTGGGAGTGAAGATCGTATATATGAAAAAATCAACCCTTCATTAATCCTGAATGATTGGAGAATCATCCTTAAATTCAATAAAACAAATAAACATATAACGATAGTTTATATTCTATTTAGCGGAATGTCTGTATGTATGTCTGCCTTAGATTCATTAGAAGCTGCATTTGCAACCGAAGTTCTCTTTTTATCCGAAAGTACCTATGGATTTCTTGTTAGTATTGCCGGTGCAGGTATCATTGGAGGTTCACTAGTAAATACAATCTTTGCGAATCAATTGAAAATAAATATACTAATGGGACTTGGAGCGTTCTTCACTCCGATTGGTTATCTAATCTTTGCCTTTTCAAACGATTTTATATGGGCTTCGATAGGATTTTTCGTTCTAACATTTTCTTTATCATTTGCAAATACAGGCTTTTTAACCTTCTACCAAAACAATGTGCCTGTAGATATTATGGGCAGATTCTCCAGTGTCTTAGAAATGCTAGAGGCAGGTTTAATCATCATATGCACAGCCTTAATTGGTTTATCTGCCGAACTGTTTGATATTCGCCCTGTTTATATCATGGGTTCCTTTATTTTTTTCCTATTGGGGCTGCTCATTAATTTTGTTATATCTGATCATTCGAAAAGAAGTTATTATGTTCAAATATAAAAAACAATAATAAAACAGGTACTTTCAAGAAAAGAGAAAGTACCTGTTTTTCGTTTTATTTAACAATCTATCATAATCCTTCAATCCGATCCAACCATTCATTCATTAGAACGTTAAAAATTTCGGGTTGTTCAATTTGCAAATTATGGCCTGCTTTATCCAAAATAGCGAACGTTGCTCTCGGATACTTTTTGATTAATTCGAGTGCGTCCTGATAGCCAACAGACGAATCTTGTCTGCCTAGCAGGAAAACGCTTGGCTTAATAAAATTTGTTTGGTCAATCTCGAAGGAGAATCCATATTGGTCTATGTACGCCATCAAAAATTTATCATCGCCTAGTTTACTTCCGCTTACAATCTCTCGGTTATATCTCAACCATGTGTATTCATCAAGTATGACATTATTTTTGCTGAAATTCTCTATCTCTTTCCTTGTTAATGTGGCCAAAAATTCGTCATCCGTCTTAAATATTTGATGTTTCTCCACTCTTCTGTTTTCTAAATAGGGGAAGATAACCGGACAGATAAATGCAGCACCTAATAATCTATCATATTGGTTTTCAATAACTCCTCTTGCTATATATCCCCCATAGGACTCACCTGCAATGATAAATTCTTGGTCAGGCAGGATGGCTTGAATAAAATCTTGAACGGTATTAAGCATTTCATCAGCGCTTTTAATGTCATCATAGTTTTTCGTCAAACCCATACCAGGAAGGTCAAAATAAATACGGCGATATCCCTTTCTAACAGCAAATATGGGTTCCATACACCCCTTCATTAATCGATGATCGAGGGAATACCCGTGTAACATTAAAATGGGTTTACCTTCACCTATGTCTTCATAATATATTTCTGCCTGACGGACTTTGCAATATGGCATCCTATTAACCTCGTTTCTAAGCAGTAAATCCTACATTCAATATTCTCTATAATTCTTTCGATGGCCTTCTTGTACAGTTTATAGAGTTAGAAAAAAAGAGCTGATCACATCATTATGAAGTGAACTGCTCGGAGGATCACTCTTACCTATTCATTTCAATCAGTGAGACTAAAGCCCATGATATGATCCGTATAAAGAGCATAAGATTCTAATTCAATGATGTTATTAGGTGCTGAAAATGGAATTATTTTTACATTTCTAAGCAATATCATTCCAGATAAATTGGTAGTGTTGCCTTCATTAATAATGCTGTGTATATCATCTTCTGCTTCAAGGATTGATTGTTCCAATAAAGACATCTGACCCATAATAGGTTCTTTTGTATTGATTTTGTCGGCAATGATTAAACAATGAGACGTCGTTATTTGGATTTTTTTATTTTCTTCTTTATGTAGCTCATCTAAGGTTGCTTGAGTTAATAGTAAGGTTACTTTTTTTATATCATGTACCGTATTCAACTCATGACCAGTAACAGTAAAACGCATCATATTTCCCCCTTTATCCCGAGCATACTCTTCCAAAAAGTCACTCTAAACAAGTAAATTCTCTATTGGGTTTAAGAAATCCTTCTTCAGCTAACTGTTTCTCCACCACTAAGGGATTCAACAGAAAAAAGCGTTAATCCTTTAGAATCAACGCAACATTTGGTTCTTTATATATTCAAAGTCCAAGCCTCAGTATTGTAAAGTATCTCTTTTCCATTTACCATTTTTACTCCGTATATCAGTAAAAGTCCTAAACTATTTAGAACTCCATCCTCCATCAATGATTAACTCTTCACCAGTAACAAATTTGGATTCATCAGAAGCTAAATATAAATAACCGTTAGCAATATCAAGTGCTTCCCCTGCGAATGGCGGTAATGGAATTGTGCCTTCAAATGCTTTCCCCAATACTTCTCGGGATGTCACACCATGACGCTCGGCAGCACCTGTTAAAATAGCTCCAGGATAAATAGAATTTACACGGATATTATCTTTAGCAAAGTTGATAGCTGCATGTTTTGATAAAGAACGGACACCACCTTTTGCTGCAGCATACGCCGCTGCCCCATTGTCAGCGCTTCCAATAATTGCTGCTAAGGATACACAATTGACGATTGATCCACCGCCATTTTCCTGCATATAAGGAATAACGGATTGCATTCCTAGGAACACGGAGGTTAAATTTAAGTTAATAGTACGATTCCATCCATCTAATGTTTCTTCCAAAAGTGTTTTATGAAACGATACACCGGCATTATTAATTAAAATATCAATTTTACCAAATGCCTCTTTCGTTTGTTCCATTACAGTTTTCCAATCTTCATCAGAAGTGACATCTAAACGAGCACATAGTATATCACCTTCTATTACAGCAGTTACTTCTTCTAACTGATCAAACGCGATATCTGTCGCAACAACCTTTGCGCCTTCACTTATGAATAATTGAACTGCAGCTAACCCCATACCTGAAGCAGCACCCGTAATAATTGCTACTTTATTATCTAAACGCCCCATCAAAATCCCTCCATTCGATTAAATGTGATTTTTTATCACACTTAAAACTTAACAACCCATCCATTTAAGGTCAACCATTTTATCTTTAATTTCAAACAATTCATTGCTAAAATAGTAACAGATTGGACGTGAATGTATGGAAGACCTCTTACAATTAAGCTACTTAGGTAAAACAAACTTCATCGTTGCTATTAAGTCTTTAGCTATACTTGCAAACGAAAAAAAGCTTGTAACTAGCAGCATTTTAACTGAAAAATTACATGTTGAATCGAGCTTTATTAGGAAGGTATTAGCTAAATTAATACGGGAAAAAATGGTCGAAGGTGTCGAAGGACGCTACGGTGGTTATAAGCTGGTTGTTAATCCCGAAAAGACAACACTTTATGATGTATATGCTGCCATTTTGAAAGACGCACATCCGACTAAAATGGATAAAGAAATCGATGAAATGGACCAAATTATTTTAGATATTCTACTAGAAGCACAACATAAAATAAAAGATGTCTTGAGCCAATATACTATTAATGATCTTGCAAATGGTTCTATAAAAGGGACTCTTTTTTGATTTTACCTTTATATTTCACAATAAAACAGCCTCTACACTATCAAATTGATGCCGTTTAGTATTGCCATATCTTTTAATCAAAAAAAGCATGCTTCTTAGAAACATGCTTTTTACTATTATTCTACCTCTAAAATCAAGGACTCAATATCTACATCATTTTCAATCATATTATTTTCTTTCATGAATTTTACTGTTTTTTCCATACTCTCAATATCTGATGGTTTGATTTCCATATTGAAGTCATACATTTCATACATTTCTTTTACGCCATCTAGAGGTAGATCGGTTTCCTTTGCTGTAATTTCCATAACTTCCTCATAATGATCATCGATATATTGGAGTGTCTCTTTTTGTACTTGCAAAAATCTCTTTACTAAGCCAGGATTCTTTGAGTAGAAATCCTCACTAGTTGCAACTACAATTGTTCCATCGACCAGCCCTTCACCATTTGTAACCACCTGGTACCCATCTTGAATCATATTATATGCGGTAGGGCCAGCTAGTAACGCAAAGTCGACTTCTTCTGCTACTAACGCTGCTTGTGCAGATGGTATATCCATTTGAACAAATTCAATATCCTTTTCTGTTAAGCCTTCAGTTGCTAAATAATTGATAAGCAGTTCATGTAAAATTGTTCCCTTTGGACCAGCAACTTTTTTTCCTACTAAATCTTGTGGGGAGTCAATTCCCTCAAGATTTGTGAATAACATGAAAGCCTCAGGAGAACGGCTATACATGCTCATAATTTTGATATCAGCTCCATTCGATGCAGATAAAATGACAGATGTGGCACCGACTGCATTCAGGAATTGAATATCTCCCGAAGCTAAAGCCTGAGTTTGTTCAGGACCGGTTGTTAAATTGGAATAGCCGAATTCGATTCCTTCTTCCGCAAAAGAATCGGCTAACAATCCTTTTTCTTTTTCTACAATAGAAGGTATATTTAAAGGAGATTGCACATAAGTTGCCTGCACTTTATCAACTGTATACGCGTTCTCCTCATTATTTTTAGTACTGTTCTTCTCAGGATCGTTATCTTTTCCACATGCAACGATAACTGAAATGCTCAATAAAGCAAGTAAAGATAAAAACCATTTTTTCATTTTATGTCCCACTCTCACGCTAGTTTTTCTATGATGTTTTTCTTTATTTCTATTAGAGAAGTAGAGAATACATCTCTTGGGTATTCATATTGCTCTAAGTTAAATTGAGCATGAATCCTTCCTTCATTAACAACAAAAATATTTTGTCCTATTGCTATGGCTTCTTCGATACTATGCGTAACAAAGATGATGCTTTTCTTTTTTAGTTGGTAAATTCTTATTAATTCTTTCTGCATTGCTTCACGTGTGAAATAATCGAGTGCAGCAAATGGTTCATCCATTAAGATGATGGATGGGTCATAGGCTAATGCTCTTGCTAATGCGACTCTTTGTTGCATGCCACCGGATAATTGGTGTGGATAAGCTTTTTCAAATTTTTCTAATCCTATCAAATTCATTAACTCTTCTATTTCCTTAAAATTAATCTTTTGTTTTTCTAAACCGAATGTAATGTTCTTGGATACGGGTAACCAAGGTATTAAACGGGGTTCTTGAAAAACAAAGCTAATTTTTTCACCACTATTAATGGATACTTCTCCTGCATCACATTGCTCCAGATTGGCTAATATGCGTAGGAGCGTCGTCTTCCCACATCCGCTTTTTCCAAGAATGACACTGATGCTATTCTGTGGAAAATCGACATTAACATTTTTTAAAACATCATACTTTTTTCCATCGACCATAAAGCTTTTAGAAAGTTGATTTATTTTAATCCCAGCTATTTTTTATACCTCCTATACGAATGAATTTCTTGCTTAAAAATGAGAAAACTTTATCGCAAATAACTCCCAGGAGACCAATCACCAGAATTCCTACAATCACTTTATCAGAGCGAGACATCGTCTGTGCATCCAATATGAAGTATCCTAAACCGCTTGCAGCGGCAATCATTTCTGCACCAATAATAGCTCTCCAGCTATATCCCAACCCAACCTTCATGCCTAAAAAAATATCCGGAACAGCAGACGGGAGAATGATTTTCACGAAACGCTGCCAAGGATTTAATCCTAAAACCTTTCCGACCTCCAAAAGCTTATGATCACAAGAACCGAAGCCTTTTTTTATATTTAAAAACATCGGGAAAAACGAAGCTAAAATGATTATGATTGTTTTGGATTCTTCTCCGATACCAACCCATAAAATTAGCAAAGGAATCAGGCTAAGTGGAGGTACATTTCTGAAGAACTCCACAATATGATTGTAATAGGGAGAAAGGGCAGGCTTTAAACCAGCAATGATACCTAGAAAAAAGGCGAATACAAAGGCAATCGAAAAACCGACTAGTACTCTATATAAACTTGCAAAGATATGAATAAACAGTTCTCCGTTTTGTATCATTGATACAAAGGTATTCCATACTTGCATTGGACTAGGTAGAATATAGGCACTCCAAACTTCGAAATAGCTGCATAAATACCATGCGATTAAAATACAAGCAATCGGTATCAATCTTTTTATAAGATTATTCATTTGCTATTCTAACTCCATCTCCATTATGGCAACCACCCTGGCAATATAACATTTCTATTAATTGTTGTTCTTGCTTAGGTTTATCCTGGAAAAAGCGATCAATATCATCCTTGGATGCAAGGCTGACCACATTAGGGATATTATCAAAAAAATCCTGGTGGAATCGGACTATTTTCAGTTGGTTTACTATTAAGCCTGATATGGTAAATTCTGCAAAATTCAGTCCATGTCTGAAATATCGTATTTTTCAATGCCAAGCTGTTTCCTAGGTCTTTTAAATCCGTACAAGGAGTGATGATATATAGTTTTGCATCATCATCTTTATATCTATTAGCCAGTTCTTCAGCAGAATGAATTAAGATTGGTTGGATACTAGCGTACTCCAAGCTAGATTGATCATAATGAGTTTTCACATAGGAAATTGCTTTAGGACATCTATTATCACAAAGGAGCTGATTACATCCTTCGTATCGCTCTTTGTATTTATTTTTCACAGTCATCAAGTGATTTTCCTCACAAGTAACAACCTGAAAATCTAAGCATTCTAAAGTAGAATATAATTCTTCCTGTTCATACATTTTTAAAACAACAGGATTTAGCCAAATATATTTTTTCACTTCCTTCTCCTTTCTAATTAGAAGTGATAAAGATTAACAAAATTATTTCTGAATAATATTATCATAAATGATAATGGTTATCAATGAGGTTCATATACATTTATATCATTGCCAAAGAAAGTAAAATCTGTTAAACCTTAAAACATCTACTATCCTTACAGTTAGCGTTTATTTATCAAGACTAAATCTAAAATAGATATAAATTAAGGACATAACCTATTAGGATAATAGATTATGTCCCATGTTATTTCTCTAAAGTCTTCATTTATTTAAATACATATATTCACAAGATCAATTATTTCGCTAAGTATAATTCAATACCCATTAGCCTCCATAAATACCTACTCAGTAGCAGTCTTGGTCTTCAACTATTAACTGTAGAAATAAACATTCAACCATTTTCTAACTCGTTATATTGATGTGCTGATTTAGATGGGACAAATACGATCGGATATTTTCCGCCTAATTGTTTCTTCACTTCTTGGAATAGCCGCAATCCTTTTTCATTGTGCCATTCCTCTAGCTTTACTCCATTTTCCTTTAATAGGTCGGTTTCTAACTCAATCCAATTACCATATTCCGATACCCATTCCAATAGTTCTTCCTGCAATTTATCTGATATAGGGAAATCATCTATCTCCAAATTTTCTCCACAATCATTACACCAAATTGGGTCAGTCATAAAGTCAGCTTCAAATTTATATGAAGTATGGTTGCAATTTCTATTTTGTTTCCAAATCATTAGTTAATCCCCACCTTTAAACGAATAAGATGGACTTCCCTTTACATCCATTTTGATTCTGAAAAGTCCTCCTGATAATGGGTAATTCATCAGTTGTTCTTCACTAAGTCCCGACTTTGCTGTAGTTATATATAATTCATTTAAATCTTTCCCTCCGAAAGTACAAGATGTAACATTTAGTGCTGGGACCTCTATGGAGCCTATTTGTTCACCTGTTTTAGGGTTCCACCTAGATACTTTTGAACCACCCCAATGAGCAATCCACAACATTCCTTCTTCATCAATAGTCATACCATCTGGCATTCCTTCTTCTTCTGGGAAACTAATAATATCTTTGGGATTTTCAATATTGCCCGTAACAAGATTAAAATTAAAACAACTAACCTTTTTTGATAGAGTATCTATGTGATACATAAATTTATTATCAGGCGACCAGGCCAGGCCATTTGATAAGCCAATCCTACTCAGCTTCTTTTCTACTTTTCCATTTGTATCTAAGCAATAAAGGGAACCTTGTTCTTTAATATAAGATTTATCCATTGTCCCTGCCCAAAAGCGTCCATAAGCATCACATTTTCCATCATTAAACCGATTATTAATCAAGTGACTCTCTGGTTCATTTATCAGGGTTACTTTTTCCGTGGAGTAATTCAAAAAATAAAAACCATTTTCCAATGCCACTACTGCTTCGTCTATATTTCGAGGAGCTATTGCTCCAATATATTGTTCTAACTGAATTCCGTGGTTTTCATTTGTATCTGGATTAAAGATGTATATCTTTTTTTCTAAAATATCAATCCAATACAACAATTGTCTTTCCCTATCCCAGGATGGTCCTTCTCCCAGTGTCGCTTTTACATCAAGAACCAGTTCTAAAACTCCTACCAAGCCAAACACCTCGTTTAGTATTATTTTCTATATGTCCTTTATTCTATAACTATAAGAAGTAATCCTTCTTTCGTTAAACTGGCTCATTACTACCATAAAAAGGGCAATAGAAAAGGGCATTAATCCTTTGGTTCAATGCCCCGATAGCTCAATAGAGTATCATATACTATGAATTTACCCGCTTTTTATATAATAAAAAAATTAAAGATGATGAAATAAATATAAGGTTGATGTAAATACTGTATTAAGTTATTTAAATACCAAAAAGGGAATGGAACCTTTCCTACTTATACAGTACTTACAGTTCTCCTCTTTTCAATAATAATGGTTGCCCCAAGTAACGTAAGAGCAAAAATCACTAAAACGATCGGAAATAGATTCATTGTATAATTCTGAAACAGGATTCCTACTAACGGAGGTAAGATGGTTACTCCAACATACCCAGAAGCTACTTGAAAACCAATAATTGCACTTGCACTCCTTTTCCCAAATCTTCTTGGGGTTTCATGTATCATGGTTGGAAAAATTGCCGCACACCCAAGACCAATTAATATGAATCCTATGTACAAAACGCTGCCTGTTCCAAAGGCAACTGTAATAATTCCTATGAGTAGCGCAATTTCGCTAAACAGTAACAATTTCTGATTAGATAGCCAAAACGTTATAAAACCAGAAATAATCCTTCCCACGGTTAAACTTGCAAAGAATACTGATATTATGAAACTAGCAGTAGCTACTGATAATGACTTCATTTCTATTAAATAACTACTTCCCCACAAAAATATTGTACCTTCTAAACCAACATAAAATACAAAGGATAATAGCGCAAAAACAACACCATTTTCTTTCAAAACCGAACCATTAGACATTGGACTCTCTTCAGACTTTTCAGATCCTTTTTGTTGATTTGTCTTCCAAAGAGGAAGAGAGATGAAGAGAATAATAGCTAATACAATTTGAATACCGCCAATAATAAAATAACCGTTTCTCCAGGAAAATTGATTATTTAAAACGACACCCATAATAACTGGGCCGAGAGTTGCTCCTACTCCCCAAAAAGCATGCAACCAATTCATATGATGTGCCTTAAAGTTAGCAGCCACGTAGTCATTTACAGAGGTGTCAATAGCGCCAGCTCCAAAACCCAAGGGTAATGCACAAACAATTAATAATAAGAAATTTTGTGTAAACGCAAACCCTATCAATCCAATCACAGTAAGCAATACACTACCTAGAACTAGCTTTCCCGTGCCGATTTTTTTATTAATTCGCATAGTCGACAAGCTAGAAATAACCGTACAAATAGCAATAGTCATTGAGATTAACCCTGCCGCACTATGTGCAACATTAAATTCTCCCACCATCTCAGGCCAAGCTATCCCTAAAAGGGGATCGGGCAACCCTAAACTAATATAAGTGGCGTAGATGATAAATATAAAAATTATCTTCCGCAAGAGTAGTCCTCCATTATTGGCTTATGTATAAAGTTCAGTCAATCAATTACATTGAGTGTCTGCTTTTATTCTGGTGTCAATATAGTGTTCTCACCGTTATTTCTCTATCCTTGTCCTATTGCCGCACCGATAAAAAGCTGTTTACGCTCATAAGGATAACCTTCTATCTTAATCAGTAACCTAATATATATAGTCGTTTATCGTACCAGTAACAAATTGTTTGAACTTCTCCTCCTCTTCTACAAAAGGAGAATGATTGCTCAGTACAAATGTTGTCATTGTAGCATTCGGTATTAAATCTGCTGCTTCTTTTGAGAAATCATGAGGGCATTGTGCATCATAAAGTCCACAGTAGATAAAGGCTGGGATAAAGATATTTGGTAAATTCGATCTTAAATCGTAGGATTTTAACTCTTCATTTGAAAAATAATTTAGACGGACACTGACAACTTTTCCACTGTTTGGTCGGTTCACTATGTCGTCATAACGCTCGAGGTCAAAGATTGACATTAATGCCCATTCTTTATTTAATGCTCTTCTTTCCTCTATTGGGGTTTTTGGTGATTCAAGTAACTTTATAATTTCTTTAATCCGGATGTTATTCGGATTCTCTTTACAATAAATACTCCCTCGATGATTCATATATTCTGCTGATGCACTTAAACCCCCAGCAATTATTTTAGTAAGACTTTCCTGTGCCTTTATGGCATACATTAACGCAAGCATTCCTCCAGTTGAGTGTCCAGCAAATCCCCACTTTTGAATAGTTAAAGCCTCTCTAATTGCTTCTAAGTCTTTCACTGTTTCCGACATACTATATTCAGATTCATACTCAACTTCATCTGACTCACCGCAACCCTTTAAATTTATTAAGTAAACAGAATAATGCTCAGTAAATGGCAATGCAAAAGTATTTCCTTTAGCATTAAATTCACTATACAAATGTGTTATACAAAGAGGTTCACCATGACCTTTTTGGAAATATTCAAAGTTTCCCCTACTCGTCTCGATAAGATATTGCTTCCACATACCAATCCTCCATCGAATACTGTTGTAGTTAGTTACATATGAAAATCGTTAATATAATATTTCTTCACTTCATTAACCTACGCACTTAAATTATTTTGTATCATTTATTTACGTTGTTTATCTTTTTAATAATTATAGGAATATCCGATAAATTATCCACAATAAAATCTGCATCTGCTTCAGACCAAAACTTATTCTTTTTCCAAATCCCTTTCATTCCAACTTTTCTAGCCGCTTTAATATCAAGGAAGGGATGGTCGCCAACATACACCGTTTCAGCTGGTAAGGCATTCAATCTCTCCAAAGCTCTCATGAATATCCTTGGATCCGGCTTCTTTAGTCCTTCCCATTCAGAAATCAGTATCTCTTCGAAATAACCCTTAATGCCTAAAGCCTCAATAGTATCCATTTGAAATTGGCCATTACCATTCGAAATGATACCTAAAATAAGATGGCTTTTCTTTAAATCTTCCAACATAGCAATTAAATTTTGAAAAGGAACACAATGATATTTAAAGTTGGTTATGTAATCATTCAACAGCTCATCTTGGGTTATTCCCTGAACATCATATTCTTTTATTAATTGCTGGTATACTTGATCCTTCCACTCATATCCACGTTGATCTAATTCAATAAATCTTGATGTATAATTATCCTTCGGTATATGGCCTAAGCAACTATGTAATCTTTCATATTGATCGTTAATGAATTGCACCAAAGATGCATCCCGATTCAACAAGGTACCATCTAAATCAAATATAATAGCTTTTATCATTTTATCCCTCATCTCAATATGGAGATTACTTTGGCAATAAAACGGTTCAATCTCTTTTGTTTAATTGAAATCTTTCAAAATAGGAAATTAGCAATAGTACATAAAAACATCTTTTCCATTTAATACTAGTTCTTTTTCTATTCGCATACCAATCTTTTGAGCAACTTTTTGAGAGGCCGTGTTGTCTTTTTGAATAAGGGCAATCATTTTTTCAAGATTCAGCTTATTCTTTCCGTATTCCATTACCCCTCTGGCTGCTTCAGTTGCAAATCCTCTACCCCAGTATTCCTGTGAAATCCAATAACCAATTTCAATCTCTTTTTTTCCATCTATCAATTGAGGCACCAATCCTGCGTGACCAATTCTTTTGTTACTTTCTTTTTCTAAAATGAGCTTCAATCCATAATTAGGATTAAGGGCATATGTATCAATAATCCAATTCAAAAATTTTTGAACTCCTTCTTGATCTCTTGTATGTCCATTTCCTATATATCGTACAATATTAGGATTCGTTAAAAGAGATTTAAGAAAATCTAAATCATTATCATTATATGGCCTCAGCAATAAGCGGTCTGATAGTGCTTCCATCATAAACTCCTCTTTAATCATAAATTATAGGAACATTGCGGTTCCTTTTCGTTCATATAAAAAAAATTATCAATCTCTCTTAGATTCATACCAGGCGAGTTTAACAAATTCTTCCATTCCTAAATTCACATTGAAATCGTTCCACACCCGGATATTTTTCTCCTAAGCTTTTTATCATGAAGCCATATTTACGATAAAATCCCACTCCATCCTTGTCCGTTTCAACAGAGATGAGACAGAATTGATTAGACAGGAAATCAATCATTTTACTGCCGATCCCTTTTTCTCTTTGTTCCGGAAATACAGCAATATGTGAAATGACACATTCTTTTGGACTAATCATTTCAAATCCTATGCATCCGACATATTTCCCATTGCATTCTAAACCAAATAATTTTCGATTTGGAGATTTTAAATATGTATTGTATTCCTGGTCAACCCTAAAATCTGAGGTAGCGTAGGAAAGAAGGTTCCGTATTAATGGATGGATTTTTTCTGTATTAATTTCTTTCATATCATCATCCTTCAAATGAGTAATGATTAAATAATTCTTCAATTACAAGCAATCTCCTTCTTGTATTACCCCGGACCATTAGATGATATATAATGAAACAATTCACATAAAATCTTTCCTGCTTATTACTCATCCACTGTTTTATTTAAAAAAACAAAAAGACTCTAACTCAACACACTCCTAAATGTTGAATTAGTGTCTCTAGGGTCCTTGTGGAATCCATTATAGTTTACAAACACATACATTGAATTACTTAGTTTTAAACTTCATAGTCTTACTATATGTTTGCAGCAGGTAACATAATTTTCCAAAAATAATATATAATTAAATTATGGAGGTGAATATAATCAGAAAATATATTAGTTTTATAGGTACCTTTTTAATCATTGGAATTATTAACTTTGCATTAACCTCATGGCTTGATGCTTATTTCTTTGATTACAGTGTGTTTGTTGGCTTCTTTGCTACAATAGTTATTTATTTCTTCACTTCAACTGGCGGCTACCCAAGTCGCAGTCTTGATGTACAAATTCAAGGCAGTACTGGCCTGCGACAAGAAGAAACTCAAAGTAAGTTTACTCCTTCCTATGTTTTCTTTGGCTCTCTTGCATACTTTTTAATCTCACTTATTGTAACGATTTTCATTTATTTATAATTCAATTGTATTTTTACGTATTTAGTTTCAAAACTAGGTAGCTCTTTACCTAGTACAATCTATCCTTAGCGTTTATCTGAGTCATGAACACCATCATTATTCGTAATTCAGTACCTCTAAAAATACCTATTACTTTAGCCTTTGTTTTCATCAATTCAGCACTTTACCAACTATTGTTATTGGATTAGGCGTATTAGTTTCAGCCATAACTAATAAGATTTTTATTGGCCCGCTATTAACTTTAATAGGCAACCTGATCTTTGAAGTTTGGCATTCTAAGTACTATTATGAGTATCCTGATATATCATTTTCAGCATGGAACATCATATTTCCTGGTATTTCCTTGTTACTATCAGCAATTATTGTAGCTTATTATAGAACCAAAAATTAAAGAATTCCATTATTTATAAGAAGTATTCTTTTTTCCAAATTAAATTTCTCTTTATTAAAGCTGCGATTTGTTTATCATTTTGATCCGGATTGTTTTCCAAATGTTTAATAATTAACTCTTGTCTCTTCACAGGATGATTTTGACTCAGCTTTGCCTGTGCTTCTATTTTAGTAATCGTAATCTTAAAGGCAACAAGCTCTCTGATCATACCTTCGATCGTATTGGAATCTAAGTCTATATAATGGTATGAGCTATCTGCCTTTTCATATTTATTAACCAGGCTATTTAAGGTGTGAATGGTGACATTCTCGTCACTCACGATCTCCATTTTTCCATATACATGAATAGATACATAATTCCAAGTAGGTACTGCCTTAGTAGTTTCGTAATAAGTAGGAGAAATATAACAATGAGGGCCGTGGAAAACAGCAAGGACCTGCTGTTTTCCTACTTCTTCCCACTGTTTGTTTGCACGCGCCATATGGCCATATAAAGCAAATTGATCTCTATCTAATAATAAGGGTAAATGAGTAGCATATGGTTCGCCATTATGCTGTGAAAATAGAGTAGCGAAGCTGTATTTTTCAATAAAATCATAAATGGTTTCTTTGTCATCGATAGTAAAGCACTCAGGTATGAACATTGTGATATTCCTCCTTAAGTTCGTCTAAGAAAAGAACAAAGAAGAGTTAAAAAGATATGATTCAAAATATGTAAAAATATTAAAATTCAAAAACTGAATCTTTTGCCGTCAACATCACACTGGTACTAGTAGTGTTGAAATAGGAATCAATCAATTGCTTCAATTCATTCATGGCTTGATTAGCACGCTCAGCTTGTTCTTTGTTAATGGATTCAATGAATAGGACAGCATCCGTTGTGTCATCAGTTAGCATCGTTCTTTGAGCTTCTCGCCAGTTTAAGCATCTGCAAATAGCTCCGTCCTGATCATAATAGATGATTTCCTCCGGTAAAGCAGGGGAATCCTGATCAGCACCGAGTGGCAAGAATGGTTCTCCTCCTTTTGCTTTCCCAAGATATAAGTCCCCAGCGATACAATTTAAATCTTCTCCGCCACAAGGAACAGCATATTTTAGAGAAACACTATTATAGATGTCCACCAAAGGATTAATTGGTGTAAACTCTCTACCTTGATTGGCTCTCTTTAGCAATGCTTCAATCGATGAACGAGTACCCTTTTTCGTTTTAAATTTGCCAAATGCTTTACGCCATTCATCAATAACTTGATTTCGGCTAAATGTATCTTCTGTCAGAAACTGAGTAGCTTCCTTAGCCGCGCTATTAAGAATTTCAGAGAAATAATTATGTTTTTCTTCCGAACCTTGATTATTGATATTTCTGACAATTAACATATTAATTTGAGCATCCGGGAAAACATCCCAAAATTCAGTATCGACAATAAATTTACCCATAACTTTACACTCCATTTCATATATTTAGTCAAGAAAGGGCTGCTAAAGGTTAAATTGTTCTTCGTCCCCTATATAGAAAGGATGAACTCAATTTATACAAAGCCTTATTTTTATATTCATTCTTTTCCCAGCCTCCTGGTCTTATAAGCTTCTTCTTTTTTCCAATAGCTATTTCTGATGCTTTATTCATTGGCTCTTTAAAGAATAGTGTTGATATTTGATGCCTTCCCAACATGTTTCTTTTACGCGGGCGAGCGGTGAGCTTCCTTCCTGTCAGGTCTTTCCATGCTCGCTGTTCTCAGGAAGAGTCACCCATTCTCCGCTTCAATTATATCCAACAAAGAACATTCCAGATTCTTCCTACTAAAAAATCATTTTCATATGGTAAAATACTAATGATTTTTTTGAAAGAGATGAGAGAATTTATATGAAAAAGTTTATTACTATTAGTTTATGTACACTTTTGAGTATTGGTATTCTTGGGTTTGCAGCCTTTTATATTTGGTCCCAGCAAACCTATGAAGCAACAGAAGTAATCAGCTCTTATGTGGATGTAAATGATATTCAGGATGAAAATAATTGGCTTGTATTTGAGCCGAATGATCAGCCAAAAAGCGGTATCATTTTATATCCCGGAGCAAAAGTAGAACCTGAAGCATACAGCTACTATGCTCAAGGTTTAGCAGACAATGGGTATTTCGTAATCATCCCTAAAGTTAATTTGAACTTTGCTTTATTCGATGTTAATCAAGCAGAGCAGATCATCGAAGAATTCGGCGATATAACAGACTGGTATATCGGCGGACACTCGCTTGGCGGCGTAGCTGCAGCTTCCTATGCTTATGATAATCTTGAAATTGTCAGCCGGTTAATCTTACTGGCTTCCTATCCAAGTGATTCCAGTGATTTCTCAGAAACTGACCTGCCTACACTTTCCCTTTACGCTGAGTATGATAAATTAACAACAACAGAAAAAATAAAGGATACGAAACATTTACTTTCCTCTAAAACAACCCTTTATGAAATTAAGGGAGGAAACCACGCTCAATTTGGTATGTATGGAGCTCAAAATGGAGATGGTGATGCAACTATTTCCGCAGTGGAACAGCAAGATCAAATGGTGCAGGAAACCCTCCGCTGGCTAAATAGTCTCAAGCGATAGGTTAGTTTCACTCATTTTTTCGATACGCATAGAATAAATCACCTGTTCAAACAGGTGGTTTATCTTTAAGACTGTCAGAAATATAATCATAGTACATAAGAGAGAATCATTGATATTTACCTGTGTATAGCCTTGAGTTCTTTATTGATATATGAAATACAATTCAGAGGAAGTAATGGATAATTCATTTTCCAACTGTTCAATGCTAAACGTCTTTAATAACCTCACTTAATTGTAAAGGTGAGATAGTGCCTTGATGAAAATATAATTGCCATCTGCCACCAATCAATTTCCATATTGAACTTCGATAGGTGTTACGATTACGAGTGCTATCAACAATGAAATAAGTAGATAAAACAACATCTGGCGCTAACGGATAAATAGTATAGTTATAGAGTGACATCTCAGTTAAAACCACTCCATCTTCCAGGCAGGCTTTTTTATCAAACATAAACCCTGAACTACCAATCTCAAAGAAATCGTCTGCCAGTATTTTATCCAGCTTGTCCCGACTTTTACGAACTTCAAATCCAATATGGCTTTCCTCTAATTCCTTTAATTGTTCCTTTAATTTCACATCCATTTAATCAGTCCCTTTACTAACGCATTATTATTTTAATCCGCTTATTTTATAGCCTTTATCTACTAATGTGCTTTTACTATCTAATATTTATTTTCAAATTAGGTGTAGCATTCTCATTTTCTGGTGAGGTATCTTAACATTTTGCGCTTGAAATTGAATATTTTTCTGTATTTCTTCAAATGTTAGACAATGGAGGTGAGAGTAAATGAAGAATAATCAAGATCAATCTAAATTCCGGGTACGAAATCAGGAAACGACATCAAAAAACGGTGATACTCCTTTAAAGCATATACCTACTGTAAATGACCGCCATGGTTCAAATATCAAGTCACAAGACGAACAATCAGATTATATTTTCTAAATGGAAGGAGCAATTGGATGACTAACTCTAGTAAAGATTCTATTCAAATAAAAATGGAGCAAATTTTATCTCATACCTGTGGCTCCTTTGAAAATTGTACAGAAACTAATATCCAAACTTTTTTAACACAATGCTATGAAGAAAATATCGATCCGCAATATTGCTTAAGCTGGATCGCAGAACATAATGCAAAGATCCCTAATTGGGCTAATGTATCAAAAATCTCGCAGGAATGGATTAATGGACATACCTCAACTGGCTCTACGTATCCTTTTAATGAGGGAGATGTACTTCGGTAAAAGTAAAGCTGTCCATAGGGCAGCTTTTTATTACTTACCTACAACTTCTATTTTGATGATAAAAGTTTTTTCAAAATCGCTAAATTTTCTTCAAGAAATGCAGCATTTTTTTCTATTCCACGTTTCTTACACCATCCAATGCTATTGAAGGCATCTGTAAATCGATAAAAGGGCAATACAATATCTAAATCAACTAAAGGCCGGATACTTTTATAGCCCTCTTTATATGCTTGGTAGAGGGTATGATTGCAGCTTAAAATATCACGATAAATTTTAGTGAAATCAATTTCTGTTGAACCAAATCGCACGGATTCAAAATCGATGATTCCTGAGACTTGATTGTCATCCATTATAATATTGGCCGGCCGAAAATCCATATGTACTAAGCTTGGTCCGTCTGGGACAGGGAGTTGCTTTTTCATGATTTCAAATTTTTCTATAGACTGTTCATATAAATGTTCATCCAATACATCTCTTACATCCACAGCAAAATTATAGAATTTTGCTTCAAGGAAATCGGACCAATTCGGAAATTCATTTTGAATAGCAGTCAATTCTTTTGTGGTAGGCAGCTGAATAGAATGCATTGAAGCATGGATAATTCCAACATGATATACTGCTTTGGGTGAAGCCTCAGGTGTTAACGGTTGTCCTTTTAATTCGGAAAGTAAAAAAGCACCGGGGCACTCCTCATCTCCAAACCAACAATTTAGCATCTCAGGAATCGCAATTCTCCCTTTTAAAATCTCATAAGCTTCCAATTCCCGCTGAAACTTTAACTTTGTATAAGGGATTTTAATAAAAACCGTCGCTCCCCCAAGCAACTCACATTTATAGACGTTTGAACTAAAGGAATCTTCAACTTCATTCATTGATATTACCTGCAATCCAAAATGTTCAATGATACGTTTTATAATAAAAAGTCCCTCCCATCGACCATACTTTATTTGAAAACTCTTTATGATACTTGTTTATCAATAACAAACAATAAAATTCAACATCTGTATTCCATCTTTAAAAACTCGAAAGTGCTACCATTTGTATCTTGCATAAAAACATCAGCATCTTTAAATCCAGCTTTTCTATATACATTAATTGCTCTTTGATTAAATGTAGCCACTGACAAGGTGATTTTTTCAGGGTTCACTTCAGATTTAATAAACTCTATCCCTGCCTTTAAAAATTCTAGTCCCCTCCCTTTTCCAGTTAAATCCGGCCTCATCCCTAAACCGATATCAACCGTGTTATTGTCAACTCTGTGAATACTCAAGAAAGCTATTAATTCTTCATCCCTCGATACAGCGAACAAGGAGTTACCTCGTTTATCCGCATCTAAAAATTCCTCTAAATCCTCTTTATCCGCTTCCAAATCATAAAAAGAATATTCACGATCATAATGCCAGGTGAAAGCAATTGTTTCTGCTTGTTCTTGTGTCATACTATATATTTCAAATGACATTTTATCTTTCGCCCCTCAATATTTTTATTCATCTTAGCTGTAAAAAAGAAAGCAAGATAACTTTTTCCCTCTTGAAAGAATTTACACCTGTTTTTCCTTTTGAAAAGTAACTATGACAACACCAGCAATGATTAAAATGGCACCAACAAAGAAATTAATGCCCAACTTTTCATTTAGTATGAGCCACCCTAATAAAGAACCTACCAGTGGCTGAAAAAAGAAAAATAATGAGCCAATCCCTGCATCCATCAGTTCTAATCCTTTGTTCCAGAGGAAAAACGCTCCCGCAGTTGAAACTAACCCCAGATAGATAACCCCCATGATAACTAAAGTACTATCATAGTAAGCAGCATTTGATTGAATTTCCCATATCATTACAGGCGTTGTAAACACAAGTGCAAACATGACCGCATAGGTCGTGATTGTTAATGACGAAAAACGCGCAGAGGCAATTTTTACATATACGGATAATAAAGCCCAGGTAATAGCAGCTCCCACTAATATCATACTACCTAAAAAATAATCTCCAGCCTTTGTATCCCATCCAATAACAATGATGACTCCGATTGTTGCGAGTATGACCGAGATAACTTTTCTGCCCGTTAGCTTTTCCTTCAGAATAAGCGTTGCAAAGACAACCATAAAAGCTGGTGTAGCTGAAGTTATTAAAGATCCCGTATGGGCATCAGATAATTTAGTACCAATGAATTGAAAAGCAATTGATACAAAATAACCTATAAACCCAATCCACCCCAGTAGCAGCCAATCTTTCATCTGTATCGTTTCACGAGTTTTCCTGTTGACTTGAATGATCTTTAAAATAGCGTACAAAACAACAAATGCAACTACATACCTTAGCCATACTAGCGTCAATGGCGGAATAAAATCCAAAATATATTTGCTGACTACGTACATACCGCCCCACAAACTGGCGGCCAAGGATAAACAAACAGCTCCGAGTAAACTTTGTTTCATCTTGAAATACCTCCGTCTACAAAAATAGGATTATAAAATTAGCTTCAGCAAAGACGAGGTATGACTTTTTTGACTGTTCATTCCTCGACTTCTGAATGAACAGCTGGTTGGTCATTTTCAAATAGATTTAATTACAATCTCATTACTGATTACACCGCAAATTACCATTTTTAATTCATCTAAAGTATAAACTATCTCTTCTGCCATTCATTTTCTAAAGTGAAGTTCTTCAAATGCGATTTTAAGTATTTCTTTAATCATTTACTGACCTATTCCTTTACCTCTTGTGTTTTTATCACCGATTAGTACTTTTCCAACTCTTGCAGATTCGTTTTTTCTATCAATTCTCCCCAAAGAGATATGTCCAATAACGTTGCCTGTTTCTTGATCAACCACTTTATAAATCAGAGCTTCTGAGTTAGCATGATTGGCATTCTCCATGTACTTTTCTAATTGAGAATCATTCAAAGGATAGTTAAACCCAGGGCCACCCCATTGAAGTAAGAATGCAGGCGAATCAATCCAATTGATAAGCTGTTTAAAATCAGAGCGTTCAAAATACTTTAGTTCTATCATGACTACCACCTCCCCTTAATACTGGCCTAGTTATATAGAACATCTCTATTTTAAAGATTTCTTAAATACATAACTTACTTTGTCATAATTCATCCGCTCTTCATAAAAACGATGGGCATCTTCACGCTGTAATCCTGAAGATAAAGCTACTGTTTCATAATTATTATCCTTAGCCCATCTATGTACATAGGTAAGCAGTTGTTCACCATATCCTTTTGAACGCTTATTTATATCTGTAACCAGGTCACACACCCAAACAAATCGACCATTATAAAGGGTAATCATCGGTTTAAAACCAATTACAGCAACTATTTCACCTGCATCAACCAAAGCAAACATTCTGTATCTATCGTTTTCTTGTGCATCCATTACTAGATTGAGATATGTAGCTTCATCAAGATGAGTACGCAGCTGCTTCATCACTGGAAATGCTTCAAGGATTTCTTTTTTTGTTTGAAGTTCTTTAATCATGAATGAATCCACCCCTCCTACTAATCAGAATTTTCCGTTATTTATACTTGCTATACTACCTGTATCGATGAAGCTTTCCAAAAAGGTAATTAACAAGTTCATCACAAATCAGCCCTTTATTTTCTTCCTAAAGAAAAGCCATGGAATAACTCTCCTCCAAAAGGCTCTAATATATTTTCAGCTAAGTGCATTACTTGATCCTTTTCACCTGTCTTATAAAAACAATCAAATGCTTCTACAAATTGGTTTGCAAATGGTTCATCATATGCTTAAGAGAACGAACTATCCATTTTGATGTGCCAATCCATTGACGGTTTGCCCTTAATACAAATTCACTTAGCAATTCAGCAAGTGTGTTGGCTATAAAAAGTTCTTCTGCCCGATTCGTACAGCCTTTAAAATCATCGAGTGCATCCGTAATATAATAACGCTTCGTATTGATTATTTCGGCTGTCCATTCTTTTGGACCCTTAGCCAGTATTTCTTTAGCCTCTTTTTTTATTGAATCGATTATTCCGCAATCTTTTAAGATGATCCCTTCAGAAATCATTCTTGGCAGTGAAGGTCTTGCCCTTGCACAGTCACTTTCAAAAAACAGTTTATAAGAAGTTAAATTATATACGAATACTTCAATAGGCCATCCAAATTCAACTAATGACTCTCGATAGGATGAACTAATATTTTTATCGAAAATAACGATATCCAAGTCAGATGTTTCAGTTGCTTCACCCGCTGCCTGCCAATAGAGCACACTGACAGTTCGGAAAATATTCTTTGATAAACCGTTGCCCGGCTTCAATTGGACTTATTTTATTAAATCCACCCATTGACTCACCTCTGATTCGACAAATTTCTTAATTATTTGATTCTACATGGAGATATAGAATACCTTCTGGAAACCCAAGCTTTTATCGAAAACAAAAAAGAACTGGTTGACAGTTCTTGATTTTATTTAATAGTTTCCCATTCCTCTCGCAATAGACCCATTCTAATTGAATCGTAATACTCGTTATTATAGAAACGGCATTTCCTTAATCTTGCTTCCATTTGCATACCTAATTTTTCTCCAACTTTAATCATTCGTTGATTACCAGACCAGGTTGTGTACCCTACACGAACTAAAGGCATCGCTTTAAATAAATGGTCAATCCATAATTTTAAAGCTTTTGTACCATACCCCCCATTCCAATATTGAGGATTATATATACCGATGCCCATTTCAAGCCACTTTGACGGCTCATGCTCCCAGTAATAACTGACAGTACCGATTATTTTTCCTTCTACTTCTATTCCCCAGTAATGGTCCTGATTGATCATCTTATCCCTTTTCTTTAAGAAATCTTCATAGGACATAGATTTATGTTCAAAATAGGGGGCATCCCACTTTTTCCATTCAGGGGATTCTTCTTTATAAGCTAATTCCCATAAAGAATATAAATCTTCTTCTCTGATTGGTTGTATCACTAATTCATAAGATTTATGCATATATAACTGAACCTCTTTCTTCATTTTAAAACTTAATAATAGTACATCATTCTTTCTCTTAACTTCAGGAACCATCAATTATGTAACCTTCCCATCACGACAGTACTATAAAATTTACCATCAGATAGATACCTATCCTTTTTCAAAATCCCTTCCACTTCAAAACCATATCTTTTATACAAATCTATTGCTTTCTGGTTTGTTTCTAATACATTTAAGGTCATTTTCTTAATGCCAATGAATCTGCCCAGGAGATAGATTCTATTAATAGATTTTTCCCAATACCGTATCCCCAAAAATCCTTTAATACACCTACGCCAAACTCCACTTTGTGATGAAACCTTTTTAGATTAATCCCTTCACATCTGGAATAGCCTACTAATCTTCCCTCGACTATTGCAACTAAGAATAGATTTCTTGAGCTAGCGTTGTCTGAATGAATCAGCTGCTCAAAATAGTAAGCATCCATGAATGCTTCCCCTTTTTCTCTATCCATATTTTCTGTCTCACCATCAATTTCTAAGCGTAAATAGGACAAAGCTTCTGCATCTGCATCATTCGCAGATTGAATCGTATATATTAAGCTATTTGAATGGTATTCCTTTTTATTTATTTTCATCTATATCTCCATCTGAATCAGCTATTTCTTTTCACCCCCGTATAAATCCTCCCTCTGAATGTATAATCTGACCGGTTATCCACTCTCCTTCTTGAGAAGCAAGGAAGCCAATCATACGGGCTACATCTTCAGGTACACCTATACGTCCCATTGGAAACTTAGGTAAAAGATGTTCCCGAATCTCATCTGTCATCCATGTTGAATCAGTTGGACCTGGGTTTACAGCGTTGACTGTAATTCCTAATGATGCCAGTTCAGCGGACAATGACCGAGTGAACGCTGATACCGCTCCTTTTGTGGCTGCATAAGCCAATTCATCAGGCATCGCACCCAAGTCCTGACCTGATGTCATATTAATAATTCTGCCTGATTTATATCCAGCATTCTTAAAACACCGAGCAAATTCTGTACATAACAGAAAAGTAGTCCTCATATTAACGGCATAATGGTCATCCAAAGTTTTAGCGTCCAGATTTAGATACCCATCTCTGGTTGAATGGGCTGCATTATTAATCAATATGGAAGGTACACCTAATTCCTCAGAAATACGCTTCATTATTTCGGAGGCTGCATTTGCATCTGACAGGTCAATTTCCATGCCTTTGCAACGGACTCCGTTAGTTTGTATTTCATTAATAAAGATTTCAGGCCATTCTTGTTCTGCTTTCCAGTATGTAAAAAATATATCAGCTCCCTGTGAAGCTAGTTTTCTGCAAATGGCCGTCCCCATCTCCCTTGCACCGCTCGCACCTGTTACTAAAGCTATTTTTCTATGCAAAAAAGTCATGTATTTTCCCTTCCTAAAACAATTTGATATTTATACTCGGTATTGTGATAATCATAATTAAAAACCCATAATTTAACAATAAAAAAACCGACTATATCTACTGGAATAAATCTTAATCTGGCAAACTACTAATTGGAAACAAAAGGGGAGAGAGTCCCCCTTTTTAGGTATACGAATAAAATTATAAAAAGATAGACAAGACTGTTAAAATACTAATCGATCCCACCACTACAAGCATGACGTTGGCTCCAAGCAAAGAAAGAATGATAGCTGACATCCCTCCAATTAACCCTATCCAAATGTTTTCCTGGATAAAAAGCACACCAGGAAAAATCAAGGCACCCAGCGTTGCAAAGGGGATGTTTTGTAAAACACCTTCCCAAAATGGAGAGAGCTTCATTTCCTTAAACAAAACAAAAGGCAGCATTCTTGGTATGTATGTAACAAGGGCCATCCCTAATATAAGTATAAAATAGACGCCGTCATTCACTTGTCCTCCTTTTGCTAATCAACGTATACATCCATTCAACCAGAAAGGCTGATAAAAGCGTTGCCACAATAATTGACCAGCCGGTGGATAATAGACCCATTACAGATAATAGTGTGTTAAAGATTGCTCCCATACCAGCAAGGAGGAGGATTTTACGGCTTTTCGCCAATGCTGGCATTAACAGAGCAATAAACATCGCATAGAGGGCAATACTCATACTTTCCTGTAAGGCATGGGGCAAACTGGCTCCGAACAAATAACCAACTCCCGTACAGAGAACCCAGCTTACATAAGCAATTCCTCCAAGGCCGAACATATAGCCCGCTGTTATTTTCCCCTTTTTAAAGGATGCGACCGAAAACGTTTCATCTGTAATACCAAATGAATAAATAATCTTTTTCCATAAAGGATCATTCACAGATTTTAACTGAATGGATGTCGCCATTAATAAATGCCGTATATTTAAAATAAATGTAGCGACAATAATACCAATTACACCTGTACCGAGTGACAGCAAATTTAATGCTGTGTACTGAGAAGCACCTGCATATACCAATATACTCATAGCTAAGGCTTCCCCAAATGTTAGTCCCGATGATTTGGCAAGCAGACCAAATGTTAGCGCGATTGGAAAATATCCTATCGCAATACTGATTCCTGCCTGAATCCCCTCCTTAAAATCCGATACACTGCGCTCGGCAACCTGCACCTCCATGACATACTCCTTTCTTAGTCTCTTACGTCAAGATAAAATAAGCTATTCCTAATAATTCAAGGGTTTTTTACTCTTATCTACCAAGCTTCTGTAAGAGATTTACGTATTTTACTTATTCTTTTAATGGTTATACCAAAAGTGTGTCTTATCGAACTTATCTTTTGTATTGGAATTTTTTGAATATTGTAGAATTACATTCATCCCTCATATAATGGATTTATGATGAAGATGAAAGTAGGGATACTTATGCAAGGTAATGAAAAAACATTAGGATATGTACGAGTAGTTATTGATGAAGTTGGCAAAGTAGCACATATTTGTCCAAACACTCTGCATCATCCTGATCCAGACGAACAAGAACGTTTACAAAAAATAATTTCAGTTAATCACTTAGATGAAGTTTTCTCTAAAATGGGCCATTCCTATAAAGATTGCCAGGTTTTAGTCGTATTCCACGAAAACAATAACCATGTATGTGTAGAGCATTCTATGACGATTCAACCAAATTTCAAAAGCTTCTGGAGAGAGAGAATCACCAAAAAAATCGAAAAGCATCATGAAAGCATGCGCGATGAAATCCATATCCAGAGCCGAATTGATTTGTGGGAAGATACATACAAAGAAACATTTGTTCCAACAAGAAAGGTTGGCTAAAATAGATGGAAACAGCAAGCATAATGCTTGCTGTTTCTGTTTGTTTACTCCTATACATCTATTATCCCAACAAGCTCCTATCAGAAATTTGCGTATTCCGTTTTAGTTTTTGGAATTCATTCAATAACTGATCAATGGTTAACGTTTGTTTAGAGTTTTGATCTGCTTCATAAATAATTTCACCGCTATCCATCATGATTAATCGATTGCCCAAATCAAGGGCCTGCTGCATATTGTGGGTTACCATTAAGGTTGTCAATTTATGTTCTTTTACGATTTTTTTCGTAAGCTCGGTTATAAGCTGAGCCCGTGATGGATCGAGTGCTGCAGTATGCTCATCAAGGAGGAGTATATCCGGCTCTGTAAAAGTAGCCATTAATAAGGATAGCGCCTGTCTTTCCCCTCCTGATAACAAGCCGACCTTCGCAGATAATCGGTTCTCCAAACCTAAATGAAGCTCCTCTAGTTTTTCTTTAAAAAACAGTCTGCGCTTATTTGTAACTCCGAAACTGAGCCCTGCTCTTTTTGTTCTTGCATAGGCAATGGCCAGGTTTTCTTCGATTGTCATCGTCGGAGCAGTACCTGCCAGAGGATCCTGAAAGACCCTTCCTATTTTTCGGGCACGGCGGTGTTCCCCCGCATACGTCAAATCGGTTCCGTTAAGGATGATTTTTCCTGAATCAGGCAGGATTTTCCCTGAAATTAAATTCATAAGTGTGGATTTACCCGCTCCATTACTTCCAATTACCGTCACAAAATCCCCTTGCTTCAATTCAAGATTAATCTGATTTAATGCCATTTTTTCATCAGGAGAGCCTTCATTAAACACTTTTAATATCTGACTTAGTTGCAGCAAGCTGCTCTCCCCCATTCTCATTTATACTAGGTTTAACTGCTACAGCATTCAAGACTTTCATTCGATTGCGTCTTTTCCGGGATTTTTTCGTACTGTCTATCCATTTTGGAATAAGCAAAGCAATAATAACAATTACAGCCGTAATTAGTTTCATATCTCCCGCTTCAAGAAACTCCACTTTAAGGGCAAAGGCTACAACCAATCGATATAAAATCGCACCGCCAATAACTGCTAGGGTAGCTCTCGCTATGGATTTGGACCCGAAGACTGCTTCCCCGATAATAACGGATGCAAGCCCAATGACAATCATTCCAATCCCCATTCCGACATCAGCAGATCCAATATACTGTGCAACAAAAGCTCCTGATAAAGCGACCAGCGCATTGGCAATTCCAAGTCCCAGCATTTTCGTCATATCTGTATGAACCGAAAAGCTGCGCACCATTTGCTCATTATCTCCAGTTCCTCGAATGGCAAGGCCTATCTCTGTTTTCAAAAATGCATCCAGCAACATCTTGCCTACGATAACAAATAACATCATCGGTAATACGATAGACCATGTATGCGGAACATAGCCTTCTAATCCAATGCTTGTGAAGAGTGATGCGATCCAGTCGTCAATCCCAAGACTTGCCCACCATGTACCAAGCTGAGTAAAAATTGTATCCTCTGATAATAAGGAAACATTTGGCTTACCAAGAATTCTTAGATTAATAGAATATAAGGCAATCATCATTAAAATTCCCGATAAGAGAGGATTAATCTTCCCTTTTGTATGCAATAACCCCGTGATTATTCCTACGAAGAAACCAACAAATATCGCCGAAAACGTTGCAAGGATAGGACTTGTTCCGCCTGTAATTAAAATGGAAGCGACGGCCGCCCCTGTTACAAAGCTACCGTCCACTGTCATATCAGGAAAGTTAAGAATTCGAAATGATAAGTAAACACCTAAGGCCATAATGCTATAAATAATGCCGGCTTCCACCGAACCAAAAACAGATGCAAACACGTATTAACCTTCCTTTCTGTTTGGATTAATTACGGCTGAAGAACCTTATTCCAGAAATTCAGCTTCCTCTTTAATTTTAGTAAGATCTATTTTCATTTTTTCAGCGGCTGATTTATTAATAACTAATTTCAAATCATTCGGTGCTTCAACAGGCAAGTCCTTCACCTCTTTTTCACCCTTCAGTAATTGCACAGCTTGTTCCCCCGCCTGATAGCCGATATCATAATAATTGAAGCCATATGCTGCAAAGCCACCTCTTTTGACTGAATCCAATTCTCCAACAAATAAAGGAATACTTTCTTTTTCTGCAACCTGGATCACAGACTCGAGTGCGGATACAACTGTATTATCTGTAATGATATAAATAGCATCTACTCTACCCACCAAAGAATCTGCAGCTTGCTTTACTTCAGAAGTGTTTGCAACAGAAACCTTTTCAACAGACACTCCATTTTTCTTTGCTTCATCTTCAACAGTTTTGACCTGAACCTCCGAATTTTGCTCACCGGCATTATAAATCGTTCCTATTTTCGTATAGCCCATTTCTTTTATCAACTTCACTGTATTAGGGATCGCATCAGGGTGAGTATCTGTTGTTCCCGTCACATTTTTATCCGGTGCTTCCATGCTGGATACCAATTTTGCCCCTACTGGATCTGTAACAGATGTAAATACAATCGGTATATCCTTTGTAGCATTGGCTGCAGTTTGAGCACTTGGAGTAGCATTAGCAAAGATTAAATCGACTTTTTCACTCACTAAATTAGTAGCAATCGTTTGATTATTATTTAACTCCCCCTGAGCATTCTGTTCATCATATTTAATGGACAACCCAGAATCCTCAAGAGCCTTTTTAAATCCCTTTGTGGCCTCATCAAGCGATGGATGTTCAACAAATTGAGAAATCCCTACTGTATACTGTTTTCCTTCTCCATTTTTCTCACCTTCGCCGGACGATTTTTCATCTGAACCACAGCCTGCAAGTGCAATGGTTGATATTACAGCTATACTTGCCAATAAACTTTTCCATTTCATGATATGCTCCCCCACCCTTTATCGCTTTTATGCTTTTATTCGTTAAATTATAGCCTGAAAATTTTAGAATTGCAATAAATAATATAGAATATTCAGACAATAAGCGGTGGCATATCTGTAAAAATTGAAACTTAAACTATAATATGCTGTTTTTTAGCTAGGTGAGTAGGTTGATTAGTTTTAGCAGGATAAGACCCATAAAAATGATAGATAAATACGGATTAAGCAAAAAAAATTCCCGCATCACTGCGGGTCCAAAGTTCGTTCTTCTATTTTGTTTGCTGCAGCACAGTATTTCTTAAAGCTCTGCGTAAAATCTTACCTGTCGTATTTTTAGGAAGCTCCTCCATAAATTCAATCGATGTAGGTACTTTATATTTTGCTAAATGCTCATGGCAATAGTTGATTAATTGCTCTTCCGTTAAATCTAGGCTTTTGGATACTACAAAACATCGGATGACTTCTCCAAGATTCGGATCCGGAGCCCCTATTACAGCTACCTCCGATACTTCGGGGTGTGCAAATAAAACTTCTTCAACTTCCCTAGGATAAACATTAAAGCCACCGACAATAACCATGTCTTTTTTCCGATCAACAATATAAAAATATTCTTCATCATCTGCACGAGCTAAGTCACCAGTATATAACCAACCATCCTTAATGGTAGCTGCAGTTTCTTCTGGCATTTTATAATAGCCCTTCATGACATTTGGACCTTTAACAATCAATTCCCCAACTTCACCCGCTGGAACCTCTTCACCCAATTCATTTACGACTTTATTCTCAACATGAATGATGGATTTTCCAATAGAGCCAGGCTTTCTAGGGCGATCAATTGGGTTAAAACAGGTAACTGGAGATGCTTCTGAAAGACCATATCCCTCTGACACAATAACATTAAATTTCTTCTCGAAATTTGTTAATAACGCAACCGGCATAGCTGAACCTCCGGAAATACAGAACCTGAGAGTTTTAAAGCTATCTTGATTAGCCTCGGGATATTGCAATAGATAATTGAACATAGTAGGCACACCTGCGAAAAGGGTTACTTCATATTTCTCGGCCACTCTGAACACTTCTTGTGGACTGAATTTAGGCAGGATGATTAATGTACCTCCATTTATTAGTGGCGCATTTAAAGAAACCGTTAAACAAAATACATGGAACATTGGCAGCACCGTAATAACACGGTCATCTTCATTGATCTGTAAGTAATCTGCTACATCCCGGGCATTACTATAGAGATTTTTATGCGTAAGCATAGCACCCTTTGGTTTACCGGTCGTCCCTGAGGTGTACAAAATAAGGGCGGTGTCATCTTCCTCCACTTTCGGGGCAGAAAATTGTCCGGTAGCAATTTTGAGTATATCTGTAAACGGTTTCATTTTGTCGCTGATAGATAGGTTCTGAGGCAATTCATCTGGTCCTGTACCGGACGGACAAACAATCACATGATTAATATCTGGCAGTATCTTTCTCATCTTATCAAACATAGGAATCAGCAAATCCAATGTGATTACTGCTTTTACATCACCATTTTTCAATATGTAGGCTATTTCATCTGGTGTATACGTTGGATTAATCGGGATAGCCGTTGCACCCAATCTCATTAATCCATATAAACCAATTATGAAATGCGGTGAATTACCCAATAATAGAGCAACATTATCTCCTTTGTTTACCCCTAAACTCTGAAGACCATCAGCAAAACGGGTAACAGCTGCATTCAATTCAGCATAACTCGTTTCCTGATCCATAAAAATATAAGCTGGTTTTGTTTTAAACATTTCTGCCGTTTCTAGAAGTTGGGTTGATAAATTCATATTATTCCCTCCCCTGTTAGAAAGGTGTAAGTTTTGTTAAAATATTCTAAATACACCCAATTTTTATTATAGAAAAAGAACTAGGTATAAGCAACTATTTATTCCAAATCTTGGATTCAGTAATTCTACAGTCAAAATGCTCCTGAACAGGAATATATACCTATAACCTATATGTTTTCACAAAAATATCGTATTTTTATTGATATAGTTATTTGTATAAATAAAAAGCTTCTAACGGTTTAAACCCATTAGAAGCTTTTTGATAGAAAGTATCTTCACTTTTTATTTAATATAAAAGATTAACAAAATCCTCGTTTGTGATATTGCCAAAATAATGACTGATATTCACATCTTTCAATGCATTTTCAAGTTCAGATTTTGAAAATCTAACACCAACTAATCGTTCTTGGATTTCTTCTACATCACCCACTCCAAAGAAGTCACCAAATATTTTACATTCCTCAATTTTACCTTTAGCTACCTCTAAGCGAACATCTATTTGTCCAACTGGGAAACGATGAGAATGCTGAATATTAAACTTAGGTGATTTTCCATAATTCCAATCCCATTGTTGATAACGTTCTTCAGAGATTTCCATAATTTTTTTCCAGTCTTCATCAGTCCATTGATATTCTTGTACATTCTCGAGTCCACCAAAAATATGTTCAAGTAGCTTTTGGCGGAATTCTTCCATAGTCAATGGGTCAGACAGGAACTCGGAAATATTGGCAACTCTTGAGCGAATGGATTTTATTCCTTTTGATTTAATTTTATCTTCTTTTACCTTTAAGGCCGAAACCACATTTTCAATTTCACTGGAAAGCATTAATGTACCATGGCTGAACATTCTTCCCTTAGTGGCAAATTGAGCATTTCCTGAAATTTTGCGTTCTCCCACTACTAAATCATTACGACCGCTTAACTCAGCATTTACGCCTAATTCCTTCAATGCTTCCACCACAGGTTCAGTGAACCTCTTATAATTATGGAAGCTTTCACCGTCATCTTTTGTGATGAAGCTATAGTTCAAATTTCCGAGATCATGATAAACCGCTCCACCGCCGGAAAGTCTGCGGACAACAATAATATCATTCTCTTCTACATAATCACTGTTGATTTCCTCAATTGTATTTTGGTTCTTTCCAATAATAATGGATGGCTGATTAATATAAAATAATAAATATGATTCATCGATATCCAAATGTTTTAATGCATACTCCTCAATTGCCAAATTAATACGTGGATCTGTTATTCCTCTATTATCTAAAAATAGCATTACTGAATCCCCCTAAAATTAAATATAAATTTGTAAACCAGTCCTGGCTAAATCAATCTCACCTTTATAGACTTTTGCAGCTTGTTTTACTAGATCATTCTGATTCCCGAAGTGCGGCAAATGTGTCAAAATTAAGGTTTGTACTGCAGCATCCCTGGCTATTTTTCCGGCTTGAATACTAGTTAAATGGCCGGCTCTTTCGGCCATATCCATGCCCTCATAAAAATTGCACTCGCATAGTAAAACATTCGCATCTGTGAAAAAAGGTACGAGTTCAGGAAAATAGGCCGTATCTGCCGTATAAGCCAATCTTTTGCCCCCTGCTTCAATAACATAAGCATAGCATGGAACGGAATGCTTCGTCATAAGTGCCTTAACATGGAAAGGACCAATTTGAACAGATGTCCCTTCCACAATAGGTTCCCATACAGTCTGGCTTTTATATGTCAGAGTATCAGCTGCAGCTTTATCTTCCGTGTGAGCATATATAGGCAATGGCTCTTTTTCAATCCCTACCATTTGATCGATTAACAAAGCATGCTGCAGGACCCCTATGTCTGCAATATGATCTGTATGAAAATGTGATAAAAGAACGGCGTCCAAATCACCTGGTCTTATGTATTCCTGTAACTGAGATAATACTCCGCTTCCACAATCAAGGAGCAATTTAAATCCCTCATGCTCAATCAAATAACCCGAACTGGCTTCTTTCTTCCCAGGATAGCCGCCCCAAAACCCGATAACCGTTAAACGCATTTTATCCCCCCATTAAAAATCAATCTAACTTTATATTGTTTGTTGGCAAATGGCTGTAACGAAATCTATAAGCTATAAAATTCCTATCGTTCTTTCTCATAATCTGTCCTTTTCCACTAATTGCATGCAATTATAACCAATTTCATGGTTATGACTTCGCAAAATCTAATATAGCTTCACACTCAATATATAACAATTAGCCTATTTTTTCATCTTTTTCAAAATTGTCTTAAAACAGTGTTGACTTTCCATATCTGTTATAATACAATGACATTATCAAGCAGTTATATAACAGATTCGAAAATGGATTATCTGTTATAAATCAATTAAAAAACGGAGGTTTTAAACATGGTACGAAACGTTATGGAATTCTTCAGAAATTTGCCCCCTAAGAAATGTTCAGAATGCGGTGAAAACATTGAAGAACAGCACGAATGCTACGGAATCGTCTGTGATAAATGCCTGCGTCATGTATCTGAATAGTCTTTAAATAATGTTAGCAGCAATCCCCTTTAATCCTGGGGTGCTCATATCGACTGTATTCATACAGTCCCTGATTTTTTAAATTCCCTCTATTTTGCGATTTGCAAAAAACCAGCCAATTATATATGGCTGGTTATTTTTTAGGTTATTTTTAAAGAAAACATAAATAGATCATTCATTTATAAATTCACTTGATAAGAGTTCCTATAGTAAGAAATCCTTTATTGATGTTAACTTTTCAACATATAGCTAAACAATGGTCTGCTTCTGCTTTAAACCCTTTATCAATTCGAATTTCGGTTCTATAGAAGAAAGAATTGTTAATCTCCCCTTTGAAAAAAGACAATAATCCATCTTATAATTCCAATCAACACTATAAGAATTCCATTTGCTATTGTAATAAGTCCTAAAAACGCTCCAAGAATAATAAAGATAGCTCCGAAAAATTAGCATCCTATCTACTATGGATTAGCTCTAATAATGAAAATATAGAGATAGTTACCGATAGCGATAAATATATAAAATTATCAAAGCAAGATTCAACAGACCTATATAAAATTTTAACAGGGGAAACATTAATGAAATATTCTATATCTTTTATTCCTATCATGGATGTAGCGTTTGTTGATAACAAGTATAGCCCTTCCTTTACATCTCAGATTAATAGTAACAATAACAGCAATCTCTATGAAAACAGTCTTTATAAAGAAACGCTCAAACGATGATTCACATCATTTGAGCGTTTCTTCGTTATTAGACTGTCTTCATTGTATTTAGATAAGAAATAACTAGGTTCTAAAATGCAATCCCTTCTAAATAATAGACAGCCTATGTTTTTACACAGCTATCTGTTCTCCCCCGTTGCCGCTAGGGATTGAATCATCGTCATATCTCCAATTTTATTATTCAAGGTGATTGCCTCCTTCTGAATGTGGGTATAAAGCTGTAATAGGACTCATATATAATACTTCAGAAGCTAAGGAGTGATTGAATATGATAACCTGGATGCTGGCCTTTATATTTTTTATCATACTATTAATAATTGGTGAAACGGCAGGTAATATCTATTTAACAAAATTAATACAATCTTCACATGATCTTGAGGATGCAGCATTGAAAGAGAATTAAATATTTTTCAGCTGATTCTTTTTTATAAAACAAAATGCTGTTCGTAGAGGTTATTACTAATAGCTTAATAAAAAGAGACTATTTTGGTGCCATATCCGAAAAGTTAGAGTAAAACTAACTCCTCGGGTGCGACACCTTATTTGCAATCGCCTGCGTTATCTCTATTTTAATTAACCACTATAGAATTATCTAATGTATTCACTGATATTAATAAAATCCCCTTTGAACTAAACTGTCCTTCGTATTATAAAAGGGCGTTAATCCGTCTTGGATCAATACCCCACATAGTTGAAGGAGAAAATTATTTATGGTACTCCATTAACCAACAGTCCTGAAATTTTCCTTCGTGCCGTTCATTCTTAGGCAGTATTTTAACTTTTTTAAATCCGCATTTTTCATAGCATCTGATAGCCCTTGTATTTCTTAATTGAGGGTCCATCACTACTCTTTCAGCATCCTTTTCTTCAGTTAAAAAATAAACCATAGATGATACAAGTAATGTTCCAATCCCTTTATTCCAATAATCTACTTCCCCAATAAATTGGTCAGTACCAAAAACTTTTTCTCCAAAAAATCCATAGTCATTTTTTGTGTCATCATCCAATTGATAAAATTGAATATACCCAATTTCGGTTTCATCAATTTCCACAATACATCTTACTTCACTATCTTCAGGTGGATAAAAAGATTTTTCAACTTTTTCTAAATCAAATGGGTTGTCTCTACCCTCATAAAATTCAAGAACCGTTGGGTTTGAGAGCCATTTTACCAATAGATATTTATCCTTTATGTCTAATCTTCGAACCTTTAGATTACAATTTTGAAATAGCATAAATATTCCTCGCTTATAGGTCATAATAGATAGGTAATTCGTTTCCTTATGGACAAATTCCTGCAATTAGCTAGCTATCCAGCTAATCCTTCCTCCGATAGTGGTTTATTAGCAACAATATCTAGAAAACAGAGCCCAATAAAAAAGATACAAAAAATCCGATTAATACTTCTTCATAAAAGAGGAATTAATCGGATTTATTTTGTAAAGTTATAGATTTTTTTCTTCAATAAATGTAAGGACCTGATTCATGGCTGCGATTCCCTGATCAATACAGTCAGGCATTCCAATCCCATTATAGGATGCTCCGGCCAAATAAATTCCTGGAAGCTCCTTGTCCATTCTTTCCTTAATCGTTTTTAAACGTTCTAAATGACCGACTTCGTACTGAGGCATCCCTTCATTCCAGCGAGTGACGATGGTGAAATCCGGTTTTTCAGTAATTTGCATGATTCTGTTTAAATCATCCAATACGATTTGTTCAATTTCACCGTCTGATAAGTCTACGACTACCTCATCACCGGCTCTTCCTACATAACAGCGCAGTAAAACCTTGCCATCAGGTGTAGTATGCGGCCATTTTTTGTGGGTCCATGTACAAGCCGTAATGGTGTAATCACTGTTTCTTGATACAAGGAAACCTGTCCCATCAATATCCTCTTTAATCGCGCTTGCATCAAATGCCATTGACACCGTCGCCACTGATGTGGAAGGTATTTTCTTGAACGGCTCAAACATGTCGTATTCCGGTAGCATTTGCGGAACAGCCTGATGGGGAGTCGCCAATATAGCTGAAATGACAGGTAACCGATCCCCATTATTTAATGTCAGCATATATCCTTCACTTGTTTTAATAATTCCATCAACTCTCGTGCCTTTAAGGATTTGATTTGTTGGAAGCTTTGCTTCAATGGCATCCGTCAGGGATTGCAGCCCTTTATTAAAGGTTCGGAATATACCAATTTTGTTATCTCCGACTGCTTTATTATCTTTAGATACTGTTGTTTTAGGACGGTTCTTTTTGGTACCCAACACGATACTTCTGTATTTCTTCTCCAATTTAAGCATATCGGGAAACGTAGACATCGTGCTTAACTTATCGAGGTCTCCTGCATAAATTCCTGAAAGAAGAGGTTCTACCAAATTCTCCACGACCTCATCCCCAAGGCGACGCCTTAAAAATTTCCCTAATGGCTGATCGCCTTGTTCTTTGGAACGCGGCAGGACAAAATCCATGGCTGCTCTCATTTTACCTGATAGAGAAAACAGCCCCGTGGTAATAAACGGACCTATCTCCGTAGGAATCCCCATGACCGATCCACCCGGAATTGGATGAAGATTATCCTTTACGAGAATATAAGATTTCCCTGTTGAGTTTGGAACAATCGTACTTTCGAGACCTACTTCTTTCGCCAATTCCGTCATGCTCTTCTTTCGAGCCAAGAATGAATCCGGGCCTCTTTCAATGACAAAACCGTCACGTTCTACCGTTTGCATTTTACCGCCAAGCCTAGTTGTAGACTCTATTAGAATCACATTATATGGAAGATTGTCTTCCTTAACTTTTTTATCAAGGTAATAGGCTGCCGTCAGACCCGCGATTCCACCACCAATGATAGCAATATTTTGTTTCGTTGAATCCAATTTTATCGCCTTCTTTTCATTGTTGGTTATCAGTTAAGCTCCATTTTTTTCATAACGGCATCAACCATGGCATTGATGAAATCAGGATGCGTATTCGGCATGGCAGGGCGATAGTATGTTGCCCCTATCTCATCCGTAACTACTTTACATTCATAATCATTGTCATAAAGAACTTCCAAATGCTCAGCCACAAAGCCAACCGGTGTATATACAAACGCTTTATATCCATGTTGTTCATAAAGATCTCTTGTCAAATCCTGAACATCCGGTCCAAGCCATGGATCAGGTGTATTTCCGGCACTTTGCCAGCCAACCGCATAGTTCTCAACTCCTGCTCCTTCAGCAACCAGTTTTGCTGTTTCCTCCAATTGCTGTTCATATGGATCGCCTAGCTGTTTAATTTTTTCAGGTAAACTATGTGCAGATACGATTAGTACCGCTGCTGATCTTTCCTCAGGAGTCATTTGATTAAATGTTTCTTTAACATGGTCAACCCAATATTTAATGAAGTTTGTTTCTTTGTACCAGCTTTCAACTGAGGTAATTTTCATACCATATTTATCAGCAACATCTTTTGCACGTCCATTATATGATTTAATGCTGAAAGTGGAATAATGAGGTGCAAGCACAATGCTGACCACCTCCGTGATCCCGTCAGCATGCATTTTTTCAACAGTATCTTCAATAAATGGCTCAATATGCTTCAAACCTACATAAGCTACAAATTCATATTGATCCTGTACTTTATTTAGCGCTGCTTCCAAATGAGCTGCCTGATCTTCCGTTGTCTTTCCAAGCGGTGAAATCCCGCCAATCGCACGATATCTTGAAGTCAAGTCTTCAAGCATTTCTTCAGACGGCTTTCTTCCGTGACGAATATGTGTATAATAACGCTCAATATCTTCTTCCTTATATGGTGTTCCGTATGCCATTACTAATAAACCGATTTTTTTCTTTGTATGTGCCATTATTCAGCCTCTCCTTTTGATGTGATAATAGTTGCAGAATATTCATGTATAAATGCAGTCAGGCGTTTTAGAACTTCAGGATTTACCTCTGGGAAGACCCCATGTCCAAGGTTAAATACATGACCCGGTTCCTGTAATCCCTGTTCGATAATCTCTTTTGCTTTCTTCTCAATGGCATCCCAGGATGAAGTAAGCAATGCCGGGTCCAGATTTCCCATTACTGTTTTGTTTATACCGATATTTCTTGCTTCAGTAATGGACAGTCTCCAGTCAAGACCGACAACATCAAGTGGAAGGCTATTCCATTCCTTAGCCAAATGGCTTGCTCCCACACCGAACATAATTAAAGGAACTCGCATTTCCCTAAGTTCTGTGAATATCCGATTCATAATTGGTTTAATATAGTATTGATAGTCTTGAACATTTAAGGCACCGACCCATGAATCAAATATTTGGATTGCTTTTGCTCCTGCTTTTACTTGAGCTTTCACATAAATAATAATGGTATCTGCCAGCTTATCCATTAATGCAAACCATGCCTTTGGTTCGGTATACATAAATGCTTTTGTTTTTGTATAATTCTTAGAAGGACCGCCTTCAATCATGTAACTTGCGATTGTGAAAGGAGCTCCTGAAAATCCGATTAACGGGACGGATAATTGTTCTTCAGTCAATAATTTAATTGTATCGAGAATATATGGAACATCTTCTTCTGGATTTAATTCACCAAGCTTTTCGACATCGGCTAATGATTGAATTGGATTGTCGATAACCGGACCAATTCCTGATTTAATGTCAACCTGTACACCAATTCCAGGCAGCGGAGACATAATATCTTTATATAGAATAGCTGCATCTACATCGTATTGTTCAACCGGTAGTCGAGTTACATAGGCTGCTAATTCAGGTTGATGAGTAATTTCAAATAAGGAATATTTTTCTTTAATTTTTCGGTATTCAGGCTGAGATCTTCCCGCCTGTCTCATATACCATACTGGAGTATGATCCACCTTCTCTTTATTAATTGCTTTTAGGAAGGTATCATTGAATTTTTGTCTCAAAGCCGCTCCGCCCCTCTTTTTTACTATATATTTTATATTTTTTTCCTGAATTACATCGTTTAGGCATCAATAACAACTATATCCTTTCAGCCTTTCGTTGTATATAATCGTGAAAAAATTGTCAAAAAATAGACTTAATTTTAACCATTATAGTTAAATACTCTTTACCTAACGGCAATTTAAGTTATGACTTAACTAGTTATGGGTAAAATAAAATGTTACAAATTAGAATAATTACTATTAACTAACGACTCCATTATACTAAAATATCTAATCAGGGGGCAAACAATGAACTTCTATATGACGACCGGAACCTTCAGCTTTTTAAAAAGGATACAAGATAAACGAGTAAATTTACCTCTTATTTTGTTGAACAATCCTAAAACAGCCGCTCTGATCCATGAAACGGATCAGAAAACAATCTTCTCCTCAGCAAGAAAGTTCGAAGTTTTGGATGGATTCGGTTTACTTAAACAAGAGGGATTTTATGCCCTATATAATATACCTGTTTCTATTGAAGATCGGCCTGCATTTGAATTTGACCTAAAAAATAAATTGGTGTCGATCAATAACGAAACCGGGATCCATGCGATGCGTATACTTAGCCCTATCAAATCTGATACCTATGTTGTTTTGACAAACTGGAAGAACGAACAGGCTTATGCAAAATGGGATACAAGTGCACTATTCCTAAATAAGTCCAGCCTTTTTAATACACAGGTATTGTTTACAGGCAATCCTTACACAGTCACCTTCCATGCCTACAAAGAAGAAAACAAGTAGGAGGAGGCCATTATCATATTTGAAAAATATCTATAATGACAACTAGACTGACTTATCATCTATATTGGCCCCTTAATCAATGTTTATCCTTTTTTTAAAATATCAATCTATTAATCTTATAGAAGTTTTACCAAATTTAGTTTAATGATGGTTAATTATGTAAATAAGGATACTAGGAAACCATGTCATTTTATTAGGGGGATTATATGGAAAAGGAGCTATTTCAAAGATTAGAAAATGATTTCAAAGAAATGGTGGCCATTCGCCGTTATTTGCATAAGCACCCTGAACTTTCCTTTCATGAAAAGAAAACGGTACAATTCATAAAAAATTTTTATAAAGAATTAAATGTCCCTATCCGAAGTAATGTTGGGGGCGGCGGGATTGTGGCGACCATACATGGTAAATCCCCTGGCAGAACAGTTGCCCTGCGTGCAGATTTTGATGCCCTCCCCATCCAGGATGGAAAAAATGTCTCATACCGTTCAACAGTCCCTGGAGTTATGCATGCCTGTGGTCATGACGGACACACAGCTTTATTGCTTATATTGGCCAAAGCGATTAAAGAGATGCAGCATCAGTTGGAAGGAACATATGTCTTTATACATCAGCATGCAGAGGAGCTTGCTCCCGGTGGGGCTAATTTTATGATTGAAGATGGCTGTCTTGAAGGTGTGGATGCTATTTTTGGAACACATCTATGGTCCCCATTCCCTACTGGATCCATTTATATAAGCCCTGGTCCGATCACCGCCAATGCCGATCGGTTTAAAGTGACCATATACGGACAGGGTGGTCATGGGGCAGAGCCTCATACCTCTAGAGACTCATTAGTCATTGCGTCGGAAATCGTATCACTCCTGCAAACTATAACGAGCCGAAGAATTGATCCAATGGATGCAGCCGTTTTAACAATTGGAAAATTTAAAGCGGGGGAAGCATTTAATATCATTCCTGATAAAGCCTTTCTAGAAGGTACTGTCCGAACATTTGAATCAGAAATACAAGAACAAATCATTGAGGAAATTGAACGAATTGTTCAAGGTGTCTGCCTGGCAAATAACTGTCAATATGAGCTGAGGTACTTCAGAGGATATCCTCCAACCATTAATCATCAATCAGAGACAGACTATATTGAATATAAGGCAACCGAAATTGTCGGATGCGAGAATATTAAAAAACTTACACCGCTGATGGTAGGAGAGGATTTCTCATACTATCTTCAGCAGGTCAGAGGAGCTATGTTTTTTACAGGTGCTGCTCCAGAGAACACAGAGCACCCTTATCCACACCACCATCCTTTATTCGATTTTAATGAGAAAGCCATGTTAATTGCCGCCAAAACCCTGGGCAGTGCAGCTATCGGTTTTCAAGAATGGCGTTATTTCTAACCCCTTACTTCCACCAGTAAATTTTATCTGCTTCGGCATTTTAATAGGAGAAAAACAGAAAAAAACTGGCATATCTTTAATCGATGCCAGTTTTTAAGCTTACTAATTTTATTTTCAGCCCATTTCCTCTTCAGTGAACCATCTCATTTGATAGGCGTGTTTTGCCGTTTCACCCAATTGTTCAAGCAGCTGATGATTGGCCCAGGCTCCTACAATCGCGCCTATTCCTGGTACCAACTGCATCATTTTTATAAAGTCGATCGAATCCCGGTACTCCTGCTGAAAGCTTTGCCAATCAATTTCCTGGTACAATCCTTTTTTAGTTTCCCAGTCTTCAATCACTGGGAGAAGCTCTTTCCTTTTTTCTAAAGAAGAAAAAGCAAGCTGGAATACTAACAGGATAAATACCCTTTCCTCCCATTTTCTTGGGTCAAACCCATAAAGCTGAGAGATACTAAATAGATACTTTATTTTTATAGATAAAAGCAGCGGAAAGTCCGATAGACCAAGCAATATTCCTCCTGCCCCTGTTCCCGCTCCTTCAATGACTGCTGTTCTTCTATATCTATTCAGCATAGATTGAGCCAGCTCTTCTTTTTCCTCGAGTGAATTCCCTATATGGTCTACTTTCTTAAAATAGGTTGAACCGTACAATACGCCCTCCACCATTGTTTTAATAGAAGAGCTAATCATATCATGTACTTTTTGAGGTATCTTTTGATTAATTGCCGTTTGAGCCTGTTTGGACATACGCATTGCCATACTTGGCTTAGCACTGATTTTCTTCTTCCATAACATCAAATCCTGCTTAGCTCTTTCCTCGTACCGTTCAGATGACATACAAAACCTCCAATGCCATTCACATTTTTTTCATTGCATACGGTCTGAAAATGAAAATAAACGCAAAACCACTTACTAATGTTACAATTGCCAATTTAACTCCTGCACCAATCAGAACCGTTATAAAGAAAATTAAATTTTGAATAACTAGAACGGTAATGAGCAGTCTAAGAACAGCCTTCCTTCTATAATCTGTATGCAACGGATAAAGATCCATCACCATTTTTTGATCATGATGATGCCAGATTGGCAGGAGCTGTAAACCGGTTATATATAAAAAGAGAATCGCGATAAATAATGTTCCCCATCCCAGATCCGTAAACAGGAATAAAACAGCCGCAATGACAGTTAACCTCACAAATAGACCTAGATAGTCATTCGCTCTTACAAATGTTCGGGCATATAAATAGCTGAAGGGATTGTTTGACTTACCCGAAAGAAGAGTGATAACACCACCAAGCCATCTTCTCTCTGAGATTTTTTCACGTAATTTTGGAACATCCGTAAACAAATTCGCTACTCGATAAAATGCAGCCATTCTTCCATTCTCTAACTCAATTAGCTTTTCCCAATTTAAACTTTCCTTTCTTGTGCTTTTCCAATAATAGAAACAAAGCCCTCCTAAAAGAAGAAGGATAATTCCCATCAAAAGAAAAGACTCATTATTAACGAGAAAATACACAAAAGTAGCATTTAGGACGAAACGGACTAATCCATCAACGAAAGACGCACTTTTTTCCCTATAGTACAAAACGAACCAGCGCGAACAAAGATTAATCCCCTTTACAATTAACAAAGATAGTAGCATCCACAAGAAGGATACCGTTTGTTCTTGCATTGTTTGCATATACATTGGCATTAATACAGCCAAAACCATAATAAGAATATAGCCCTGCATAACCAAGCTAAATATGATCGATTTTTTTATATAGGATGATAATTTTGACTCGATTGGCAGTAAGAACACTATGTCCGGATCGCGGAAAAACGTTGAAACCGGACTAATCGTTGTAACTAATCCTAAGAGGATCGCCATAATCCATACAGTTGGAAAATCAGGACTTAATGTTTTAAGCCATTCACTGTAATAAAAACCTGCTCCTCCCAGCAGAATAATCATTACAAAGACCAGATGTCCATTAAATATGAACCGCAAGTATTTAGTTGTTTCCTTCAGATAGTTATTAAAACGGTTCTTCCACAATGTTTCCCTATTCATGGCGATCTTCCTTTGTCAATTGCAGATAGATATCATCCAGGGAAGCTCCAGGCATGTTAAATTGATTGCGTAAATCTTCAATATTCCCTTTAGCCCGTACCTCACCTTCATGAAGAATGATAAAGGAGTCACAATATTTTTCAGCCGTAGCCAGGATGTGGGTAGACATTAAGATACCCGCCCCCTGATTTTTCATATCCTTCATCATATCCAATAAGGATTGAATGGCAATCGGGTCAAGCCCAACAAATGGTTCGTCAACAATATATAAAGAAGGCTCAGCAAGAAAGGCACACATGATCATTACTTTTTGCTTCATCCCTTTGGAAAAGTGGGCCGGAAACCATTTCAGCCTTTTTTCCATTCGATATTCCTTTAATAACTTTTCGACTCTTTCTTGATAAACAGATTCTTCTATACCATAGGCCATGGCAGTCAATTTTAAATGCTCTTCCAAAGTCAGTTCTTCATATAAGATAGGGGTTTCAGGCACAAATGAAAATTGTTTGCGATAGTTGTCTTTATTATCCTTAAACTGGCTTCCATTTATCTTGATTTGGCCTTTTTTCGGTGTCATTAAACCAATAATATGTTTGATGATCGTTGATTTCCCTGCCCCATTTAATCCAATCAATGCGACAAGTTCATTGGGTTTCACTTCAAAACTGACGTCTTTTAATACAGGTGTTTTCGTGTAACCTCCTGTTATATGATTAATTTCAAGCAATGACATAGAGACAGTCTCCTTTTCTTTTTCTCCCTATCATTGTAACAAACGGTTCCTAAAACGGAAAACGCTAAAAGTAAATGTGGAACTTTTTTAGACATTTCGTATGTATATTAGGAAAAAACATGGGCAATCTATTATCAGAGGGGAACAACATTCACTTTACTTCATTGATAAATGGGGTGTTGGTTCGCGATAACGTAAGGCTTTAACCTAGGGTTTGATCAGTGTACTTCTTTTGAAAATGGGGTGTTCGCTAAAGGCCTAGAACCTGAAATTGGGATCAATAATTCCAAGTGTTAAGGGGATGGTTGCATTGGACATAACATGGGAAAACGACAAAATTGCTCCATCTAAACGATTGGGGTAATTGTCAGAGAAGAATCTGTAAGAATATCCAGGAATTAAGCTTCCCCTCGAGGACTTAGGGGCGTAACATTATATGTTGCGTCCCTTTCCTTTTTTCCCGTTTTTTTCTGTGCTACACTAATACATAATGAATCAATAAATAGAAAGGGTGTAAACCATGGAAGATTGTATATTTTGTAAAATTATTAAAGGTGATATTCCCTCCGCAAAAGTATACGAAGATGAGCATGTGATGGCATTTTTGGATATAAGCCAGGTCACAAAGGGACATACTCTCGTCATCCCAAAAATACATAAAGAAAATGTTTATGAATTAACTCCTGAAATAGCAAGCCATGTGTTCCAGGCAGTTCCAAAAATAACTCGTGCTTTGAAGCAGGAATATCAACCGATTGGTATGAATGTTCTAAATAATAATGGGGAACATGCTGGACAATCCGTATTTCACTTCCACATCCACTTGATTCCACGCTATGGACAAAAGGATGGGTTTGGCGCTGTTTGGAAAACACATACAAGTGAATATACGAGCGAAGACCTCGCTAATATTGCTGCATCAATCAATCAACATATACAATAATAAGAAAAATGGCTTCCTTTCAATAGGGGAGCCATTTTGTAATTTTACAGCTAAGAAGGCTGTCTGTCTTATTAGTATACATTCAACAACCAATGTTCATTTTAAGATACAGGTGTTTTTTGAAAATAACTGTTAACTCAATTGTTAGAATTACAATAAAACGGTATAGTAAGTCGAAATAATGATTTGAGAAATATTTTAAAAATATACTATACTATTTTTATTATTTATTTTTATTATTAGATGTAGATGTTACATAATCGTTCAGAAAAAAAGGTGTATTTCTTAAAAGCCTATATAAATGCAATTGGAAGGATGATTTACAGTGATTAATATACTGGTAACGCTAAATTCCACTTATTTAAAACCCCTTAATGTAATGCTTCAGTCCTTGTTCCTAAATAACTCACATAAAACCTTTAAAATTTTTATTATGCATACGGATATTAAAACAGAAGAGATTCATTCCTTAGAACAATTTGTCCATAGAAATGGAAGTGAGCTTATAAGTATTCAGGTGGATGATAGACATTTTCAAGATGCACCGGTTTTAATGCATTATACAAAAGAAATGTACTATCGATTATTGGCCTTCAAGTTCCTACCGAAAGATTTGGACCGAATCCTGTACCTGGATCCGGATATTCTTGTTCTAAACTCTGTTGATGACCTTTATGAGATGGACCTAGGCAATCATTTATTTGCTGCTGCCTGTCATAATAAAATATCAGTAAAAGGAATTAATCAAATCCGTTTATCCCCCTATGAAATAGATGCTTATTACAATTCAGGTGTATTGTTAATGAATTTAAAAGAACAGCGAAAAGTAATAAACGAGGATGAGATTTTTAAATTTGTAGAAGAGAATAAGAAAAAATTAATTTTGCCAGATCAGGATATATTAAACGCACTTTACTCCAAATATATCAAAAATTTAGAAGAAACGATTTATAACTATGATGCCAGATACTACAATTATTATAAATTAATGTCCAATCATAAGATGGATATGGATTATGTGATCCATCACACTGTGTTTCTCCACTTTTGTGGAAAGAAAAAGCCGTGGAAACAAAACTACAACGGTAGATTCCATGCTTTATATAAACACTATGATAAAATGGCATTTCGTGGAGCATACGCTATTGGTCAAGAAATCATGCAGCCTTCTCTAAGGAGTAAGCCAATATAAGGCTTTTATTTAAAAGGCTGTTTCGTAAGAATTGTAGCTATTGTTTAATATTTTTTCTGAGTGTGAAAACAGCCACCTCCATACAGGAAGTGGCTGTACTTGTTATTGAACTAAAATGCCCAGATAGTTTAAGGACAAGAAATCAAATGCTCCTCATTGCTTGTCAAAATTCAAACATTACTATCAATTTCCTACGCGAGGTATAAAAACAGCCATCCCTATATAGAACGACTGTATTCCTTATTCCGTTAAAGCCCCTTCAATGGCCTTCGCATGTTGTTATTGCTCAACAGAAAATGAACTTGTGAATTCATTAATTTCTTTGTTCATTTCCTTAGAACGTGTCCAATGAAGATAGTGATGACCCTGTAAGACTACAACTTTACTAGCAGGATGATTAGTTAATTGTGTCTGATAAAAAGACACGTTATTCTTGCCATCCTCTAATCCTTTTTCTTCTTTCGTTGTAAAGAATAAGACTGGAATAGTAGATGGTAACTTCATATCAACGGTTTTATCAATATTTTCTTTTATTTCATTGGCTTCAGCAACAACGTTTTTGTTGTAACCCTTCCATGCGGAAAGTGCCTTGGTCATTTTTAAATTTTTTTCGGAATAGGTGCCGTCATCTGCAATAGGTAAAAAAACTTGAGAATTAATATACAATGCTAATCTAGCGATTCCGGTTGGTGCCAGATATTTTAAAAACTTAGGCATTTTAGGTGCATCCTCACTAAAATATTCTAAAGCATGTGGTAATGTCGGGTCGATTCCTATGATACCTTTAACTTCCTCTGGGTATGTATTAGCAAAATACATACTGTAAATTCCTGAAACTGAATGAGGCATCAGAATATACGGGCCTTGTATGTTTGATTTTTTTAAGGCTACTCTTATTTCCTCTACAATGTTTTCAACTGTCCGTTCTTTTTTGGTTATATCACTCCATCCGTATCCAAACGGCTCTACCACTACTACTTTATTATTTTTTGAGATTTCATTTATTAAAGGGTCAAAATCCAATGCTGGTGCTGCTGTTCCGAGCCCGCTTAATAAAACGATTGTGTCAGCGCCCTCACCCTTTGTATAAATGTGTATATTTTCACCATCCACTTCAACTACTTCCCCTATGGGTTGGTATTTTGTTTGTTCATATACTGTCATAATATTACTAAAGGTAATCCAAATAACAAACGCTGCTAGAATGGAGAATAAAATATTTCTTAAAACTATCCAAATTCGATATCTTTTTTTAGTTTTCTTCATTACTTTTTATGACCCACTTTCTTTTTATCAATCATAAGTTAGGAACAAGATAATAGAAATGAGCCTCAGAAGTATTTTAAGATAAGTCTTAAGCCTTATAAAACTCTACATCTAATTTCATAAAACCCTCAAGATAGAATCTCCCATATTAGAGTTTTAATTTATTCCATTAACCTGTGTTGATCCTAACAAGTTATCTCCACGCCCCCCTGTAATTAACCTAATAGTCTGATTATTTATTTATTTTTATCTCCTTTTGTTGTAGAATATGGTGGAATTCACTCACTTTAGTACTGAAAAGTATTATAGGGAATTAAGTAAAGAATCGCGATATCGGAAGGGGAATAATCATGACACGTGCTTACAATTTTAATGCCGGTCCTGCTGCATTACCGGAAGAAGTATTATTGAAGGCTAAACAAGAGTGGATGAACTTTGAAGGCAGCCATATGTCTGTTATGGAATTGAGCCATCGCAGTAAAGAATATGACAAAGTGCATTCAAAAGCTACCCACTTATTGAAAGAGCTATTTGATATTCCTGATAATTATGAAGTACTATTTTTACAAGGCGGAGCTAGTCTTCAATTTTCTATGGTACCTATGAATCTTCTTTCACCCGATAAATGCGCAAGCTATATTTTGACTGGATCCTGGTCTGAAAAAGCTTTAAAAGAGGCTCGTAAAATTGGACACACAGAAATTGCTGCCTCCACAAAGGATATAGATTATAAGCGAATTCCTGAACATAACAATATTTCTTTGAATCCTGATGCTGCCTATCTGCATATCACCAGTAATAATACCATTTACGGCACTCAGTGGCAGGAATTCCCCAAAACAAATACAGTTCCTCTGATTGCGGATATGTCCAGCGACATTTTAAGCAGGCGAATAAACATAACTGATTTTGGACTTATTTATGCAGGTGCTCAAAAAAACCTAGGTCCATCTGGCGTCACAGTTGTGATTATCCGCGATGACTTAATTAAAGAACATCAGCAATTACCAACCATGCTCTCTTATGAAACTTATGCGACTTCAAAGTCTTTATATAATACGCCACCGACTTTGGCTATCTATTTATTGTCCTTAGTTCTTGAGTGGACAAAAGATAAAGGCGGTGTTGACGAAATCGAAAAAATAAATTCACAAAAAGCCGGAATCATTTATCAGACAATAGACAAGAGTAATGGATTTTATAGTGGCCATGCCGAGAAAGATAGCCGTTCAAACATGAACATTACCTTTACTCTTCCCACTAAAGAATTATCCGATCTATTCATTCAGGAGTCCAAGAATGCCGGCTTTGTCGGTTTGGCAGGCCACCGTTCCATAGGGGGATGCAGGGCATCAATCTATAATGCAGTTCCGATTGAGCACTGTCAAAAGCTGGCCGATTTCATGAATAATTTTAAAAATAAGCATTAACATGTGTTAAATTTTGCTAATGGATGATATACTCTATATAACCTTTTCGCGGTTGGCAACGAGTGCACAATCGGAGAAGAAAATGAGATAAGCTTAGAATAGGAGAGATGAGAAGTGAATACGAAGAATTTGGTGACTTTATCACTGCTTGTTGGAATTGGTACTGTATTGCACACTGTCATGCCAGGTATTGTGTTTGGGATGAAACCAGACCTTATGCTGATTATGATGTTCCTTGGAATATTTTTATTTCCTGATTTAAAAAGCACGGTACTGTTAGGGAGCGTAACCGGGGTCATATCCGGATTGACCACCACTTTCCCTGGAGGATTAATTCCAAATCTGATTGATAAATTTTTCACCGCTTTACTAATATATGCTATTTTTAGTATCGTTCAAAAGTTAGGCAAAACCTTTGCCTTTTCACTTGTACTGACTTTTATAGGTACACTGGTATCCGGCATGCTATTTCTTGGATCAGCCTATTTGATCGTTGGATTACCCGGACCATTTCTTGCTTTAGCAGCTGGCGTAGTCTTACCTGCAACAGTTGTGAATACTGTCGTAATGGCCTTGATACACCCCATTGCCAGCGGCATTTTAAAACGCTCAAATATAGCAGTTAACTAATAGAACAAGAGGATGCAAACCATAAAAGGTTAGCATCCTCTTTTTACGTTCCTCTACTATCTATAACTTCCATATTAAGATTAATATCAAAAGAAGAATTGAAGCCCATATTCCACTCATATGAATCCTCTTCTTTAGAACACGTTTAGCTGGATATACGCCTCCTTTTCCCAGAGAAATGATTGAGTAAAACAATATACTTATAAACCCACTGAAGAGAATTAATATGAGTAAAAATAATGACACTTCCTCCTCCTCCTTTTCATCTTCCTATCTAATTGTATGCACAATCAATATTTATATGAAATAACATAATATTGGATTAAAAATAAGGGATAACTTAAAAACAAATGAATTTTTTTCCAAAAATAGTTTCCGAAAATAGCTTTTTACGTTTAAAATAATATAAAAAAAGGAATTGTTAAATATAAGGAATAATTTTAAAGGGTATTTTAACTTTATGTAGAAATCTGTTATGGAAAGATAAAATTGAGGTGAATAGCAATGAAAGAAAAATCATTATTAATTGGTTTTATTTCCGGTTTTACAGTAGCTGGGGTCTCTGTATTGTTAAGCGCGCCTTCTTCCGGACAAGAGCTCCGATCGAAGCTTAAACAATCGAAAGATGAGACTATGGACCTTCTTCAGGATGTAAAAAGAAGTATCGTCCAGTTAAAGAAAGAATCCGTTTCTGCAACCGCGGTCAGCAAGACACAGATTCAAGCGTTCGTAAAAGGTGTAAAAGAAGCATTGGAAGAATGGAAACAAGACAGCCAGGCACACACAAGTGCTATTCAAGTCCAAATTAATGATGTTGAAACAGCCATCCAGGAGCTTGAAACAGCTATATCTCCGCTCACTACAAAATAAATCTGCGCCAAGAAAATCTCGGTAAAAAAACTAAAAATTTGGCAAATTACCATTTTTGTTATTTAATATTTTATAAGGATAATAAATCAGTAAGATAAATTGAGAAAAGTAGGTGAGCGTATTATGACTGAAAATTTAAATTCCATCAAAGAAGCCATGTTATTTACCCAGCGGGTTGCTCAGCTTAGCAAAGCTCTCTGGAAAGCAATTGAAAAAGACTGGCAGCAGTGGATTAAACCCTATAATTTAAATATCAATGAACATCATATTCTTTGGATTGCTTATCATCTTAAGGGAGCATCCATATCTGATGTGGCCAAGTTCGGTGTTATGCATGTGTCTACAGCCTTTAACTTTTCAAAAAAACTGGAAGAACGTGGTCTTCTTCAATTTTCAAAAAAGGAAAATGACAAACGTAACACCTATATTGAGCTTACAAATGAAGGTAACGAACTATTGCTTGAAATCGTAAGCGTATTCGATTCATCCAAGAACTCCGTCTATCTAGGTGCTCAACCCTTAAAAGACTTATACGGAAAATTCCCTGATATGATGGAAATGATGGCAATTGTTAAAAATATCTATGGTGACGACTTTATGAATATATTCGAAAAATCATTTGCTAATCTGGAGAATGAATTCACAGACGAAAATGGAATTCTTGAAAAAATTGAAAATCAAAAAGAGCCCATTCAATAATAGTAGATAAAAGCGGACACTAATCTTTCATACCTCCGCTTTTATCTTGAATGGGTTTGTGTATTTAATCACAATATTTCGTAAATCCCTCGTTTCTTTCCCTCTTATTTCCCGTGTTAATTAATATTATAAGATTCATATTCTTTACAAAATTGATACTTTTTTGATAATGTTAGAGAGATACTAGCGTCAAGGAGGATAACAGGATGATACCTCTCATTTGGTTTTCATTATTTGCACTTTTCATTTTGTATTATATCAATAAAATATCAGATAGCTTCTGTACAAAAAAGGAAATACCGGAAGCTAAACAGGCCAAATTTTTTCGGACGATCAATATCCTTATTACCATCCTGTTAATCTCTACTTATATTGAAATATTTTACACCATATAAAAGACGAGTGTTACTCACACTCGTCTTTCGTTCAACCTATAGAACATAAGTGACCTTTTAGAGGATTTTGCAGATGTCTGAATTCTTCTCCATATTCTCTGAGAATATACATGATATCAGCTTGCATACGCCCAATTGGCACTCATGGCCACATTCGTGTGGCAATCTTTCACAAATCTTGAATTAGTTAATCCAAGATGCTCCAATGATAACCAACAAGATAAATAATACTACTAATAAAGCGAAACCTCCGCCGTATCCACCAGACATGTTGTATCCTCCCTTCAGTTACATACTTACTTAGTTAGTACACATATGACGCACCAACAATCACGAGTAAAATAAACAGAACTACGATGAAAGCAAATCCTCCACCAAATCCTTGACTCATGATCACACCTCCTTTTGAGCTGCTACCGTATCATATTCAATTTCCACAAAAATGAATGGGCCTTTTGCTTAATTAAATGATTTTTATCGAAGACTCTAAACAGACTTGATATTCCACTGAAAACTCTGTTAGATTATGAGTAAGATTGTTCCAATTATTATAATTATCAAATAACATTTGTGCTTATCCTTTTTTTAACAGAATTTTTGTGTTATAGTTAGGCTTGTTATGAAATACTTTTTACTTGGCAACACGCTAAAAGGAGTGTAATGGATGAAGAAATGGTTAATTACGTTGGCATCAGCAGCTTTACTTGTCAGTCTTGCAGCCTGCAATAATGAATCTGATGAAGCAGTGGTAGAAACAAAAGCAGGAAATGTTACTAAAGAGGAGCTTTATCAACAACTAAAAGATCAATACGGGGATCAGGCAGTAAAAGAACTCGTATATAAAAAAGTTCTCTCTGATAAATATAAAGTAACAGATAAAGAAGTGAATAAACAGGTTGAAGAAGCTAAAGAAAATCTTGGCGAAAATTTTGAAGCAGCTTTAGCACAGTCTGGCTTTAAGGATGAAAAAGCTTTTAAAGAATCTGTGAAATTCAATCTTTTACAGGAAAAAGCCGCTCTTGATACAATTAAAGTAACGGATAAAGAACTTAAGGATTACTATAATAACAAATATAAAATCGACTTAAAAGCTCGCCATATTCTTGTAGCAGATGAGGAAACAGCGAAAGAAGTAAAGGCTAAGCTTGATAAAGGTGAAAAATTCGAGGATTTAGCAAAGGAATATTCACAGGATACAGCGAACAAGGATAAAGGCGGGGACCTTGGCTGGTTTGGGGTTGGACAAATGGTAACTGCATTTGAAGATGCAGCATACGGCCTTGAAGTCAATAAAATTTCTGATCCTGTACAAACTGAGCATGGATTCCATATCATTCAAGTTACTGAGAAGAAAGAAAATGACAATCCTTCTTTTGAGAAATCCAAAGATGAAGTAACTAGAAATGTTAAAATGACCAAACTAGATTCTGCAAAAGCTCAGGAAGCTATTCAAAAAGTGATTGATGATGCTGATGTTGAAGTAAAAGATAAAGATTTAAAAGATGCATTCTAATAGGTGAAACAGAAAACTCGACCGGTTTGGTCGAGTTTTTATTGTGCCATTGCTCTTTTTCTTTTTTCTTCTTCCATTCTTTCTATATAAACATTCCCCTCCTGTTCAATCCACGATTCATCCACTTTTTGCTCTTCCCTGATTGATTTTATGGTCATAAAAGCACTTAAGAAGATACCAGCTATGATTACTCCAATAAAAATTGACAAGCTTGTCTTCCCCCTCCTTAAGGATTAAGCATCCTTTTTAAAACTATATGCTTGTTAAAAAAAAATATGCTTTCCACTTAACGGAAAGCATATTTTAGAATCGATAATTATTTAATATTCGGTTTATACAGGCTGCGATTATCGAGAGGGAAGATTCGCTCTGTAAATTCTCCCGGTTTTACCCGATCAAGCGCACGATCCATCATATTCATTTTCGCATCCAAATTATCAATATAATGCAGAACCTCTGCCTCTTTAACCAATGGCGGTTTTGGGCTGCCCCATTCCGCTTTTCCATGATGGCTCAAAACGATATGCTGAAGAATAAGAACTTCTTCCCCCTGAATATTCAATTCATCAGCAGCTTTACCGATTTCATTCACCATAATTGAAATATGGCCAAGCAAATTGCCTTCCACTGTGTAAGTGGTCGCAATTGGTCCTGATAATTCCTTCACTTTACCTAGATCATGAAGGATGACTCCCGCATATAATAAATCTTTATTCAATGATGGGTATAGCTCAGCAATTGATTTTGCTAAGTTTAACATCGAAACAACATGGTATGCCAGACCAGAGAAAAATTCATGGTGATTTTTCGTGGCAGCAGGATATTCCAAAAACTCATTAAAATATTTTTTAACCAAATGTCTCGTAATCCGCTGTATATTAGGATTCGTCATCTCGAATATATATTTTGTAATCGTTTCAGACATCTCATTTTTTCCAAGAGGAGCAGTCGGCAATAAATCAGCAATATTGACCGTCTCATTATCGTACTTCAGGCGAATCGATCGAATTCGAAGCTGAAGCTTACCTTTATAATTTTGTATATCTCCTGTTACCCGTACGATTGCTTCCGGCATATACAGCTGTTCATCCTCAGGTTTTACATCCCAAAGCTTTGCTTCTATTTCTCCGCTTTTATCCTGGAAAATTAACGATAAAAAAGGTTTTCCATTACTTGCTGTTCCTTTTATAGCATTCTTTATGAATAGATGAAGATCTATCGTATCTCCAACTTCATGATGGGCAATTCCCTTCATGTATATCCCTCCCCGGTCCATTCCAATATTTATTATATCATGCGAAGGCAAATTAATATTTAAAAATCATCTTGTTAATTGGATGATATTCTGCCCATTAAACATTGCAGCAATATGATCATGGCAGGTAAAAAAGAGAACCTGATTCCCCTCTTTACTAATATGCTTTAATAGAGAAATCATTCTTTCCGTTCGCTTATCATCAAAATTGACAAACGTGTCATCCATGATCAGTGGCCATTCTTTTCTTCCATCAATCGTACCCGCTAAAGCAAGCCTGATAGATACATAAGTAAGTTCTGCTGTCCCTCTGCTCAAATTTTTCGAGTGAACCTCTAATCCCTTATGGTCCAGTAAAGAGAGTCCCTCACCATTTTCTGAAAATAGGATTTTTTCATATCTTCCATTTGTAAGTTTACGTAGATACTCATTAGCTTGTTCAATAATTGCAGGCAGTTTTTCTTCTTTATACGTCGTTATAGACTCAGCCAGAGTCCCCTTCATAAGGCTGAATGTTGTCCACTTCTTAGCCAACACTTGAAATTCCTGTTTTAGTAGCTGATGGTCATGAAGCAACGCCTCTACTGTTCCATCCTCCTCAAGCCTATTTATCTCGTATTTTACCTCTGCAAGTCTTTTTCGTAACCGATTTAATGTCGATTCATAGGAAGACTGCTCACCCTCATTCTCCTCAATTCTTTCCTTTAAAATCAAGTCTGTAACAGAATGGTACTGATTGAGGTCCGCATAACGTCCCAGCTGCCCAATCAATTGTCTCCTTGCCATGCTGAGCTGACTTCTTTCTTCGGCATCTCTACCGCACTGATAGAACCTTTCCACTTCATGACACTCAGCTTCCTGAAGCAATTGCTGCTTTTCTTGATTTAGCTGTCTGCACAAGTCCTTTAAAGGTATAATTTCTTCCTCGAGCTCCTGTATTTTTTCGAGCATATTATTTTTTTGCCTATTGACCAATTCATTCTCTTTGTACTTCTGGACAATTGTATAGTTTATTTGCTCAATGCTTTGAGTGCCGGTAACACCAAATTCCTCTGAAAGCTCCCCTATATAGCGGATATACTCATTCTTTTTTTCCTCTGTATAAGCAAGCAATGAAATGAGCTTGCTTTTCTCCAACATAAGGTTTTTAATTTGTTCAATTCGCTCAAAAGCATCTGAAAGCATCGTACATGATACCTCATTAGGCAATGACCATTCATTTCCAAGCATAATCAATTTATGTTTACAAAGCGCCAGCTCTTTTTCCCATTCTTCAAAGGAATCAATTAAACTGTCAAATATTGCTTCCTGTTGCTCTTTGCGCAGTGATTCCAGCTTATATTTTTCTCGATTTGCTGTATCCTCTTCAAGCATACTTTTTTGCATTCTATAGCTTTGTTCATCAATTGAAATCGAAGATGAATTTTTTACGATTTCCTCATAATAGTTAATTTCTTTCGCTAATTCATCAGATTGCAGTTGATTACCATTCATTGAATTTAAATATATAACGAGTACAATACCGACAACCGCTACAATCAATGCAACACCAAGCTGTCCTCCTAAAATTAATAATAGAACCGCCAAAATGGAAGCCAAAGAGACAGAGCCCAGAATAACTGTCTGTTTTTTCTTACCCTTTTTCTCTGATTCCAATGCTTGATTCCTTCGTTGCTTTAATCGCTGGATGACTTCCTTGGCTGACTTTTCTTCATGTGCTGCCTTGTCAGCATGTTCATACTGCTCTACTACTCTTTTAAGCCTATCTCTTTCATTGTCAGGCAACAATTTTCTCTCATAAATTTCAATGATTTGCTCGATTTGTTCCAATTTGACTCGTTCTTTTTCAAGCTGAGCATCAAGCTCCATCTTCTTCTTGGTAAGTGTATGCTTCTCTAATTCTATCTGTTTAATTTCCTCTTTCCGAAAGATACTTGTATCAAAATCTTCAACCATACCAGGGTCAAATTGTGTATGTAAATCTCCCTGAAGCTTAATGATTTTATCCTCTATATGCTCTAATTCAATCGATTGAGTCCTGATTTCTTCGAGTAGGATGATCAATTTATCACTATAAAGCTCAGCTTGACGTACCCTTTCCCCACTTGCCAGCCACTGTTCATTGACATGGAGGGAATCCTTTTCATTCTGGAGTACTTTCAATTTATTTAACTGAGTTTGCAGGAATGTTTCCTTTGCCGACCTTTCAGCCTCTATCTTTTCCATGCGCCCCATCCCATTTACCGGAAAAGGAGATTCTTTTAATTCTGATAGGCGCGTTTCAATGGCAGCAAGCTCCTGAATGGAAGGCAGCAGTCTCTTCCAATCCTTTAAATGAATCAAGTTCGTTTTTATCCGCTCTATTTGTTCTTGAGTTAGCGAAATTTCTTTACTTAATTCCCTTTCTTCGCTCAAAAAGGTATTATAGCTTTTCTCTTTCTCCCTTGCTTTTTGAATTGCCTGGGAGCTTTGCTTTAATTCAGCCAGCTTTTGATTCAGGATGGGCTTCTTTCCACCTGGCTTAAAGAGACTGTCCATTTGCTTTTGCAAGCCTGCTTCCATCTCCCAAAGCCTCTCACTGCCACTCATGCCAGCAAAAAAGAGATATTTGCCCAATTGATCTTCTTCCAGACGATAAATATCCTGTAAGCCGTCTAGATTAAAGGAGTATATAGATTCATAGAAGCTTCGGTCGACTCCCTTCAACCATTCTTTTATTTTCTCCTCTCCCCCTAATCTCCCAAACCTGTTATAAACTCCACATTCTGTACCCTGGTGCCCTTTAACTCTTTCAATCGTTATTTCACCTATTTCAGGGAGCTCAATAACCAGTTTTCCACCATACCGGCTGCTCCCCGACGGTTCGTAGGAGGCTGTTGTTTGGTTCTTAGCAGGGAATCCAAATAACATGGCATGGATAAAGGAAAAAATCGTTGATTTACCAGCCTCATTTTCTCCGTAGAATACATTTATATCTGATGTTAATTCTTGTTTGTAGTCTACAAATTTACCAAATCCATATATATGTATTTTCTTTATAATCAAAGCATTTTCTCCTCATTTTTAACGATTCAAGCGCTTTACTAATTCAAGCGTTGCCTCGTCCAAGATTTGCTGCCACTCGTTTTCCTCCCATGGCTCTATATATTTCCTTGCCGTAGAATGAGTAAAGAGAGCTTCCCCGTATTTCAGATACTGTTCAGAATTCATATTGGCAGTTGTCCTCAAAAGTTCATCTATAAATGTATCAGACAGCTCTCCGCCTCCGCTTGCATAGCGGGGTGGAATCAGTGTACAGGAATGGATCCATACAGAAATATCATCCATCTCCTCATCCTGAAGACCTTCAAGTAAATAATCCATATCTACAAATAGCCATTCAGGATTCATTTTGCAATCAGATGCATCGATCATGATATTCAGCAGAATAGACTTATCTGGCTCATACGCACCCTCTTTTATTTTATCTAGTTCAGCTATAAGTTCGTTTACAGATGAAATATGATCTGCCTGAATGGTTTCCGTTTTCCATTCAACGGTCGATACAGGTACAAATTCTAAAGAAGTATCTGACCCTGACATGGAGACTATATAGAACCCTTTTTCACCTGTCTCTTTTTTATTTCTCCCCTGCAAGCATCCTGGATAAATGGCTGGTGGATCCTGCAGAATTTCCATTCGTTTATGGATATGCCCCAGAGCCCAGTAGTCAAATTGCTTACTAAGCAGTTCACTTCTGGTAAAAGGAGCATAGTTTCCATGAGCACTCTCTCCATCTAAATTACCGTGTAATATACCAATATGATAATCACCATCGTCCGCCTTTTTATACTCCTGAATAACCCGATCATGTATATGGCGCTTATCATAACTGAATCCATATAGATTTACGACAGTTGCATCATTTTCTTTAATAAATTGTTTAACTTCTACTTCGCGTCCAAACTGATGTACATTGGCTGGTAAGCTTATATCAAAGTAATTCCCATTCATGTAATCATGATTTCCATGAATTATATAGACAGGAATCGAATAGTTTTCCAATCTTTCCATTTCAGCCTTAAATTTCAATTGTGCCTTCAAGTTTCGTTCTTCATTATCATAAATATCTCCAGCAAAAATAACAAAATCAATTCTTTCCTGAATTGCCGTGTCCACTAGCCTTGTTAATGCTGAATATCCACTGTTTTTTATTTTGTCATAAATGGCACTATGCATATGCTGAAATCCTGAAAAAACGCTGCCCAAATGCAGATCAGCTGCATGTATAAATTTTACGCCTCGCACTGTACCACACTCCTTCCATGCCATTTTACTACAAACGATTGTTCTTTTAATCAAAAAAAACGTAAATTTAATTATCTCATATACAAATACAATTAGATAAATATGACCTCCCCGTAATCAGCCAGGGGATTGCAAAGGATTTTTATTTAGGAAAATTAAACATACTGCTAAGAACCACAAAAAACTCACTTCCCATTTTCGGAAGTGAGTCTTTGTTTACTTATTGCTGTTTGTTAAATCCAGTGCTTTTTTAATATCTTTAAATGAACTTGAATTTCCATACATTAAAACTCCGCCTTTATAGACTTTAGCTCCAAAATAGGCTAATAATCCAATCGTCACAAGCAGAATACCAATGCTTATCGCAATTTCGATATTGGATATCTCAAGCATCCCTATACGCATAAACATAAGCATAGGTGTGAAGAACGGAATATAGGATGACACCTTTATAAAGGTTGCTTCCGGATTGCCAAGCCCGGTCATGGCAAGCATGAAAGCCAGGATAACCAGCATGGTCATTGGCATGATCATTTGTTGCAAGTCTTCAATCTTACTTACTAAGGAACCAAGAAACGCTGCCATTGTGGCATATAATAAATAACCTAAGAAGGTAAATATAACCGCATAAACAATCGTCTTCGCTTTCATATTGTCAAAGCCAAAAGCCTCGAAAATTTCTCCCATCCCACTGCTGCTTTTAAATGATAAATATCCAACCAGCACAAATATGGCAAGCTGTGTCAATGTCAGCAGAGCAATTCCAGTGATTTTCGCGAACATTTGCTGAATTGGTGACACACTTGAAATTAAGATCTCCATCACACGTGATGATTTTTCAATGGCCACTTCGTTGGCAATCATACCGGCATACACAATAACAGAGAAATAAATGACAAAGATCATCACATAGACTAGGCCGCGGGCCTGATTAAGCTCTTCCTCTGATTTAGCCTGATTATTTAATGGGACGACTTCAAAGGAAACGGGTTTGTAGATAGCTGCCAGCTGCTCATCTGTTATGTTAACCTGCTTTGTTAGAATACTTGTTTGTATTTGCTGCAAAGCATTTTGGATTTCTGTACTTTCATTTGAATTGGCGATGGATTGGGCCTTATAGACACCTATTGGAATACCGTCTTGCTCTTCAAGCAATAAATATCCTTCCAATTCTCCCTCTTCTTCAGCTTTCTTTACTTCAGTTTCAGATTTATATGTTTTCAGGCTTAATTCGCTACCACTACTATCAAGCTGCTTTTCCAGTGCGGCATAGAAATCACCTGAATTTTCCACGATTCCAATTGTTGTATCACCTTCATCAAACAAACCGATAATTCGATCCAAGTTCGTAAAAGCGAGAACCATTAATAAAATAACTGCAGTCGAAATGACAAATGACTTACTTTTAACCTTTGATATATACGTCTGAAATGTCATAATCCAAAACTTATTCATATTGAGCACCAACCTTTTCAATAAAGATATCCTTCAAGGATGGTTCTTCCAATTCAAATTTACGTATGAAACCATGCTTAACTGTATCCTGTAAGATTAATTCAGCATCCTTCTCATCCGCAATTTGCAAATGAATTCCTTCCGTTACTTCTACTGCTTTTGTCACACCAGGATAATCAGTCAGGAATTTAAGATCAAAATCAGCATGTATTACTATATTCTTTTTGCCATAGGAACGTTTGATATCCTTTAGTGAACCATTAACGACTGCCTCTCCTTGCTTAAGTATGCAGAGCTGTTCACATAATTCCTCAACGTGTTCCATACGGTGGCTGGAAAAGACGATAGTCGTCCCATTCTTCCTTAAATCATGGACTGCCTTTTTTAATAATTCCACATTTACAGGGTCCAAACCGCTAAATGGTTCATCCAAAATTAACAATTCTGGTTTATGTATAACTGACGCAATAAATTGTATTTTTTGTTGATTCCCTTTAGAGAGGTCACCAACTTTTTTTTCGTAATATTCCGGAACATTAAAGCGATCCAACCAGCCTTTTGCTTCCTGCATGGCATCGGATCTGTTCATTCCTCGCAAACGAGCCAGATAAATTAATTGTTCACCCGTTTTAATCTTTGGATACAACCCTCGCTCTTCAGGAAGATAACCGATCATCGAGCTTGTGGAATAGTCAATTTTCCTTCCCTTCCAACTAATGCTCCCTTCTGTAGGGTCCAATAAACCAAGAATCATTCTGAAAGTAGTAGTCTTACCAGCCCCGTTTGCCCCGAGCATACCAAACATCGTTCCCTCTTCCACATCAAGTGAAAGATGATTTACTGCTGTAAATTCTCCAAATTGTTTTACTACGTTATTTACCAGTAGTGTCAAAAGCATTTCCCCCTTTTTCCAATTTTTATGTCTATATATATTCTAATATATCCACCTGATAAATTGAAAGGTAATTCTAAACTTTACAAATTTTGTCTTCTTATGCGAAAATAATATCAACTGCTGATCAGCTGAATTTAGGAGGAATAAAGATGAAAATCTATAAATTAACCGTGTTTGAAGCAGATGGTGAAAAGATTTTAGAAGAATCGATTCAGGCAGAGAATGATGAAAGCGCCAAAGAATTGGGACAAAAGCTGTTAGCTGAAAAAGAATACGAAGAAAAGACACATCGGTTCACCTCACCGCTTGGCAAGCTACTATTATTCCATAGATAAGAAAAGGTTTGTATGATCCGTTTATAACGGAATCATACAAACCTTTTTATTTCCCTTTAAAATTAGGCTTCCTTTTCTCAACAAACGCCTTGATACCCTCTTCATGATCCTCTGTTTGTCTCATCACATACTGCGAGTATTTCTCCAATTCAAGCATCTTCAATAGCTTAGGACGATTTGTTTCAGCAAGAATTTTCTTTGTCCGGATCATAGACAAAATTGGTTTTGCCTGCCATTCTTTTACCTTTTTCTGAACCTCATCCTCAAGGCTATTCGTTGTTACCAGATCAACCAATCCAATTTCTGATGCCTGCTCAGCGCTCATCACTTTACCTTCCCAGATTACTTCCTGAGCTTTTAATTCTCCCAGTCTTCTCTCTAGAAAGAAGTGTCCTCCGCCATCAGGAATCAAGCCAATCCCAATGAAATTCATGGCTAATTTACTCTCCTGCTCTGCAATAATGCAGTCAGTGGCCAAGGCAAGGCTGAATCCAAGTCCCGCTGCTGCCCCGTGAACTGCTGCAATTGTTAATTTCGGCATCGTATACATGGCCATGGCTAGTTCGTTGATACAATCCATTATTCCATAAAAATCTTTTTCACTGCCCAAATTAAACATTGATTTAATATCGCCGCCTGAGCAAAAACCATTGCCATTTCCTTTAAGAATAATAATTGTAATTTCCTCATCAAGACTCAATGCTTTTAATTCCTTGTTTAATTCAACAAGCATCTCTTTATTAAGAGCATTTAATACTTCAGGACGGTTTAATGACACGGTAGCGACAGTGCCTTCCTTTTGCACAAGCACGCTCTTGATAATAGAGGCAGGTTTCACTGGCAAAATCCCCTTTCAAATTTGATATATATTTATTATAAAGGTTTGTGTAAGCGTTTTAACACAAAAAAGGTGTAACTTATTAGAATTATTTGTATATTTAGCGAAAAAATTAACCGAGTCCTCCATCTACATGAGAACTCGGTTTGTTAATCAGCGTAAAAATAATTCTTTTAAGTAATCAATTTTTTTAGTTGTATAATGCTCATAACTATCATTATAGGATTTTGGATCTTTTGGATTGGCAAAGTGCGTGATTTTTCCTGTATCAGGATCAATGAATTTACTTGCTGCCCCACATCCAAGTCCTATGATCGTTTGCTGCTCCTCCATAATCAGGATATTATACAAACTCTCCATTCCAGGCAATGAATATCCGACATTCTCAAGGTTACCTAAAATGTTCTTTTGCCTGTATAAATAGTATGGATGGTATCCATGAGCTGCAGTCCAATTTTCAGCTTCATTCATCATTTTTTCTACTTCCGTACGGTCCGCAACCTTATAGCGCATTTTATTTCTCGTCATTTCAGAAGCACGTTTAAAGGATAACGTATGAACAGTCAATGATTCCGGCATCAATTTTTCTGTTTCGTGTAAACTATTCTTTAATTCAGTGACACCTTCACCCGGAAGCCCAATAATTAAATCCATATTCACATTATTCATACCGGTCTCTTTAGCCAGTTTATATTTTTCAATTGTTTCCTCTACCGTGTGATGTCGCCCAATCGCCTTCAATGTTTCCTGTGTATAGGACTGTGGATTAATACTGATTCGATCAATATTCCATTTTTTTAAGACCTTCAATTTTTCCGGTGTAATCGTATCCGGCCGACCGGCTTCCACCGTAATTTCCCGCACATGTTTGATATCAGGGAATGATTCATATAGTTCCTCGTAAAGGATGTCCATTTCTTCAGCTGATATACTTGTCGGTGTACCGCCGCCAAAGTAGATGGTCGTAATTTTCATATGATTTTCCTTCAGCCATTTACCGATTTCTCGCATTTCATAATGCAGTCCACCTAAAAAGGATGTTACATTTCCCTGACGTCCATTAATTGCATAAGCGGGGAATGTACAATAGGCGCATTTAGTAGGGCAGAAAGGAATTCCAATATAAATGCTCACTTCCCTACTCAAATCATATAAATCCGGAATGACTTCTAATTGACGGCCAGCAATTTCCTCCAGCAAATTTAATTTCTCGTCTGTAATGGAATAGGAAGCCCGCAGCTCTCTCTTGGCAACAGATGCATCTATCTTCTTTTTCACATATTGATGCCACAATTTCGTGGGACGAACACCTGTCAACAATCCCCATTTCTGAATCATTCCTGTATGTTGTTCTAAAACCTTTAAAAAAACATAGGAATAGGAATGCTTTTTTTGTTTAAAAAGAGCCTTTTCATCTGTCTGGTTCATGACATCTCTTTCAAATGTGGATTCATGTACTTTATTAGATAAAGAATCCTCTAATATCGCTTTTGTATATAATGTATGATTAATCATTTCTTGTTTTAATGTAATTGATAAATCTGATGGTGATTCATCGTTGTTAAGCAATGTTGCCTCTTCAAAAAATAAGTCCGCAATTAAAGATAAGGGCCTATGCAGCCTTTCATCCTCAATGCCATTTACTAAAATACGCATGCCTATCCCCTTTTCAAAAATTCAATCCATATCAGTTTACTGAACATCATGACAGTGGTCAATCACAAATAAAACATGTCTTCCTTATCATGACTATTTGGGAATGAGGCTATTCAGCCAATAAAAAAAAGCTTAGGCGACTGTCAAGGAGCGACAAGCATAAGAGGAGTACTGATAGGAAGGGTCCTATTGAGCAAAGACTATGAAGCACCACATCGCGTAGAAAGATCATTGTGAACTAAATCCTGCAGGCCTCCGCTGAGTATTAACTGATGACTTGAGTTCCTAGAAGCCGAATCTGAATTCCATCAAAAGAGTAAAGGAATGGACCCCCAATTTAGGTGTTTGGCTGGATTATTGTTTGAACCGACTGGATTATTACGGAGTTTGGCTGGATTATCAGCTGAATCGGCTGGATTATGGCGAAGTTTGGCTAGATTATTGCGAAGTTACGAAGTTAAGCTGAAAAGCCCTAAATAGCTCCTTTATCATCATAACGAAACCCTAAACCGACAATATTTATTACCGATCCCCCAAAAAAGGATAACTCAAGAGGAGCCATCCTTTTGTAGGTGGTATAAAGAACACCTTCAACACCTATTTAATCAGTTTTGATATTCATCTTTTTTAAGAATCCAATTGGATGCTGTCTTCTGAATACCTCTTTAATGAGATAGGCCACACCCAGTTCATCATTACTGCGAGTAATCCATTTGGCTGATCGCTTTACGGCTGCATCAGCATTTGCCACAGCTACACCAAGTCCCACATTTCTTACCAGCTCTGATTCATCTTGATCGCTGCCAATTAAGACCACTTCATTTGCTGATATACCCCTGTTTTTTAATAAGTAGTTAAAAGCCTTCTCTTTAGTCACCTGTTCTGGTAAAATCACAAGCTTATTCGGATGACTTTCCTGGATCATTACGTTTTCAAACATCGCTTCAAGACCTGACTTTGCATCGATTCTGTCCTGTTTTTTATCCATATATATATCAATTTGCAATGGCGACATCGGATGCGTGCGTAAATACTCATCAAGAGAATCTACAAATTGCTGGGCATATATATTGCTCTCTCCCGGTGTCCATTTGATTCTTGCAAAGAGCGGTGTTGGCAGATCCATTCTATTTCCGATTGTCATATCCTCATGAATTAAGCGGATATGACCACTTAATTTTTCTAAAAAACGAACGATATCGAGGGTAGTGTTCTCAGATATTCGCTTAACAAAAATAGGATTATGAAGATTCTCCAAAATAAAGCCACCCTGATGCGCAATAATATGCGGATTACATCTAAGAGCTTTTCCTGTTCTCTGTGTATAGTCATAATTTTCAGAGGTTATCAGAGCTACTTCTACTCCCTTTTTAGCAACGTATTCAATTGATTCTCTTGTAAGAGTATGGAGTTTTCCTTTTGAAGATAATAGTGCACCATCCATATTAATCATTAACAGTTTATATACCATGATGTCCAACCCACCTTTCATGATGCCCATATACATTCTGTATGAGGATTTTGGCAGAAATAGAACAGTTATAAAGAAAAAAAGAACCGATTTAGCGCCCTGAGCTCCCTTTCACCAATTAAATAAATCTAACTGGCAGAGAAGCTTCGACACTAATCGATTCCTTATATGCTTAGGATTGTGTTCCGTACAAGTCTTCCAATGGTTTTGTAATAATACGATTCAGATCTGTAAGGATGACGCTCATTTTTTGTTCAGCATCCATTAATTTAGAAATCGCTTCATGTTGTTGCACAAGCGCAACAGTTTTTTGAGCCTGCATTACTTCTTCTTCAGTAATTTCCTGACCCATCATTTGTTTTTGCTGAAGATTTAGCTGAATATCTCTGAAATTGTTAAACATCGTTCTTGCTTGCTCATCAGCCATTATTGCATTGTATTGATTCTTTAGTTCTTGATATTCCGCACTTTCACGTATTCCTTTTTCTACTGTATACGCTAAATCATATAAATTAACTGACATCATATACCTCCTGTTTTCTATTACACTGAAGTCTCTCTTACTATACCATTATCAAAAGCATTATACATCCATTGTATGTTTATCAGAATGGTTTTAATTCATCAAAATCATAAAGATTCCCTGGAAGACTCCAATCAAGCCTCCTAATAAGGCTCCTAAATACGTAATCATTTTCAATTCACTTTTTGTGATGGACAGTACCATTTCTTCCAGACGAGTTACTGGAAAAGATGCAACCTGATCACGGACAATTTCCTTTAGCTTCAATTTTTCCATTATGCTTGGTACTTTTTCAATTAAAATCGCTGCAATCTCTTCAATAATATTTGGCAGCAATCTTCCCTTGATGGTCTCACTCCATTCACCAGTTATCTGATTAAGTGTCAGATTAGATAAATCCACTTTTTTATAGCCGGTTATGATTCCTTTATGCAGTAAATTTCTCATTTCATCCAATGAATAGAATTCCTCCACATCAGAAATCTGCTTGTGTTTTATTTTATGCCACTCACTATGCAGGAGTTGTGTCAGCGTATCCCTAGTACCAGGATTTGAGAGAAATTTAATAATCTCCGGCTGAAGTTTCTCGCCAAGATTTACATTTCCTAATAGCATCTGCATAATTCCACCGAGTTTTCCCCGTTCCCTCATGAAATCATCTGCCATTTTTTGAAGTCTTTCCTTACCTTGATTGCTGGCAAAAAAAGCAATTCCTTTATCCAAGATATAATGAGAAACATCCGGTATTTTATTCTCTATTTTCTCCTCAACACTTGCTGGTATAAAGGTTGCTAATGGTTTATTTTTATGCTGCAAGTACCAATCCTCTAACCAATTGGTTGAATGAGATTCAATTTTTCTTACGAGTAAATCCGGAATGTCGGCCAATCCAGCTTTTTCAAGCGCCTTTTCTATAGAGATCTCAGAAAAAATTGTTTTATCTAATATATTTTTTCCAATTCTCTTAGCTTCAACTTTGACAGTACCAGTAAGTAATTTATTTTTAATACTCTCTGGTGTGATTAAGTGTTCTACAACCATCCTACCCATCTGCTCGGCCAATTCGTCTCGTCTTTTCGGTATTAATCCAGGCGTAAATGGCAAGCGTTTACCAAAGATATAAATAGCCTCATAGGGGTGGAATAGCATTTTTATGGCTAAGGCGTTTGTAATACCGCCTATTAAGGCCCCTACTACAACTACTGTGATAATCGTTATAAATGTACCCATAAGTAGCTCCTTTTTAAAACTTCCTGTTTGTAAGAAATAGTTTAGTCTTTTCTACTATTAAATTGCAACCATCGGTGTCCATTTTTCGAAGATTTTGATGCTAGCTTTCCTTATACGAGGTTGTAATTGGATATAAATGCTTATTTAAAGTGTATAATTATGATTATTGCTATTAAATTTAGATTTGAGGTGCAATCTATTGATTAATCATTTTGAATGGAAATCATTATATGAAACAGAAAAAATACCTGGTTGGAAGTTTTCCTTCTACTTTGAAAAAAAACGGTATAAAGGAGTTTACCATAAAGATGGTTCTATTACCTGGATAGAAACACAACCATCTGACCATGCTCAAGCAGAATTAGAATCCAGAGTACACGAATTGATGCTTTATCATGTATATGATAATCAATAGACTATGATACAAATTATTTGGAGGATTACTCATGAACACTGACTTACTGATACTCTTTCCCAACGCAATCTGTGTTTCATATCCGTTGGAGGATCAATCCTATTATTGGTACATAGAAAATGCGAATCAATATATCGGTATTCCAAAAAGGTCTGTATCATCTGATCAATTGGCTCTATTAAATATTTTTTTAGAACCCTTTTTGCTTCATACTGAAAAACTAAATAGATCTGCCCAGCAAATCTTTTGGCACAAACTTTTATACCAACAGGATACTGCACCATTGCCGAAAATTGAAGATGGGTCATACCGCTTTATTCATTATAATCTTCCAAACAATGATATTAATATTACAGACTTCTCCGATGCTATAAATGGCTTTTTTCATGACCCAGTTATTTGCTGGAAGGACCCATCCAGTGGAGTCATTATAGAAAACACCAAATCTGCCTTGCTCACAAATCAAGATTTTAACGCTGTCATTCATACCCTTGAAAGCGATTTATACACTCATTTTCGTTTATTTATAGGAAATAATTATCCGCTTTCTAATGAGATCACTACGTATTTCGCTTCAGAAGATACTTGCTTTAAAACCATACGTTTGTATAACTCAAAAGATAAAGTTATTACTTTTTCTTCAGCTTTTTTGGACCTTTTATTACTAGGTAAAAATCAAACTTTATGTATAACTCTAGCCAAAAATCTACTTGGCACATTAAAAAATGAAAAAGACCTACTCAAAACTATTATGATTTACATTGAAGCTAACGCCAATGCAACCGTTGCTGCTAAACAGCTTTTTCTTCACCGTAACAGCCTAAAATATCGCCTTGATAAATTTTATGAAATCACCAATCTGGATGTTCGAAAATTTGAAGACAGCTTATGTGCCTATTTAGCTATCCGTTTACTGGAGAATACAAATGATCAATAAGTGCAACCCGCCCATTTCCTAATCATTATCTTTGTGCAAATTGAACATATATTTTTAACTATTAGACTAGTAAAATTATTTGTGAAAAGGGTTTCATTAATACATAGTTATCAAGGAGGACATTTAAAGATGGCTGAGTTAAAATTAGAAAATATTTATAAAGTTTATGATAATAAGGTAACTGCCGTAACCGATTTTAATTTACACATAAAAGATAAAGAGTTTATCGTTTTCGTAGGTCCATCTGGATGTGGCAAATCCACAACTCTACGTATGATTGCCGGATTAGAGGAAATCTCTAAAGGTGACTTCTATATTGATGATAAACGCGTGAATGATGTACCTCCAAAAGACCGTGATATTGCAATGGTTTTCCAAAACTATGCATTATATCCTCATATGAGTGTATATGATAATATGGCCTTTGGATTAAAGCTTCGTAAATTTGATAAAGCTGAAATCGATCGCCGCGTTAAAGATGCAGCACGTATTCTTGGTCTCGAGGAATATTTAAATCGTAAACCAAAAGCTCTTTCCGGCGGTCAACGTCAGCGTGTTGCATTGGGCCGTGCCATCGTTCGTGACGCAAAAGTTTTCCTTATGGATGAGCCTTTGTCTAACCTGGATGCTAAATTGCGCGTACAAATGCGTGCTGAAATCGCTAAGCTTCATCAAAGATTAAATACAACTACAATTTATGTAACACATGACCAAACAGAAGCAATGACAATGGCTACTCGTCTGGTAGTTATGAAAGACGGCTTCATCCAACAAGTTGGTGCACCGAAAGACGTTTATGAAAATCCAGAAAACATCTTTGTAGGTGGGTTTATCGGATCTCCTGCCATGAACTTTATTAATGGGAAATTAGAAGATGGATACTTTGTAACCGGCAGCACTCGCATCGCCGTACCTGAAGGTAAATTAAGCTATTTGCGTAAACAAGGCTATGTAGGTAAAGATGTTGTCCTTGGTATTCGTCCTGAGGATATCCATGATGAACCTATATTCATGGATGCATCCCCAGAAACTACAGTCAGCTGCATAATTGAAGTATCAGAATTAATGGGTGCTGAAACGATGCTCTATACTCAAATTGAAGGTCAATCCATCGTAGCGCGTATCGATTCCCGTTCTGATATCAGTCCAATGGATACCATTAAATTAGGATTAGATATCAACAAATCACACTTCTTTGATAAAGACACTGAATTAAGAATTAGACCATAATTCAATTAATGATTAAAACTAAAAGCCAAATCTTTCGGGATCTTGGCTTTTTTGTTTCCTGCTATAGCTTTAAGTCAGTATTCAGGAATTATGATTATTCTCAAATATACATTTCATTAATGGATACTACCTCGTCGTTGCCACATTGACTGCAGGATAAAAGATGCTTGCATGTATTCTGTCTTACTGATTGAGGATCTCCGTCCGTTTGTTTTTGTATAATGGTCTCCAGATATGCACTATAGTCGTCATAGTAATCCATCACCTTCCCAAAATCCTCCATATTTATATCGCAATTTTTACATAAGTATTCTATAGAAGTTAGACCATTGCATAAAGGGCATTCCATATTATCCTCTCCAAACCTTTTCTTTTCCTTATCGTTTCACTCATGAGATTTTTTATGTTCATGGAAACCAGATAATATTTTCCTGCTTCCATATAACCCTGTGAAGAATATCTGCTCCAGCTTTTACCTTTTTATATCTATGTATAAATTAAAGTGTGACCTTCCATACTAGCTAGTAGAAAGACGCAATCACATCAATGGGTCAAGCCGTTTAGGGCTAAGGAGATTCCATACGATAATCTCCTGTATGTCGGTTCAAATCCGACTGACCCAGCCAAATAAATCATTTTTTTAAAAGGAGATTAACATCATGGCTCAAAATAGCTCAAATAATAACTCATCTAATCAATTGGTTGCTCCAGGTGCAGCAGAAGCAATCAATCAAATGAAATACGAAATTTCTACTGAGTTTGGAGTACAACTTGGTGCTGAAACAACAGCTCGTGCAAACGGATCTGTTGGAGGAGAAATAACAAAAAGACTTGTTCGTATGGGTGAACAACAAATCAGCGGCAGATCTCAATCTTAATTAAAAACTTCATATAAATGACTAAAACCCCCTTCCGAACAATTCGGAAGGGGGTTACGAATGCTTTTAAGATTTTTGTTTGACCATATCTTTTGGATTTACCCATTGATCAAATTCTTCTTCAGTTAAGTAACCCAATTTCAAGGCTGTTTCTTTTAACGTGCTGTTTTCTTTAAAGGCAAGCTTAGCAATTTCAGCTGCTTTCTCATAGCCTATATGTGGATTAAGTGCCGTAACTAACATAAGGGAGGACTCTACATTTTTTTGAATGCTTTCAATATTAGCCTCAAGCCCTACCAGACAATTAACCCTGAAGGATTTAAGCGCATCTGACAATAGTCTGGCAGATTGCAGGAAATTATAAGCAATCACAGGTTTAAACACATTTAACTCGAAATTCCCCTGGCTTGCAGCAAATCCAATGGATGTATCATTCCCTAATACTTGAACAGCTACCATTGTCAAAGCTTCACTTTGCGTCGGATTTACTTTACCAGGCATAATCGAACTTCCAGGTTCATTTGCAGGAATGGTAATCTCCCCAATACCACTGCGAGGGCCGCTTGCCAACCAGCGTATATCATTAGCCACCTTCATCGCATCCATAGCCAAAGCTTTTAATGCACCATGTGCATAAACAATCTCATCATGACTGGTCAATGCATGAAATTTGTTTGGTGAAGAAATAAAGTTATAGCCGGTTTGTTCAGATATATACCCCGCTGTTTTATCGCCAAATTCGAGATGGGCATTAATGCCGGTACCAACAGCAGTACCTCCAATCGCAAGGCTAAGCAGCTTCTCAGCACTTTCTCTAATCATTTGTTCTGAACGTTCAAAGCTGTATCTCCATCCGCTTATTTCCTGGCCAAGTGTTAAAGGTGTAGCATCCTGCAGGTGAGTACGTCCAATCTTCACAATTCCCATAAACTCCTGCTCTTTTTCTTGAAGTACTTTTCTAAAAGCAATAATTTCAGGTAAAATATTTTTATGTATCGTTTCATAAGCTGCAATATGTAAAGCCGTTGGGTAAGTATCATTGGAGCTTTGAGACATGTTTACATCGTCATTGGGATGCAGCGTTGCTTCAAAGCCATTATTCTCCAGCCACTCATTTCCTTTACGTGCTACTACTTCATTCACATTCATATTACTTTGGGTTCCACTTCCAGTTTGCCAAACTTTTAGAGGAAATTGATTATTTAAATTTCCTGCGATAATCTCATCACAAACGTATGATATCGCATTCTTTTTTTCTTCCGATAAATTACCTAAATCAAAATTGGAATAAGCAGCTGCTTTTTTTAGGTGTGCAAAGGCATATACAATCTCAATTGGCATTAATTCTTGCCCAATTTTAAAATTGTTGCGGCTACGCTCTGTTTGAGCCCCCCAATAGCTATCAGCTGGAACACGCACTTCTCCCATCGTATCTTTTTCAATCCGATATTCCACCTTCATCATCCCCCATAAAGTATTATCTTACTATTAAGAACATACTCTCTATTATAGCAGATGGTCAAATGATAGCGCTTAAATTTAGCCCCTTGACTGTTAGCTTTTAGGAGATATTAGGTTTACGCATCCCAAAGCATGTGTCCGATAAAAAAGCCTAAAGTCATGATACTCGCTATAGCAAGCGTTACACTGTAATCGATCATCTTCCATGCCTCCTCATATCCTTCTAAAGATAAAAATAGCACATTTACCTCTGGGCTGACCGGGTAAAAAATGAAAATATATTACAATTCCATGACTATCTCTAAAGTTGATTCCAATTCATCATTAATTTCCCACGGTATCTATATTTTGTTTAATTAATTTGCCACAGGGTAAATAGTATATAAATTAGCACAATTACAGAGGAAAAGGTGAGACAAAATGCAAAAATATGAAATCGGTTCTTCTGAACTTTCCATTCAAAAACAAATAACACTTCCACAATTAATGTGTATAGCAGATTATGCGAAAAACTATAATGGAACAATAAAACTAGCAGCAAAAAACCAAGAAATAAATGTTAATGATATTCCCTCATTAACAGCGTTTTTCCTGACTTTGGGTACTGACGCTCAGGCTAAAGTCCTTGTTAAAGGTGAAAATGCCCAAGAGGCAATCGAACAAATTGAAACTATTTGTTTGGAAGAGAGCACCGAATTAACGCCATCTATGTCTTAATTACAGTATAGTAGAAAAGCCCATTTGAGACCGTAAAATTTACGATTTCAAATGGGCTTTTTTCATTCCTATTGAATATGAAAGGCAACTTTCTCTTTTAATTAATTTTTCCAGCGATTGATCCATTCATCAAAGTTCTTCTGAATCTTTTCCTTTTGCTCAATCCAATAGTTTTTAAAACGGTTCTTTTCTACTTCCTTTTCCATATCATCTATTGTTGGAACAACAAATGTTTGATTTTCGACATTTTGCAAGGCTTTCGTCATGATTTCCTTAAAAACAATATTTGAACCGCTTATTTTATCTTTGTAAAGATACTGATTGACTGTTGTTTTATCATAACCCATCCACACGGCACCAACAAGGTTGGGAGAATAACCGACAAACCATTGGTCCTTTACAGCGTCCTGTCTAGAGACATTATCTACCTGAGTTGAGCCCGTTTTACCAGCGATATCTCTATTTTCAACCTTTGCATTTGTTCCGGTTCCACCTTCATGATCAATCACACCCTTAAGCATGGCAGTCATATTTTTTGCTACTTCCTTGGTCGTTACTTTAGTTTTTTTCCCTTTAAATACAACAACTTCTTTGCCGCTTGCATCTACAATCTTTCGGATTAGATGTGCTTCCTGACGTACACCTTCATTTGCAAATACAGAATAGGCTGAAGCCATCTGCAGAGGAGATACTCCCTCATTTAGCCCACCTAAAGCAAGACCCAGTGTTCGGTCATTCTTTCCAAGTTTAATGCCAAATTTCTCTGCATAATCCATTCCAGCCTGTATGCCTATTTCATTCAAAAGCCAGACGGCAGGTATATTTTTCGATTTATAAACTGCCTCAAACATCGGTACTTCCCCTTCATACTGATCATTATAATTCTTCGGTGAATAACCTCCTGCAAATTCCATCTCCGTATCTTTAATCAAATCTGTAGGTTTATATCCGTTTTCAAGGGCAGGTGTATAAACTGCAAGCGGCTTCATGACCGAACCTGGCTGGGCTTTTAATTGTGTTGCTCTGTTATATCCAAGAAAAACATGCTCTCCCCTTCCCCCAATAAGGGCTCTGACGCCCCCAGTCTTGGGATCTAGCAAAACGGCACTGCTTTGTACTAATTCATCTGCATTAGACCCTTTCGCGAACAAATTATCTTGTTTATATACTTCTTCCATATCTTCCTGCATACCCTGATCTAGTTCTGTGTATATTTTATATCCACCTGTTAACAAATCGTCCTGCTTTATTCCGTATGTTTTGTCAGCTTCCATAATCACCTGGTCAACATAATAGGGAAACTTTCCTTTTAAGGGATCGCTTAACTCTGTGAATTTTATTTCTTCATCAGCTGCTGATTCCTTTTCTTCATTTGTAATAAAGCCTCCATTTTTCATCTGTACTAGCACTACTTCTTGCCTTTTTTTTGCCGCTTCGTAGTTTTTATAAGGATCCAAAGCGGAGGGAGCATGTATTAACCCAGCTAGCAAAGCTGCCTCAGAAAGATTGACCTTTTCGATTTCTTTTCCGAAATATACCTTGCTGGCATTTTGAATTCCCCAAGCGCCATGCCCAAAATAAATTTGATTTAAATACATCTCCAGGATTTCATCCTTTGTGTAATCACGTTCAATCTGGCTGGCTATAGAGACCTCCTTCAGCTTTCTCTTCAACGTTTGTTCAGGCGTTAAAAGTGTTATTTTTGCTAATTGCTGCGTGATCGTACTTCCACCCTGAACAACAGAGCCTGCTGTGAAATTCTCGTATGCCGCTCGAATAATCCCTATATAATCAATCCCACTATGTTCATAAAAACGCCGGTCTTCTATTGAGATAACAGCATCAATCACATGCTCTGGAATCTGATCAATTGAAACCCCTTCTGTCTTGTTTGCTGAAATTTTACTAGCCTCATCTCCATCCATATCATAAATGATAGTCGGCTGCATAAGCTCAGTTTTCAAATGAGACAAATCAACTTCCTGATTTAAGAGCAGATAAAGGAATGAACTTACAATAAGGGCTATGAAAGATAGACCAAGCAGAAGAATATGTACTAAACGAGAATGGTCAAATATTTTTAATAACTTATAACCCATCCAATTCTCCTCCTCTCTAAAAATCAACTAAATTTCTATCCATTGTTACATATTATACACAAAAAATAAAAAACAACTGATAGACAGTTGTTTTAGGTTTACCTATATTTTTCACTTGTTAATCTCATTATTCGAGTTTCCAATTTCTTTATGCAATGTTTCCATATACATATAAACAATTTGCTTTAATTTTACATCTGCTCCCAAAACATCCAAGTGAGTTAAGCATTTTTTTATAATTGGGTGAATATCTTGGGGTTGTTTTTCATCTAACATCCTCATCACCTCTTTTTTCTATAATACAAGAATACAAGATATTTGCTGGTATGACCATTGGTCTTTTGGCATATTTATCTATTTTTCGAACATTTAAATAGGAAATCGTAATTTCACCTTATTATAAAGACCATTTTTTCAAAATTATCACAAAAAAGATATATCTACTCTTTTAAGGAATAAGATCACCAAATAGGTTAATGGATTGGCAAGATCCTTTGTCTGATGTTTCCAAAAGCCAAATAAAGGATAAATAATAACGAGTGCAAATAAAATGAAGGGACTGAGTTACATGTTTAACCATATATTGGTGGCGTTCGACGGCTCAGATTCGGCTAAATTGGGATTGTCAATGGGATTAAATTTTTGTAAGAGTAAAGAAAACTCTTTATTATCTGTAGTTTATGTTTATGAAGAAAATAATGAGGGATTAATTCCTGAGAATACATTTGTAGCCTCAACCAATAGCACATTTTACGCAGATTCCAGCCAGGGGCAGGCAATCGTACCAGAAACAAATTCTTTAATAAACAGCAACTCCGCGAATAATAATCGCCTTGAGGAAATTGAACGCTACGTAAACAGCTTAGAGGGTAATAATCTTATCCATTCACATTTTGTAGTACTTGAAGGGACAATTGATGATATGATTCTTCAATATGCTGAAAAAGAAGGAGTCGATTTAATTATTGTCGGCAACAGCAGTACTACTGGTCTTCGTAAATTGTTCCTCGGCAATATCTCTGAAAAAATCATTAAAAATGCCTCATGTCCTGTATTAGTGGCAAAATAATCAATAGTTCCATACTTTTTATGGCCTCCTGCCTCTTACAGTGCAACGGGAGGCCATCTATGTTTGCTAGAAAATCTAAATCTAAAAAGTTTCATCAAACTAAAAAAAGAGACATTCCGGGCAATTTCATACACACTTACGTACGGCAGGAATCTCTCTATATCACAGTATTATTGCAACACTTTATTAACCAATTCTTTATATTTATTATGTGCATCATTCTCATTTAATGAACTATAAATCCGATACTGATCCTCATCTAAAATACGATAGTGCTCACTAATCATATTTTGCTGCAGAACATATCCGCCATCATTAAGTATATCTTTCCACCATACCTTACCGCCGAGCATTTTTTCTTTTCTGTAATCAATTCTTTCTCTCGAAACAGTTTCAATAACCTCGAGAGGGTCCCCGCCAAATAAGGTCTGCACAGTTAAGGTTTCACGAAATAATGAAACGACGGCCACGACAGTAGTCCAACTAGCTTCATTACGCTCTTTTTCAATTTGTACCAAAGTTTTTTTAGAAATACCGATGATTTCGGCCATCTTGTCTTGTGTATAATCAACTTCCACACGGATTAATCGCATACGTTCAGATATTAGACGAATAATTTCATCCTTACTCATAATCATCCCACTTCCCATCAATATAAAATATAATATTTATACTCCAAATTTAATGTTCACTACTATCATTATAATAGAAATAAATGGAAGATAGGTATTATTATGTATAAATTTACTAATTTTTTTATATTCTTTTGTTCTTTTTACAAAAAAACTGCTTTCTATTAATAAAAAGGACGATAGAACTATAACCCTTTCGAGAAGTGAAGCCAAAAAGCGGATTCAGTCAGATGGAATGAGAGAAAATCAAAAAGACTTTCGACTATGTCGAGAGCCCTCAATAAAAATGAATAATCTTCTTAGGAATGATGTACAGATTTCCGCAAGATCACCCGTGGTGCTGCCGCAAATAATAGCATCATAACCATTCCGCTTACAATAACACTTGGAAGCATGTAGGATAGATTATAAAGCAATGAGAAGACTGCGACTGATTGACCATCTGCCGCACCAGTTCCAAAGAATACCATTCCAGCAATAAAATGTGCCAAAAAGCGCATAGTACTACCTAGTAGTATTCCTAAAACAATAATACCTGATGTTTTAATATCCTTTTGCCCAATTCGTTCTCTATCTGCATAGCTAAATACAATCCCAGCTAAGCCAACAACCGTATAAGCGACAATATAATCAAGAAAACCTTGTACAGGATGCATGATATAAGCAGTACCTGACAATATTTGCAGCAAACCTAACAGTAATCCTGTAGTTACGCCGCCTTTAACTCCCCATCGATAAGCCATTAAAAAAACAGGTACCATAGCGATTGACACGCTGCCACCCTGCGGCCATAAACTAAACGACACAACAGTGGCCAACAAATCAAAAATAAATGCCAAAGCAGAAAAAACAGCAATCTCCACCATAAATAATAATCGTTTATTTCTCATCTTACTTCCCCTTTCTAATCAAGAGCTCCTAAAATCGTAACCTCCATCTTGATCGGGCATCCAAAAATGCAAAAAAGCAATGCTCGCACAAAAATGGCTCGCATTGCTTACATTACATTCATTCAGCCACATTCCTACGCTAGCGCTAACTAACAGGTTCAAAGGGTCAGAACTCGATCGTTCACTCTCAGCCATTGGCTCCCCTTGTGGAATACTATTCTTTCTTACATCGTACTAATTTTTCCATACATTAGCAAGTATTATTAATTCAAAATCTAACTAAGCAGTCATTTCTTCTATTTCTAGAGTATCTGCTTTATCTTCTTTTTCTTCACGTTTCTTTTCAGATTGGGCAATAATAACGGCACAAGATGCATCTCCAGTAATATTAACTGCTGTTCTGGTCATATCAAGTAAACGATCAATACCGAGAATCAAACCTACACCTTCAACTGGAAGGCCAACCTGTCCAAGAACCATGGTCAACATGACTAATCCTACACCTGGCACTCCTGCTGTTCCAATACTTGCAAGAACAGCTGTCAAGATGACAGTAATTAATTGCGTCATTGTAAGTTCCACACTATATGCCTGGGCAATAAATACAGTGGCAACCCCTTGCATAATAGCAGTTCCATCCATATTTATAGTGGCGCCAAGCGGCTGCACAAAGCTGCTGATACTTTTTGGTACATTCAGCTCTTTTTGTGTAAGCTCCATAGCTACCGGCAAAGTTGCACTGCTCGACGAAGTACTAAACCCGACTGTCATAGCTGGGAAAAACTTTTTGAAAAACTCTATTGGATTGCGTTTCGCGAATATTGCAATCGCTCCTCCGTATGTGACAATTGTATGAGCCAATAATGCCAAAAGAACTACGATCATATAAAGACCCATATTTTTAATAGCCGGTAGACCTTGGCTTCCGACAGCAGTTGCTATTAAGGCAAATGTTGCATAAGGTGCTGCCTTCATAATTAAGTTAACTAAATACATCAGTACTTCATTACCTTGCTCCAGAAGGTTGATAATACCTTTTGTTTTTTCTCCAAGAGCCGTAATTGCAATTCCAAAGAAAATAGACATTACAATTACCTGAAGCATATTTCCATCCGCCATTGCCTGAATTGGATTCTTTGGAATGATATTAATGAGAGTTTCAGTTATAGAAGGGGCTGTAGTGGCTGTATATTCAGCTGAGGCAATATCAAAATTACCTCCATTCCCTGGTTTAATGACTAAGGCCAGGAATATACCTATTGTGATAGCAAATGCAGTCGTTGAAAGAAAATAAAGAATGGTTTTACCACCAATCCTGCCGAGTTTTTTGGGATCCCCCAAACCCGCTGTACCTAACGTAATTGAGATAAGTACAATAGGAACAACCAGCATGGTAATGGCGTTAATGAACAGACTGCCGATTGGTGAAAATACTACAGCATTTAAAATTTCAAATGATTGAGGTGAAAAAATGTTTAGCACTAATCCAACAATTGCACCAAAAAACAATCCTAATATAATTTTAACTGTAAGGTTCATAGATGCCCTCCTTCAATTATCTACTAGAAAAAATCTACTATACTCCCCATAAAAGGAGAATTTAACGAAAAACATCCCACAAATTAGAACGGTTTTTCTTATTTCTATATAATAATAGTAGATTATTCCTAAGATGACAATGGAAAGAATTACAGGGAGGTGTGTACAATCTTACTCTTAGCTTGATTGAGGGCCTATTTTTCCTCGTTTTGTCGCTTGATTACATAAGTATTAATTTATAACTTTGCCCTTTCAGCAAGTCCTCATACAACAGCAAAAAAAGACGCATACATGCGTCTTCTGTGAAATAATCGTATTTTTAACTATTATGTATGTATTAGATGATCAATGACTTTTTAGTTCTACTTCCTTCTTGGACTCAGATGCTTCTTCAGCCATTAATTCATTACCCAAATGAGCGAATCCTGAAATAAATACATTTGAAAATATTTCATTACGTGATTTTGTCTTTTCGATGATAACTCCCTGTACCTTAAATTTAGATACAATATCCATACACACTATCTCCACCTCTAATTTATACTAATCCATACAAATATACCCTTATATTTATCCTTCAAACCAAAATATGAGCATTTTATTTGACATTTATACCAGCTATATTTACTAACTGATTTTATGTATATAACACTATAATTATGTTACTTATGTAAATAATACCACAACTTAAATTTTACTAAATTGCTGAAAAAAAGATAGTCCCAAATTTTATATTTATTGAAAATATAGTCAAATTATTAAATTAGGAATAAAAACAAATGCTATTCATTTAGAAATTTAATATAATGGATAGTAATAACTCTTTTTCAAATACTTCTCTTTTATAATCAAGGGGTGATTCACATGGGAAGTTGATGACCAAAAACATTCATATAGTCGATATCATATATTTAAACCATTTAGCTGAAAGCAGCTTATTACTACAGGAGGTGACTCCTTGACCGTCATATACGGTTAAAGGAAATTTATTGGACATATGGAATTTGGTTTTTATAGCCATTTTGATTGCATTAACCGCATTTTTTGTTGCATCGGAGTTCGCAATTGTTAAGATTCGATCTTCACGGATAGATCAATTACTGGAAGAAGGAAATAAAAAGGCAATAAGCGCAAAGAAAATCATCACAAATCTGGATGAATACTTGTCTGCCTGTCAGCTTGGCATAACGATGACAGCACTGGCACTTGGCTGGATCGGGGAAGAAACCTTTGCCACTATCATATCTCCGGTAATATCATTCTTAGCATTACCGGATGCTGTTACCCAAACACTGACGATCATTCTCTCTTTTATGTTAATTACATTTATTCACGTAGTCATTGGTGAATTGGCACCAAAGACTGTTGCTATTCAAAAAGCGGAAGCAATTGCTCTTCTTACCTCAAAGCCACTTATGGCTTTCTATAAAATCATGTATCCTTTTATATGGGCTCTTAACGGGTCAGCAAGGCTTATTGCCAAATCAGTCGGCGTTGAACCCGCTTCAAAATATGAGATTGCACATACAGAAGAAGAACTGCAAATTATTTTGTCTGAGAGTTTGAAGAGCGGCGAAATTAATCAATCTGAGTTTAAATATGTGAACAATATATTTGAATTTGATAACCGAATTGCAAAAGAAATTATGGTACCAAGAACAGAAATGATTTCCTTATCAAAAGATGACCTCGTAAAAGAATTTATTGATGTATTTCATGCTGAGAAATTCACTCGTTATCCTATTATTGATGGAGATAAGGATCACATCATTGGATTAGTAAATGTAAAAGAAATACTGACAGATATCGTCCAGCATAAACAGGTGACAACTGTCACTCTTGATCCCTACATTAGGCCGATAATCCGTGTCTTAGATACCATGCCGATTCATGATTTATTAGTCAAGATGCAAACTGAACGCATTCACATGGCCGTTCTGATGGATGAGTATGGCGGAACTTCAGGTTTAGTCACCATTGAAGATATAGTTGAAGAAATTGTTGGAGAAATCCGTGATGAATTCGATGCTGATGAGATACCTGAGATTCGTAAAAATCCAGACGGCTCCTATATCGTTGATTCTAAAGTACTTATCAGCGAAATTAATGACTTACTTGGAACTGATTTGGATGACACAGATATTGATACAATCGGCGGATGGGTTCTAACCGAAAATTATGATGCCAAGTTGGGCGATACGATTGACCTTGAAGGCTTTGAAGTAACCATCATCGATATGGAAGACCATCATATCCATTATGTTGAAATTAAGCAAAAGGTTAAAGAATATCAGATCATCGGTATACCACAAAAAAACGTCGCTGAAGAAGATAATGTCCTCTTCTCTTAATAATTGAATTATCTATAGAAAACCAACCAACAAACCGCTTCTCTAAATTGGAATTTATTTTCCTTAGAGAAGCGGTTTTTTATAATGTATGCCTCTTTTCCTGATTAGCTACAAGATCCTTTATAGTTAGCTTATTTACTTCGGGAAAACAAAATAAGCAGAACCTTAACAGGTCCTGCTTAATCATTACTCGGTTATAACTGTCGTTTTCGTCTTATACAGTCTATAGAGCCTTACAATATTTTTGGTGATTGTTTTTACAACTGCATAGGTCGGTACGGCTAATATCATCCCCAATATACCGGCTAAACTTCCTGCAACCAATAATATCAAGATAATCGTCAATGGATGAATATTAAGTGATTTCCCAATAATCAGCGGAGAAATCAGATTACCATCAATTTGTTGAACTATTACAATCACTAAGACAACCAAAATAGCTGTTAACGGCGATTGGAATAGACCGACCACCACTGCGGGTGCAGCCCCAATAAACGGGCCTACATATGGAATAATATTAGTAATTGCAATTACTAATCCCAGCGTCAGTGCATATGGCAAATCGAGTATTAAGAAACCGATAAAACAACACGTACCGACAAAAATACAGACAATAATTTGTCCCTGTATATAGCTTGCCAATGTCTCAGAGGTTTCCTGAATAATAACCATTCCTTCTTTCCTAAAAGAAGATGGCAAAAATCTCATAATTGCATTGGGAAGTTTATTCCCATCCTTCAACATATAAAACAGGATGAACGGAACTGTTATGACTATTAAAGTAAGATCTGTGATGAAGGAGACAACGGCCGAGACTCCAGTCGTGATATTCTTTGTCACAGTGGTTGTGAATTCAAGCAATCTGTCCTTCAGTTCGTCTATTTTAACTATATCCTGTTGAATCACATATTTAACCAAAGGGGAATCAGATGCATCCTCAATAATTCTTCCAATATCATCAATAATTTTAGGCGTATTCTCGACTATATCTGTTATTTGATTTGAAACGATTGGCCCAACTGTTGCTCCACCAAATATAAATAAACCAATCAGGGCTATGTATACGATCAAGATTCCAATAATTTTTGGTACTTTCCGCTTTATCATAAATTTTAAAAGTGGATTTAATAAATAAAACAAAAATCCTGAAATCAAAATTGGGAAAAATAGCGTAGATATGAAAATCCCAATCGGATTAAATAAGAAGGAAATTTTTGTACTTACAAATATAATCAATAACAGTAACAAGATTTCCAATGTCCAAAAATGTAATTTTGATTTCAATTGTATCCTCCTCTCCTCATATTCGGTTATTCCCCATTATATCGTATTTATTCGTTAGAAAAAACATTCCCATTAATATAATGTTTTCATACATTATATGTCATACTTTTTATAAAAATCTGTTTTATTACTAAATATTGTATAATATTGGTAAGGCGGTGTTTAAATTGAAAAACTATACAGTATTGTTTCTGTTACTATTTGTTGCAAGTATCACAGGTGGTATGGCATTAAAGAACATTTTCGAGTATTCAATGTTAGTTGGAGTTGGGTTAGCATTCATATTTATGCTTTGTTCAGCTTTTTCACTACGCATAAACAACCGTAGGAATCATAACACAGAAATGTGACTTAATAACTCCAAAGGCATTTTCAGCTACTTCTGTGCTAACAAGGTGATTGTGGACATAAGAGCTTTTTCAAACGGGGCAGGTCGGATAAAGATGGATATAGCATTGGGGGATTTATAGTGAAAACAACTATTTTAAATCGTATAAGCGAAATCCAAAAAAAGGTCGGATTTTCCGGAAGTATTCTCGTTGTGGAAAATGATGATATTTTAACAGAGTTAAGCTACGGTTATGCGAATCGTTCTGAACAAATTGAAAACAGGCTAACCACAAGATTCGGGATCGCATCAGGCTGTAAACTTTTTACAGCCATAGCAATCTGCCAGCTTGTAGAAAATAGAATACTTTCTTTTGATACGAAATTAGAAGATTGTCTTACTATTCAATTTCCTAACTTTGATAAGGGTATAACAATTCACCAGCTATTAACCCATACGGCAGGAATACCTGATTATTTTGATGAAGAAGTGATGGATAACTTTGAGGAATTATGGGTTAATAATGCGATGTATCAAATGAGAAAATCAGAAGACTTTTTACACCTATTTCAGAACCAACCAATGAAATTTAAAGCAGGAGAAAGATTCCACTACAACAATGCAGGCTATATTTTACTTGGTTTAATCGTTGAACAAGCAAGCCGACTTGAGTTTTCGGAATATATAGAGGAAAAAATTTTTAAAAGAGCAAATATGAGGACCTCAGGATATTTTGAATTTGATAATCTTCCTAAACATACAGCACTTGGTTACATTGATTATCCGAATGGTGAATGGAAGACTAATATATATTCATTACCTGCGAAAGGTGGTTCGGATGGTGGAGCCTTTGTGTCAGTCGATGATATGCGGAAGTTATGGTATTCGCTCTTTCATAACCTATTACTGAATGAAGAACACACTAATAAATTGCTTACACCATATATTCAAACAAACGATCAAAACAGCTTTTACGGTTACGGATTGTGGATAGAGAAACATAACGATGAGATTTTCAAATATCATATTATGGGCTATGACCCCGGAGTTAGTTTCCATTCTGCATTTTATCCTAAGATGTCAACCACAGCCGTAATATGTTCTAACAAATCTAAAGGTGCATATGATATTACGCAGGAAATTGAAAAAGAAATTTTAACCCTTTGGGATGAACTCAGGCTGTAGTGAGATTAATCCATAACAATGCAGAACTATTAATGGACATTCAATAGACTTATAGAAATTCTATGTAAGGGAGTGACTCTACATTGGAAAAAGTGAAGCCAGAGGTCGAAACATCGGATTTTGTTGTAATCTTTACGGATGTTTTACCTTTTCTTCTTTTGGCTATAGTTGGTGTAATCATTGTTGCTATTATATATTTCGTTAAGAGTTATAAGCGTTATCTAACTAACAGTAAAATAGTCGACCAAAAACTAAAGCTGGTAGAAACAGATATACAGGAGACTAAACAACGCCTTGACCGAATTGATAAAAACCTTAAATGAAGTTGAGTGATACCATTCTTATTGCGCTAACTGGGGCTTCAATGAATTGGAGACAGCAAAAAAGCTGTCTTTTTTTATTGAGATATCAGCAATATACTATTAGAAAAGAACGATACAAATAAGAGGATGGGACATAACTTATAAAAGATGCTGAAAAGACGAACGATATCTAATTTATCGACTTTGTTACTGAAAAGTTCGTTCCATTTCGCTGCAGCCACTCGCTTTCCGCGGGGAGGAAGCTGAGCCTCCTCGGCTACGCCTGTGGGGTCTCAGCCTTTCCTCTACTTCCCGCAGGAGTCGGTGGCTTCCGCTCCATTCCACTAAGTTTAATAATGGTATACAGAAGTAACCAATCTATTGAAAACAAATAAAAATCCGACCTATTAGGCGAAATATTTATTAAAATATCACCTAATAGTTCGGATTTATCATTGACTGAAATACTTATGTCCCAGCCTCTCCATTTCCAGCTTTAATTAGAATGCCCAATTCCCTTTTCGGAAAATAGGTTCCTTTGTTCCATCTGCCAATTCTCCATCAATGTCCATTTCAGCAGAACCAATCATAAAATCAACATGATTAATACTAATATTGACGCCATCATTCACTAATTGTTCTTCATTCATCTCTTTGCCTCCTTCAAGACAAAAAGCATAGCCTGAGCCAATAGCTAAGTGATTGGATGCATTTTCATCAAAGAGAGTATTATAGAATAAAATATTTGTATCAGAGATTGGTGACTGATGAGGTACCAGAGCAACTTCACCAAGATAGCGAGATCCTTCATCAGAATCAAGAAGATTCTTAAGAACGTCCTCACCTGTTTCAGCCTTTACATCTACAACTTTCCCTTTTTCAAATGTTAACGTGAAGTTGTTAATGACATTACCGCCATAGCTTAAAGGCTTCGTGCTTGTAACAGTTCCATTCACGCCTTCTTTATAAGGAACCGTAAAGACTTCCTCTGTTGGCATATTGGCCATAAACGAAATGCCCTTTGAATTTACACTTCCGGCCCCACACCATATATGCTTATCAGACAGCTCAATGGATAAGTCTGTTCCTGGAGCTTTATAATGAAGTACTTTATATTTTTTTAAATTTAAATAGTCTGCTTTTGTACGCAGGATTTCATCATGTTCCTTCCAGGCAGCAACCGGATCCTCACTATCTACTCGGACTGCTTTAAAAATAGCATCCCAAAGTAATTCCACACTGTTTTCGGAATCAGGGAAAATCTTATCAGCCCAGGCTTTTCCTGCAGCCGCTGTTACACACCAGCTCACTTTATCAGATTGCGTAGCTTGTCTAAATTTATTTAATGCAGTGCCTGCTGCTTTTTGGAAGCTAGCAATTCGATTTGGATTGATCCCCTTTAATAGATCTGGACTCTGAGAAACAATTGATAGGAAAGCTCCCCCTTTTTCCACCAACTCCTCTCGTTGAGCCACTATCCATTGCGGATATTCATTAAAGGCTTCATCTGGAGCCAATTCATATTTGATTCTGCTAACCTCTTCATCAGCCCAATCCACATATACATGCTTTGCACCAGCTTCATAAGCTTTTTTAACAACTTGGCGTGTGAACGATGCTGATTCAATTGAGGATGAAATCACCAAAATTTGTCCTTCTTGAATATTAACGCCAACTTTAACAACCAATTCTGCATATTTGTTTAATTTTTGTTCAAAATTCATTCTTTCAGCTCCTTTAAAACATCATTCCCATTCGTTACTATTTTACCACTCCTTGTTGGAATGCACAGTTGAACGAATTGGCTTTTTTGAAAACTATAAAAAATGGAATACACTTATCAATACTGGTTATTATCACTTGATTCGTCAGTAATTGGACTGTCCGTTGTCCCTTGTTTAATCATACTCAGGAAATTTTCCACTGTCTTTGCCAGATATCTTTCCTTGGACCAAATAACACCCACCGTAGATGTTAAATCTTTTTCTTTAAGCTGATAACTGTATAATTGGTGTGTATCATATGTCTTTACAACCGATTCCGGTACAACGGTGACCCCAAATCCCTGCTTTACCAATTGAAGTAATAGCTTGATGTCTGAGCATTCGCTTTTTACTAACGGTTTTATATGCAGCCTTGAGAATTCACTGACAATCATTTTGTAGATTCCCAGTCCTTCATTGCTTGGTAGAATTAAAGGTTTTTTACTAATACTTTTTAAAGAAACGATTGTTTCAGAACTCTCTATTTTTTCATTTGTTAAATAAACAAATGGCTCTGTTTTAATGGGCAGTATATTCACCTCATGAGATTCAATCGGAAAGATGACATATCCAATGTCAAGCAGCCCCTCTTTAATCATTTTCGTCAGTTCCACTGAATTCCCTTGATAAACGGTGTAATAAACATTAGGGTACTTTTGATGAAAGTCATTTAGATAACCTGCTAATTGATAATCAGAAAATGTATTTACCCCAATGCGGAGATTACCGCTTAATCCTTCCACCATTTCTTTCGTTTCCGTTATCATTTCTTCAAATACTCTTATGATATCTACTGCTTTTTGATAGAGAGAAGCTCCAGCCTGAGTTAATTCAAGAGTGTTTCCTTTCCTATTAAAAAGAATGACTTCTAATTCATCTTCCATTCTCTTTAATTGTTGACTGAGCGGCGGCTGAGCCATATGCAATCGTTTTGCCGCTCTAGTAATTTGTTTTTCTTCTGCAATGGCTACAAAATAGCGCAACTGTTTTATATCCATATCCTTGTCCTCACTTCTAGTTATATCAAAAAGATATACTTATCATACAAAATAAATATTTTTCATATATTACACACAATGATAGCATGGGAAGGTAGCTTTTTAAAAAGGAGAACAACACATCATGGAAAAATTATTTAAATTGGATGCTCACGGCACTACCATAAAACGTGAAATCCTCGCTGGTTTTATATCTTTTATCACCATTGTTTATATCGTAATTGTCAATTCTAAAATCCTATCAGAAGCAGGAATGCCATATGACGCAGCTATGATTGGGACTATCCTTACCTGCGTATTCGGCTGCATGATTATGGGGCTTTGGAGTAATACTCCCATCATCGTTGTCCCGGGCATGGGAATTAACGCAATGTTCACGTATACAATTGTTATTAATGGGAACTATAGCTGGCAGGAAGCACTTGGAATTGTTTTCCTTTCAGGTTTGCTTTTCATGCTTATTGCTTTTACACCGTTAGCTAAAAAAATTACTAAAGCTATCCCACATTCCTTAAAAGTAGGAATTACGGTTGGGATTGGAATTTTATTAATGTTTATAGGGTTTGAGCAAAGTGGAATTATTGTTTCCTCCCCTGAAACTATTGTTGCTCTTGGGGACTTAACAAATGCGGAAACCTTGTTAACCATTCTTGGTCTTATCATTACCTTTATTCTATTCACTCGCAATATTCCGGGAAATCTCCTAATTAGTGTCGCCATCATCACGGTACTAGCCATCTTCTTTGGAGTCGTAAACCTTGATGGATTCGAATGGACTCAACCATCATTTAGCTCGTATGGAGAAGTTTTTGGAGCCATGTCATTTACCAATATCTTCTCAATCGGTTTTCTGTTAACTTCTTTTTCAATGGCCATGGTTGTAACCTTTGAAAATATTGGGTTAATTCATGCACATACGGCATCTATAAAACAACCCGAAAAAAATAATAAAGCCCTTAAGGCTAACGCTCTATCTGTGCTGACATGCGGGATATTCGGTTCAAGCCCGACTGTTGCCACTGTGGAAACAGCAGCTGGGATTACAGCAGGCGGACGAACAGGATTAACAGCTGTCACTACTGGCTTGTTCTTTTTTGCTTCACTGTTTTTAATACCGGTAATAAAAATTATTCCGAATGCAGCTATATCCCCTATTTTAATTTTAATTGGGGCATTAATGATTCAAAATATAACGGAAATTGATTTGAATGACCTAACTGAGAGTTTTCCTGCTTTATTGGTGATTGTGTTAATTCCATTGACATTCAGCATTGCCAATGGAATGGCTATTGGATTCATAGCTTATCCATTGATTAAGCTATTTTTAGGAAAAAAACGCGATGTTTCAGTACCACTTTATATTATTGCTCTATTATTTACGCTCAATTTTGTCTTTCAATATACATCAATTTAAGAAACAAACCGGACAGGTGTTAGATGGCTGTCCGGTTTTTAATTTTAATGGAATGCTGAAGGTTGGACATTTAAAATTCGCTATTGGGGTAATACAAAAAAGGCCAATTTACAATTAACAAGTAAATTGGCCTTCGTTTATTCCGGAAAGTATGGATTTAAATGAATGAGCACTTCTTCTATATGGTCAAATTTTTCCTTTAGAGAGTTCTTAATCTCTCTTGATAGGTCATGACCTTCTTTAATTGTTTTATCCTGGTCAATGGAGATACGAATATCCATTATTATGTAGTGACCATGTTCCCTTGCCCTTATTCGATCAATGCGTCTGACTTCCTCAAAACTAAGGATAACAGCCTCAAATTGCTTCATCATTTCCGGCTGTACATTGCGTTCGATTAGAATATGAAAAGCTTCCGTCAGCATTTCCCTTGCAATTTTGAAGATCAAATAGGCTACGAATATACTTGCTACTTTATCCCCGTATAAGAGAATGGTAATTCCTAATTTATCCCCAAGATAAGATAAAAGTATTCCTATTGCTGCAGCCAGCGATGCCACTATATCTGCCTGGTGATCATATGCTACCGCTTCAATTGCTTTACTGTTTACCCGTTTGCCTACATTCATGGAATAACGGAATAAGCATTCTTTCGCTACATACGAAAATAAAGCAATCCAGAAAGCAATCATACTTGGGGTTTCAATAGGATGGAAAAATCCAGCTACACCTTCATATACAATATAAAGGGACACTAATAATAACAAGATTCCAATTACCCCGGAAACAATTACTTCAGCTTTGCCGTGTCCGTATGGATGCTCAAGATCCGCAGGTTTATTTGAAACTTTAAGTACCAATAATACGATGACTGCTGCAAAAACATCCGCTGCCGAGTGTATCCCATCTGCGAATAGCGCATCACTGCTTGCAATTATTCCGATTACGATTTTTCCAACTGTAAGAATTATATTGCTCCAAATACTAATCCAGGCTACCCTTTTTGCCATTGACTCTCTAAGTTCCAAGATAATTCACCCCATACTATTACACCTATATGAAATGGATTCCATACGTTGGTGCAGAAAAATGTTATGCCACTTTTTAATTAAACTGTATAAAACTGATTTCCAAACATATCAATTATGAACACAAAACAATATTTTATCTTTTTCATGAAAGAGACTCAACATATTTAGCTTACCCAAAAAAAAGAGATAGCTTTTGCTATCTTCAAAAGTATCTCTTTTTCCAAAATATGATAGTTGTAATGGATGATAACAATAAAGCAACGCATATAACACCGATAAACGCATATGGGTTATTTTGAAAAGGTAAATTAACATTCATCCCATATATGCTTGCTACAATAGTCGGGAATGATAAAATAATCGTTATGGAAGTTAAGAATTTCATCACGATATTCAGGTTATTCGAAATAACTGAAGCAAATGTGTTCATCATACTCGTCAAAATGGAATGATATGTCTCAGCCATCTCAATCGCCTGGGTGTTTTCAATAATAACATCTTCTAAAAGATCCTTATCCTCTTCATACATCTTCAAGTGATTCAACCGCAAAAGTTTTTGCAATACGATTTTATTGGATTTTAGCGACGTCGTAAAATACACCAAACTCTTTTCTAATGAAAGAAATGCATAAAGCTCTTCATTTTTCATAGACTGGTGTAATTCTTTTTCGATGTCATCTGTTTTACGATTGATCTGTTTTAAATATCTTAAATAATAGCTAGAGATATTAAACAGAATTTGAAGAGCAAATCTTGTCTTTTTATACGTGAAAAATCCCTTCATTTTCTTACTCATAAAATCAGTAATAATTGGATTTTCAATGAGTGAGATTGTAATAAAGCATTCGTCCGTTACAATCAGACCAATTGGGAGAGTTTCATAAAGCGGGAATCCCCCATCATCATACGTAATGTATGGAAAGTCTACAATGATTAATATATGATTATCTTCTCTTTCAAGCCGAGACCGTTCTTCATCATCCAATGGGTCTTTAATGAAATCTTCCGGTATATCCAGACGATCCGAAATTAACTTGATTTCAGCTTCGCTTGGCGCAACCATATTGACCCAGCACCCTTTTTTTAGTTCATCAATTTTCTGTAATTTACTATCTGTATCTGAAATATAATATTCTAACATTGATTTAACCTCCTCTCATTATGAGGAAGCAACAACTCTTTTTAATGGAATGACGATTATCTTTCCCCACCTTTTATAAAAAGCACTGTTGGTTTCCTCAGGCAAGCTCGTGTCTGGGTCACTCGAATCGTAGCTACTCAATAATCTCAACTCCTCCTGAAGATAGTTTTGCCTCTTACATCTTATACCTAACATTCAAAGCTGTGCAATGGGAAATTAACTATTCATAAAAAGAATACTTAGTCTGGCTGTCATACTTCCTTTTTTAGAACATCCTTCTTCCTTTCGTTCTCTAAAAAAACACTCTTCCTTATCCCAACCAATTATTAAAAATCATTATCTCAAAGCCCAACTAGTTTAATAAAAGTAACCTTCCACTTAATAAAATCTACATAAAAACAAAGCATCCCCTTTTCAATTCCAAAGGGATGCTCTGTTTTCGTATTTCAAATTACTTATTTTTTCTATATTCTTTTTCTGTTCCGTCATTAAATGAAATATCAATATCAACCGCCTGATAATTATCATCTAATTCAAATGCTGAAATAACTTTGGATATCACATCATCCTGTGAAGTATTAGAATCAATATCTAACTTTTTAAATATAGGATCTAAGCGATCAACTGCATCATTACCATTTACTCGCTCATTATTGCGATCATCTTCAATCGAAGCTTCTACTCCGTCGTTATCATTTTCGTAGCTAACCTCATAATCCTTATTATTTTCGTATTTTACTTCAAGGTCAAAATCTCTAAAAGAATAAGCTGTATCCTTTGTTGTATTTGTATTAGTACCCTTGTTATTGTCTGTTGCTGTATCATTCGCATTATTATTTTCTGTTGCTTGATTGTCATTCGTTTGATTATTTTTTTGTGCATCATCATTATTATTGCACCCTGCTGCAAATATCATTAAGACACACATACACATAATTAAAGATAATCTCTTCATAATGTCTCCTCCTAAGTTTGTTATGTAACTGTTGTTTTAGTATTTCCCCATTTAGCCTGTAAATACACTTTCTTTCCATATTTTATTAGTATCATTATACTTTTCAGAAAAACCTATAATCAGCTATCGTTAAAGTTGAAAATGTTATATAGCAGGAGGATATATCTTGTATACAGGGGTATAGAGAATTATGGTACATAGAGCTAAAAGAGGAGGTTTATTGAATGATGTATACATATCGTAAAATAATCTTAGTGATCTGGATTATTTTTACATTGGTAATGGGATTCTTCGCTCTAAAAATGCCTGGAATTCTGCAAGGCAGCGGCTTTGAGATGGAAGAGTCCTCCTATGACAAAACAAATGAGCTATTAGAGGATCGGTTCGGACAATCTGCCTCACCTTATATCATTTTATTTGAAAATGAGGATAATTTAGAGGAACAGGATTTTAAACAAAGGATAAACTCAGTATTAAGTGATGTGAAGAAAATCGACGGGTTTGGCTCAGTTGAATCCCCCTTAGAAAATGATTCACAATATAAAAAGGAGATTGCCTATGCCTCTATCTCTTTTGATGAAGACAAACAAGAACATGCAGATTATATTAAAGCTTTAAACCAGGAGATTACTGGCCAGGATATATCAGCTTCTCTGACGGGTTCCCATGTTATTGAAGAGGATATGAGCAAGGCATCTCAAACTGATTTAAAAAATGCAGAAATGATTGGGATTCCAATCGCCATGATTGTACTGTTATTAGCTTTTGGAGGATTGGTTGCTGCTTCCATTCCGCTAATGACCGGGATTGTAGCTGTTGTATCCTCAATGGGGATTATTTATTTTATTGGTCAGAGTATTAATCTTTCCGTGTTTGTTTTAAATGTTGTTCCCATGATCGGGTTAGCAGTCAGTATAGATTTTGCCCTTCTCTATATCCATCGATTCAGAGAAGAACTGCAGCATCATGAAGTCAGTAAAGCAGTGAGCATTACAAACAAAACGGCCGGAAAAGCAATTGCTTTTTCTGGAACCTGTGTTGTTCTTGGGCTTGCAGGTATGTTTTTCATTAATATTGATATATTCCGAAGTATAGCTGTCGGCGGTATAGTTGCTGTTTTCATTTCTGTCATTTCTGCCCTTACCTTCCTGCCGGCCTTATTAGGTATTATAGGTAAAAACATTAACAAAGCTATGATACTAAAAACTAAAGAAAACTCGGACAGTAAATGGAGAAGTTTCGCCAACTTCGTAATGAAACGCCCTATCATTATGGCCTTAGCTGCTTTACTCATTTTAATAATTGCAGCCACACCTATTCGCAATATTGATTTAGAAATACCTAATGCTGATTCTTTGCCGGCAGACAGCCAAACAAGAATTGCCTATGAAAAATTTGAAGACTCTTTCCTTCCAAGCAATCAGTCAAACGTACCGATTGTTTTAGAAACAAAGAATCAAGAGGACATATTATCAAAGGAATCCCTTGAGAGCATAGAAGCATTTATAAATAAGCTTAAGGAAGATGAGCTTGTCGATCAGGTTGACTCAATTTTTACGTATACAAACACAAACTCCGCTGAAGAGTTATATCAAACCTTACAATCTGATGTGGCTAGAGAAAAAATGGCTCCAGTCCTCAAAAAGCTAGCGAACGAAGATACAACCCATATAACGGTTAAACTCGATGCAGCATACAAAACCGCGAAGGCAAAAGATTGGGTTCGAGAGGCCGAGAATCAAGACATTCATCCAGAACTGACTCACACGATTGGCGGTCAGGCAAAATTTACACAGGAGATTTTTGATGAAATCCTGGAGCAAGTCCCAAAAGGTTTATTACTGATTATCGGGGCTACCTACTTGATTTTATTGGTTGCATTTCGGTCTGTATTAATTCCATTGAAAGCCATTCTTATGAATATCCTATCCCTTGGAGCTGCCTTTGGTATCATTGTATGGATATTCCAGCATGGGAATTTAGGAGTCGATCCTAACCCAATTGCGCTAATGATTCCTATTTTAACCTTTGCAATTGTTTTTGGTTTAAGTATGGATTATGAGGTCTTCTTAATATCCCGTATTCAAGAGATTTATCTCGAAACTGGAGATAACGATAAAGCTACCCTTGAAGGCTTAACTACAACAAGCAAAATTATCACCTCGGCAGCCGCCATTATGATTGCTGTTACTGGTGCCTTTGCTTTTACAGATATTGTACCGGTAAAGCAAATCGGGGTTGGCGTGGCCTTAGCAATCTTTATAGATGCCACTCTTGTCCGTATGGTCCTTGTTCCTTCTCTGATGAAATTGCTGGGCAAATGGAATTGGTGGTTCCCTGGACAAAAAGGGGCGAAGAAAAACAATAATTGATTGCATACCAAACTCGCATCCTCAATCGTTTTGGATTACACTTTAACTGAAGAGTTTTATCAATTTGGAGGTGTTTGGCAATGAACAACCATGAAATTGATTACAAGATATACGGAGACGATATGCAATTTGTAGAAGTGGAATTAGATCCGAAAGAAACAGTCGTGGCCGAGGCCGGAAGCTTAATGATGATGGATGAGCAGATTCAAATGGAAACCATTTTCGGTGACGGTTCTTCTTCCCAATCTGGAATGATGGGCAAATTATTCAGTGCCGGAAAAAGGGTCCTGACTGGAGAAAGTTTATTTATGACCACCTTTACAAATGAAGGAACTCAGAAAAAGCATGTATCCTTTGCTTCTCCATATCCTGGAAAGATCGTCCCTTTGGACTTAAGTGAATTGGATGGAAAAGTAATCTGCCAGAAGGACTCCTTTTTAGCAGCTGCGAAGGGTGTATCAGTAGGTATAGAATTCCAGAAAAAAATTGGGGCTGGCTTTTTTGGCGGTGAGGGATTTATCATGCAAAAACTCGAAGGTGATGGGATGGCTTTCGTGCATGCCGGAGGGACATTACATCAAAAAGTATTAGCTCCGGGAGAAAAAATACGAGTAGATACCGGCTGTATCGTTGCGATGACCAGAAATGTCGATTACGATATTGAATTTGCCAAAGGTATTAAAACCGCGTTATTTGGCGGAGAGGGTCTGTTTTTCGCTACATTGCAAGGTCCCGGAACAGTCTGGGTTCAATCACTCCCCTTCAGCCGTCTTGCAAGCAGAGTGTTTTCCGCTATGCCCTCTAGAGGTGGGTCAAGCGATGAAGGCAGCGTAGCCAAAGGGCTTTTTGATATGTTTGGCGGAAAATAGAAGAATAACAGAATAGCAGCCCGATAGAAAAGTCTATTGGGCTTTTTTTGTTTTATCCCCCTATCCATTCGAATAATATGGTAATTTAAAGTAAAGGGAGTATTTTTATAAAATCTAATTCATAAACTGACTGCTTCCACTTTTATAGATTTTTAATTTTTGGACGACTTCTCTCTCACATAGGAAGTGTTAACTTCCGTAACTTTCACCTTTCATTGTTCTTGAGCTATCCAGGTCTACTATGGCAATGGGTGGAGTAATCTCCGTTTATTCCTTACTCTTTGTTAGTATCCTTTCTTTTTTCAGGCATCCTTGTTGATAGATTAAATCGTGTCAAACTTATGTTGATTATAGTTTGGCAGTGAAACGATTCATGCCGCACTTAATATAGCTATTCTTATAATAGTTTTCTTACATTCCTGCATAAAGAAGTTCGTAATTTTAATTAAATTTGCAGAGATGAAAACAGGAATAAATGTTATAATTATATTAATATAATAAATTTTCTGAAAGGTGATGCTATATGAGTATCTTGAATAAGTTTCACCATACCAACCCAACGGAAGAACTTTTATATAAAGCACTTCATGCTGATGAGAACACAGAAACGGGTACAGTCATTCAGCTTTTAGAAACCGCCCTGCAATCCATCACGGATAAAATGCCAAAGAGAATCAGTAAAATGGTGTTTCCTGCTACAATCCTTTTGGCTGATCAATATGTAAAAGTGAATAACCTGCAAAAAGCTAGAGATACATATGAAGCAGCCTTATCGCTGGCTAAAACAGATATGGATAAAATGCGTGTTCATGAATCAATCGGGAAGATGAATTACTTACTTAATGATTTTGAAAAATCAGCTAACCATTATCTTAAATCCCTGCATTATGCCGCTAAATACACACCTAATGATGCGATAAAAAATGTCCATTCCCATTTATTGCATCAACTAGGTCACGTATTACTCGATAACCATCGTTCTGTTACGGAGGAGCAAAAAAAGCAGGCTGACGAGTTCCAAAAATATTTACTGAATCAACCTAACTCCTATAACTTAACAAAATTAAATTTTTATCGGGATATTGGAATGGATTGGTGGAAAGAGTTCCATCTATTTAACCAGTAACTAAGTAAGACCGCGAATGACCATTTCCGGTCTTACTTCTTTTTATAACCATCAGCCATTTACTTCGCAACCATCGCTACCTATTCTCGCCTTTTTACTTGGAATATTTAACCTGTACGTTAAATCGAGTATAATAAGAGAACCTAGAAGAAAAAGCGAAGAAAGCTGGTTACTTGATGATTTTATTTGAAAAGGAATTTTGGAAATTCAATATGGTTGGCATTGTAAATACAATCAATTATTATATTTTGTATTTACTTTTTAAAGAAGTGTTTCAGATGAACTACATGACTGCACATTTGCTAGGTTTCTTTATCAGTATGATTGGCTCCTTTTATCTGAATTCCTATTTTACCTATCGAACAAAACCAACTTTAAAAAAGTTCCTGCAATTTCCTTTAACCTATGTCGTTAATATTATAGTATCAACGCTTGCCATTTATATTTTAGTCCAGTTGCTTTCTATCCATGATAATATAGCACCTATAATCGCGACTGTTATTGCGATTCCTTTTACCTTTTTAATTTCAAAAATGATTCTTGCAAAGGATTAATTTAATTCGGGATTAAGATGTAAAAGGATTGAACAACCTTGAAATAAAAAAATCCTATAAAAGTATAGAAATACTTCTATAGGATTTCATTTTAGAAAGCATTAATGGTGGTGTGTATGGATAAATTTCGTATTTCTTGTATTAGCGCCTACTAATAACAAGGAGTGGGTACTCATTTTCCCGCTCGATAACTTCTTCACTCCATTCAAGAACATACCATCGGTGATTGCCGTTGCAGAAAACAAACAATCGTCTGTGCGAACAATTTCATCCAACTCGAAAATTTTAGTTGGATTTTCAATACCCATTTGTACACATCGATCATATTCTTCCTGATTCATAGGAACAAGCTGCCCCTGGAAATCTCCTCCCAGACATTTTAGTGCTGTTGCAGTGATGACACCCTCTGGAGCTCCACCTGTACCAACAAGCATATCAATATCCATTCCATCGATTCCGGTTGCTATAGCGCCCGTTATATCAACATCAGAGAATAACTTCAACTTTGCTCCGAGCTCGAGAACCTGTGCCATTAAAGTACTATGCCTATCGCGGTCCTGAATCATAATGGTCAATTCTCTTACATCTTTTCCAAGGGCCTTCGCTACTGATTGCATATTCTCTTTTAAGGATGCATTTATATTAATACAACCTTTTGCATTTGGCCCAACTGCCATCTTTTTCATATACATATCAGGAGCATGAAGCATACTTCCACTTTTCGCAGCAGCCAACACAGCCATTGAATGGTTTTTCCCTTTAGACATTAACGTAGTACCTTCCACCGGATCTACAGCTATATCAATTGCCGGACCATTCCCACTTCCCAGCATTTCATTAATATAAAGCATTGGCGCTTCATCCATTTCTCCTTCACCAATTACGACTCTTCCACACATATCGATTGTGTTTAAATGATGCCTCATAGCCCTTGTCCCAGCACCATCTGCTTCAATCTTATTGCCCTTTCCTATCCAGGGATATGAAGCAATAGCTGCCTGTTGAGTAACATGCAGCAGCTCTTCTGCAATTATCTGTACGGTGTGCTTCTTACTCGCATACTTGGTGAATTCCATAATCGACTTCCCTCGTTTAATAGTAAATTTCCCTATCCATTTTAGGGTTCATATATACAAATAAACAAGTTTATAATTTTGGTAATAAATTATACAGCTAGATAAGGTCATTTATTTAGGAAAGAAGAACATTACCCACATGTAAAAATAAGGTTATCTTCTTTGCTAAAGCCTTTCGAAGCTTATACACATACATCGTATTAAAAAACTTCTCATTCTTCTTTTTAGCAACCGAACTAACGACAATATGCACACTCTATATTTTCGCAAGACGACTGAATAATACTTTCCTTCTTCACCATTTTCATACGCCAATCAATCTCATTTAATACATGGCCTCTACATTTCACATTTACAGAAAAACAATCACTACCGAAAGAGTCATCACAACCTCCTCCTCAAACATTTGCCCTTTAGAAAATCCTTGTATAACACAACAAATCTAATACCCATTTTTACTACCACTATTTTCAAAATCTAAAAGCTCACTATAGACATTTCTAAATAAAGGTTATAGAGTTTTATCTATTATCTAAATATTAAAAACTATTTTCTCGTCGTAAAGGTGAATGATATGACATATTCTAATCGCTTAAAAAAACTGCCAGTCCAATTTTTTGCAACACTTGTCCAAAAAGTTAACAGCGCTATAGCTGAAGGAAGAGATATTATTAATCTAGGACAAGGAAATCCTGATCAACCTACTCCCGCACATATCGTCAAAGCCCTGCAAGTAGCGGCTGAAGATACACAAACTCACAAATATTCTCCATTTCGAGGTTTGGATGAATTGAAAGAAGCTGCGGCACAATTTTATCACAAGCAATATGGCATCGAGGTTGACCCTGAAACTGAAGTTGCCATCCTTTTTGGCACGAAGGCCGGGCTAGTTGAGCTACCAATGTGCTTGCTCAACGATGGTGAGCTAATGCTCTTGCCAGACCCAGGCTATCCCGACTATTTATCAGGAGCCGTGTTAGCAAACGTAAACTATGAAACTTTTCCACTAACAAAAGATAATCAATTTTTGCCGGATTATAAAAGCATTCCTTTAGAACAAAGGACCCATGCAAAGCTAATGTATTTAAACTACCCAAATAATCCGACTGGAGCTACCGCCGATCATGCCTTTTTTGAAAAAACAGTATCATTTGCAAAAGAAAACAACATTACCGTACTTCATGATTTTGCCTATGGAGCTATTGGCTTTGATGGACAAAAACCTATCAGTTTTCTTGAAACGGAAGGTGCAAAAGAAGTCGGCATTGAAATGTACACACTCTCGAAAACTTACAATATGGCAGGCTGGCGCGTGGGCTTTGCTATCGGAAATCCAGATATCATCGAAGCACTCAATCTCATTCAAGATCATCTTTACGTCAGCCTCTTCCCGGCTGTACAAAGAGCAGCAATCGCAGCCTTGACAGGTGAGCAATCCTGCGTAGAAGAGCTTATAGATCGCTATGAACGACGACGAAACTCCCTCATTGACGCTTGCAATAAAATCGGCTGGAAAGTCGAAGCACCAACTGGATCATTCTTTGCTTGGCTTCCTGTCCCTGCCGGCTTTAAGAGCGAAAGCTTCGCTGATTATTTGCTTGAAAAAGCAGATGTAGCCGTTGCAGCAGGAAAAGGCTTTGGTGAATACGGAGAAGGCTATATTCGTGTCGGCTTATTAGTAGACGAAGACCGGCTAATAGAAGCAATAGAACGTATTGGAAAGCTAGGCATATTTACTTAAACAAATGCCGTAGTTAAATAATACTCTCTATTCCTGTGCCTCAAAATGCTTAATCGTACCATGATCAATACAGCGGCCACTTTTTAAGATAGAAAAACTCCCCAATTGAAAAACAGATTTTATTTGAATCTGTTTTTCAATTCGGGAGCATATCTATTTTATGAAATAAAAAGCTATTAGTTTCATTCCCTACAGGGATTTTGTCCCTTTATCAGCATAAGAAAAGACCGTCAACATGACAATCTTGATTTACTGCTTCCCCTAGCTGTGAAAGTAATCCCCCCCCCGTTAATGGAATAAGACTATTTTTCTATAATTATATAGTCTTTCGTTTTAGAATATGGAATCCCGTGTTTATTAGCAAACTCAACTAATTCTTTGAATACGTCGTTGGGAGTGAAATTTATAATTCGAATGGTAAAACCTTTTTTTACTTGTATAAAAGCACCTTTGTTATACCAATTGACTCGTTTAAATTTTATCTGTTTTGTTTGCTCAGGGAATATACTTGTTTTATATAAAGGCCATTTAAAAAACAAAATTTGATACGTCAAACAATCATCATTTATCACAAATTTATATTTAATACATAATAAAACAAGAATAACTAAAGAAAATATTATTTGGAAGTATAATAACCAATCGGAAAAGTCATTTATTGAAATTGTTAATATCATTAATGGTATACACCCTAATACTTCTCTTTGAGTCTTTGCGATATAAACCAACTATCTCCCCTCCCTACGAGTTCACTTTAACATAAATATCCAGTTTTTGTTGAACTCGGGCTGCCCTTTAGCCGCCTAACAAAAAAGAGCTGATCTGTATTACACCCAAAAAGTCAGATTTCAACTCTAACTTTTTGGGTCACTACATCACAGCCCCGATATTGGAGCGGGTACTCCCGATAGTTCCAGTGTATTCTTTCACAAAGAGAGTTAGCATTAGCTAAGACCTTCTTTTTCCTCAAAGTTCTATCTTTTATTTCAGCTGAAGATTTAGTTCTCCCTTTTTCTTAAAAGTTGCAAAGTCCCTTTTTTCTGTTCTTTAAAGTCCTCAAATCGTCTAGGAACATTAGTTACTCCATGATATATTGAATAAAACTCTTCCCACGGTTTTCCATCCAAGCGATAATATTTTTCTAATATATCTATATAAGTAAACAAAGCCTGTTCTACCACAATTTCAGATAGCTCATACTCGCTTGGCAATTCCATATCCAATCTTTCACACAATAATTTTTGTATTCTCTTTGCGTACTTTATCTGTCCTATGGAAACATCTACCGTCTCATATTCCTCTTTAATGCTCACTTTCATTTGGTTCCCTTCCGATAAAAAGTCGTTACAAATTATACTACTCTAATTATTAATTAAAAACAGATAATTTACAATACCTTCTATTATATTAAGATAATAACCGATTTAGTTTCTAATCGATTTGCAAGTCATCCTACTAATTACTAAATATTATTAAAATCAACTATGTCCACATAATTAATCATCAATTTTAGTCCACGTATAGATTAATGTAGACTTTAATGGAATTTCATCATACAAATTGATTAGAAAGTCAATGAGTGAGAGTTTTTTTAACTATATAATGGAGTTCCACAAACTGATTATAATTTTTCATCCTTTTCAATATGAGGTCTAATTGATAATCTCCCTCTCTAAATAAAGGGATACCATTGCCTAGTATAGTTGGGACAATCGTTACGATTAATTCATCCACCTCTTTTATAAAGGAATGTAACAATTCTCCACCACCGACAATCCATATATTTTTCCCATCTTCACTTTTTAGTTTATTAACAAATTTAGTTACATCTTCATTAATAAATTTTACGTCCTCGGTATCCTCAATAGAAGACCTTGTAAACACATAGCACTCTTTGTTTTTATATGGGAATTCCTCAGAATCTTGTTCCATAATCCAATCATAAGTCCTTTTACCAAGTAAAATGGTATCTACTGTTTTATAAAACTCTGAAAATCCGTTATCACCTTCACCTTCGACATTGAATAGCCACTCAAGAGAGTCATCTTTGGTAGCTATATATCCGTCTAAGCTTGAAGCAATAAATAACACCAAATTTCGTTTACTCATAAAACCCTCCATTAAATAGAATTATATGTCTGTTAAAATTGTACCCATTATAATCGGCGTGCTCCAAAAAAACCTTTTTTTCAAACCAACCCTTTAGAAAAAAAAGCGACTGCTATTATTTCACAATCGCTCTAGAAATGTAATGTCTCGACTCGAGTAAACATCCGCAAACCAACGTAATACACGGTTATGATGGTTTATAATTTGTTGGGCAGTAATGTCTTCTGAATTCCAAGTGCTGTGTGTATCTGAAGCTAAAGTGACTTTATATCCCATACTAAAGGCTCTTCTGCAAGTTGTATCAACACACACTTCTGTTTGAATTCCGGCAAGTATTAAATGTTCAATCCCCTGCTTTTTCAGTTCATCATCTAAAGTAGAATTAAAAAATGAATCAGGGGTAGTTTTTTGAATGATAATATCTTGATTATTCGGAATAATTTCAGAATGAATCTCCCAGTCCTTTGTTCCATATTCTAAAGGGTGTCCAGCAGATGCATTATGCTGTATATAGAAAATCGGTGTCTTAGAAGATCGTGCCCGACCAATCAATCCTTTTAAGTTTTTTAACAGGACATCTCCTTTATACACAACGTTACCTTCTTGAAACATTCCATTTTGAACGTCTATAACCAATAGTGCTTTTTTCATTATTCTCCCCCTTATGTTTCTTTGAATAGATTCTACTTGTGTTTTCCATTTCCTTCATCCGTTAATCTTCACCGGTTCTATAAAGAATAAAGAATGCAAATTTACAAACTCGACCTTAAGCTCTATTTCATATCAATATTTTCCAGCTGTTTCTTGAGCTCCCATTGCTTTGGTTTCTCTTTCTCCCAAAACCATTTAGCCCCCTTTTCTATCCACTCTTCTCGATAACTTTCAAATGTATATCCTAAATCTTCATCGTCGTACCCTGGTTGAAATCCACAACAAGCACAAATAAGGCTTACATCAGGAATACCCTTTTCATATAAAGGCCCTGGTAAACGATCATAACCACATACCGAACAAACAAAAAATCTCTTTTTTCTAAAAAACATTGCGCCACCTCTAAATAAATATTTCTCTATTATTATCGAGATTCGTACACCTACCAATCTCCCTCACTCTACAAATCTATTCCTTTTGTTGCAGTAGCTTTCTTTATCTAATGGTACCACTAAATGGATATTTACTCCTTTATATACAGGAACAACAATCTATGCAAAACACCCAAAATAAAGACAGCTATCATTATCCGATAACTGTCCTCCCTCTTAGTATTCATCTAAAAATTGATCAATTAATTTAACATATTTTTCTTTTGGGTAACTCATATAGAGCCCTGAAGCCAATCTGACTGCGTCACCAAAAAAGAATCGTTCATACAGGGATTGCCGCGATCCGAAAGCACTCATGGATATATCCCACGCCAACCGAAAAATCTTCACTTTTTCTTCTGCTCCAACGATGGCTCCCTGCAAATACAAATCAAGATCCGCACCAATTTCTGATGAAAAATCAGCTTCTGTTGGAATGGCCATAAGCCCACTCGCTCCGATTAATTGAAGAATTTCCGTACATCTTGGATACAAACGAGCAAACAATAAAATGGATGCCTGTAACGGATTTGCGTCCGGTACCATCGTTCCCCACTTATCCACCTTGGCATTTATCTCTGATGCCAGGAGCAACGCCTTTAATGATTCCAAACCAACATATATTTCACTGATTTTATCATGTATATGCTGATACTCACCCACCTGAATGGAATCAATTAGCTTTTGAGCAAGCCCTAAAATCAGTTCTAGCTTGATGATTCTCCTACTTGTAACCTGATGGACTGCCAGTAAATGAAAACTACTTTCCAGATAAATTCTTTGAGCTATGTTAGGATTCTCATAAAAAAGCACTCTCTCCCAGGGTACTAATACCTGATCAAACACAACAATTGAATCCACTTCATCAAAACGGGAACCAAGCGGATGATCAAATGCCGAATCGCGGTAGCTAAACGATTCTCTGCATATAAATTTCAATCCAGGCGTGTTGCTTGGAATGGAAAAGCCATAAGCCAAATCTTTATTATGCCCAGCGGCATTGGCAGGGAACACAAGTATTTCATCCGTAATTCCTCCCTGTGTGGCTAAAAGCCTGGCTCCATTTATAACAATCCCATCATCCTTTATTTCTGTCGTCTGTGCTGATATTGTCTGGGTGAAATTTTCAACATAATAGGATGAGCGATTAACCTGTGGATTAATAAATGTATGGGTGAAAGATAAATCTTGCTCGCGGGCATTCTCAAATATCGTCAGCATGTTTTTAGTGAAGCGTTCATCCTGCTCAGAAAAAATGGCCGCGGCAGACGCAAAGGACATCATCACAGTATTCATGTAGTCTGGTGATCTGCCCAAAAACCCTCCGCTCGATTTAGCCCATACTTGTGTCATCAGTCTTCTTTTTTCTAAATCCTCTTTTGTTTTTGGTTCCAAAAAAGAGGTCCCAACCAGATTGCCAGTAACAGGTGAACGAAATGTCATGATATCTCGGTTGGATTCCTTTAATTGCAAATCATATAAGGCAGCCTGACTTTTCATGACTCCTTTAAAAGCTTGATGTTCAGAAATTTCACCATTTACTTTTTGTCCATCGATCCATATCGTTGAATGAAGATTATCTATACTCTCGATGTATTCCAAACCAGATCTTATCGGCATAAAACTCCACCCTTATATTTCAGATACAATAGACTATGTACATACCATCCTAATAATGTATGTACGATTGTCTGTTAATTATCCAAAGGGCATGATCTTTTTTACCGAATGTTTATCCTCTGCCTGCCTGGAAACCTGGATATTGTGTCATTCCACCATCTACAAATAAGCTTAATCCTGTCACATAGCTTGATTCCTTCGAAGCAAGCCAAACTGCACACGCCGCAACCTCTTCAGGCTTACCGATATATCCCATCGGAATAAGATCAAGAACTTGCTTCTTCGCTTCAGGATCATTGAATTTTTCTTCATTGATAGGTGTATTGATTGCGCCCGGACATATATTATTTACGCGAATTCCTTTCGGAGCATACTCCAAGGCAAGCGTTTCACTCATTAGTTTAACCCCACCTTTACTTGCCGCATAGTGGACAAAATGGGGCCATGGAATTTGCTCATGTACAGATGACATATTAATGACGGAACCTTTTATCTTATGTTCAACCATATACTTAATGGCTTCTCTGCTTCCTAAAAAACATCCTGTTAAATTCGTGGAAATAACCTTATTCCAATCTTCAAGGCTTAATTCGTGTGAAGGCACTTCATTTTCAACTCCAGCATTATTAACCATGACATCAAGTGTACCAAATGTCTCAACTGCCTCATTTATTAACCTTTTAACGTCCTCTTCTTTCGAAATATCCGCCTGAACAGCGATGGCGTCCCCACCACAGGCTTTAATGATTCGAACAATCTCATCTAGATCTTTTTCAGTTGAACGATAATTAATAACTACTTTTGCTTTCTCTTCCCCAAACCTGAGGGCCATGGCCTTTCCAAGCCCTTTACTTGCTCCTGTTATTATTACAACTTTACCTGCTAAATCTTTATACATCATATGTTTCTCCTCTCGACTATTTATTTTTTGGTATATCCCAATATAACGCCTCCGGCAATAACAAGGAGACAGCCTGCGATGACCATTATTAATCTTTTCTTATCCTTTTTCTCACCCAATAAGAAAATCCCGCCAAGCGTGGAAATCACAATACCTGTTTGAGAAAGAGAATAACTTGTGGCTACTCCGATTTTTGGAACTGACAGAAGAAGTGCAATATTACCCGTTGCCCAGACAAGCCCGGAAAGCATATTTCTCACTGTATATTTATTAAACGCATGCTTCCAAAAGCCTATTACAAGACCAACAATTAGCATCCCGGAAGCTTGTGGAAGAATAGCTGACCAGCCATCAATTTCATACCATCTGATGATGACCACATAGCCTATATACCCCAATGATGATAATGTCAGAGTGATCAAACCTTTTTTTAACTGACTTCCTTCTTCATCACTGTCATTACCGACTGAATTAAGAATCACGCCTGCAATTAAACAGCAAAGGGCCAGTATCCCCATCATAATTTGCGCTTTCGTGCTCCATTCATTAAAGACAATCAATCCAAATAAAGAAGTTCCGATTAATTGCATGCCCGTTGAAATGGGAACGGTTTTCGATACACCTATATATTTAACGCTGATAAATTGCCCTGTTTGGCCAATTGCCCATAATCCACCTGAAATCATTCCTACAATCCAAACTGTAGGGTTAAATACAGGTTCAGAAAAAAACAGCATAATAACAGCAAAGAGAAATGCACCCAATGTGATTCCTAATGTTTGGCTATAAGCATTTCCTCCAAGTTTCACACTAATTAATACCAAGCTGCCCCAGCATACCGCAGCTAATAATGCTAGTAATATTCCCGACATATAAATCCCACTTTCTACCCTTATAGTATCTTTTTACTTTTATATGGCTGTAAAATACCCTTATTTAGCTGTCTGGAAACGTTAGGCTGAATTTCCTATTTATATTTAAATCACAATTTATTACTTGCTTAATATGTAAGCGCTACCATATAGTAATAAATGACAGAATTATCAAAATACTCCTTTGTAAGAACTCGAAACCCGTCACTTTGTCATGGGCTATTTTTTATTTTAAGGAGGAATTGGTTTGAAATCGAAAGTAACAAATCTTATTTTGGTCACAGGATTAATCATTAGCCTTTTTGCTTTTTTACCACAGAGTAAGGCGAGTGCCGTAGAAAATCAAGGCAATGATTATCCTATCGTGTTGGTCCATGGTTTAGGTGGATGGGGAGAAGGCGAATTTTTAGGGTACAATTATTGGGGCGGATTAAAGAATGTTCCCGAGTACTTAAAAAGCATGGGTCATCAAACCTTTGTAGCAAGTGTCAGTCCAGTAGCCAGCAATTATGATCGTTCTGTGGAACTCTATTATTATATTAAAGGCGGCACAGTAGATTACGGAACGTCCCATGCCAAACAACATGGACATTCACGTTATGGACGTACCTACGAAGGGGTCTACCCTGAGTGGGATGCCAATCATCCGGTCCACCTTGTCGGCCACAGTATGGGAGGATTAACGACACGAGGTTTGGTCGATCTTCTAGAAGACGGAAGTGCAGAGGAACGTGACTATCATCAGGCCCACCCGAATGAAAATATGTCCTCTCTTTTTGAAGGCAATAAATCATGGGTGCACAGTGTGAGCAGTATTGCCACTCCTCATAACGGTACAACATACGCGGATGATGAAAATAGAATCATCTCTTTTATTAAGGATCTAATCATCAATGTCGCCAGTGTTACAGGAATCAGCCAAGAAAACTTAGTATATGATTTTAAATTGGACCATTGGGGAATACGCAGAGAACCCGGGGAATCTTTCAAATCGTATCTCTCCAAAGTCATTAACAGTAAGATTTGGGAGAGTACTGATATAAGTGCATATGATTTAAGTACACCAGGCGCTGCTGTACTTAATCAAAAGGTAGAGACAAAATCAGATGTTTATTATTTCTCCTACACCGGTCAAACCTCCAAAAAGAGTATTTTGACAGGTCAGCATATACCATCTGCTTACACACATCTATTTCTCCATCAACCTACCAGTTTCTTAGGGAAATTTAGTAGGACCAACCCACAAGAAGGACCTATTATCGATAAAAGCTGGTGGCCAAACGATGGGTTAGTCAGCACTGTTTCATCTTTCTCTCCATTTGGACAACCAGTAAAAGCTTATAATGGGGTAGCAGAAAAAGGGAAATGGAACTATTTCCCTATCAAGAGTAATTGGGATCATATTGATTTTATCGGCATTCTCAGCCTAAGCAGTAAAACGACAGCCTTTGATGTTTATCCTGTTTATAAAGAAATAGCTGAAAATGTACACTCATTGGATGAATAACCTCACATTTCTAGAAACAAAGAAGTAAGAAGTGTATTATGCCAAGTTCACTATTCGTGAATTTGGCTTTTTTATGCTCCATCGAAAGTCGTAGATACTATCCGTAAAATTACGGATGTAATCTTCCCTTTTTAAAATTAAAATAATAAATAGAAACAATATTCAATATTTTCTTAATTTATATTGAAATATTATCAGAATGTTATAAAATTACATAATGGGAAAAGGGAGGGTCAACCATGGGATTTAAACAGTTTCACCGTACAATTAAAATACGGATTATAGAGTCATTTTTAAGTTCCGCTATTGGAGGTATGATATTTCCATTCATGGCGATTTATTTATCTTCACATTTCGGGGTAAAAATGGCAGGACTTTTATTACTGATTAATGTGTTTATCGGCATAGCCATCAATTTCTTTGGAGGATATTTTTCAGACAGCTTTGGTAGAAAAAAATTAATCGTATTTGCTGAATCGCTTCGTTTTTTAGCATTTGTTACCATGATGATTTGCAATTCACCATGGTTTACAGAACCGCTGATAACATTCTTTATGATGACAGTTAACAGTATATGCTGGGGCTTAGCAGGGCCTGCAAATCAGGCAATGCTGATTGATGTCAGCCGTCCTGAAGAACGAAAATCGATGTATACCATTATGTATTGGGCAAATAATCTATCCATCGCTTTTGGCGGTGCCATTGGCGGATTTATGTTTAGAGAATACTTCTTTGAATTACTCCTCGCTCTTTCCATTACTTCATTGATTGCATGGACCTTAATTACATTTTTTATTGAAGAAAGCTACATACCTAATAAAACTGAGAAAAAAACACCACCCCAACATGTCAAACAATTATTTTCAAATTATCATTCTGTTTTTAAAGATAAACTCTTTGTCTTATACGTATTAGCAGGAATCTTTGTACTATCAATGGAATTCCAATTAACAAGCTATATGAGTATTAGGCTGTCGGAAGATCTATCCATTCAGAATCTATTAGGTATCGAATTTGGCGGGATTGAGATGGTCGGGTTCTTACGTACAGAAAATACGATTCTGGTTGTCATTTTAGCCTTGTTTGCGACAAAGCTTGTTTCTAATATGAACGACCGAAATGTATTAATCACCAGCTGTATTGTCTTTGTAGCCGGCTATGCTGTGATTTCTTATTCCAATAATATCTGGTTCTTATTTGGAGCAATGTTTATCGCAACTGTTGCTGAAGTATTACGTGTGCCTGTCCAGCAAAATTATATGGCTAATTTGCCCCCAGAACATGCAAGGAGCTCTTATTTAGCAGTAAACGGATTAACCTATAATGTAGCCAATCTAATTTGTTCTCTAACCATTACATTGAGTGCCTATCTATCCAATTTAGCTACATCTATTTTTATTACTGGCATCGGTGTAGTCGGGGTTGTTATTTTTATCAAAATCACTCCTGCTCTCGATAGAAGAATTCATCCAGAAACTGAGGCCAAGGTCAAGGCTCCAATAAGCATAACAGATTGAAGGATTGATTGAAGCATCCTGTTTTTAGTAAAGATAAATGCTCCTGTTTAGGGGAGCCTCTTTGCCAGAGTATATGTGTAGCTGTACACTGAAAAAAGCTCAAAGCATGTTACTTTGAGCTTTTTTGTTTTAAGTAATTGGTAGTATTTATTCAAATAAGTCTTCCATTAGAGCTTGTACACGCTTTCTCCTTTTTTCAGTCTGCGTTAAATCAAGCTCATAGTTGCCATCCTTTTCAATCAGGACATCTCCTTCCCTTACATCAACAGGCAATTTGGTCAACTCAATATCCACCATACTTTTATCAGATTTCTCACAGACTGCCAAATTACCTTCTATTCGATCAACAATTAATCTCATCGTTTGTTCCTCCATTATTAATATAAAAAAGCGAAGACTAGCAAGTATTTGAGGGAAAGATTGGCTATTATGTCCGTATGCAGTTGGATTCGTGTCGACTTTGGATGGATTCTTCCTGTTTCCCGCCTTTTCCTCCCCTCTTTGGCTCTATTCCACTTTTCTTCGCTCCGCTTCCTAATTTGTCTTTTTAAAATACAAAAAAGAAAAAAGAGAGACCGTATATCGTTGCCGCACCCCAAAGGTTAGAGTAAAAACCAACATGTAGGGGTCAATACTATCATCTTCCCTCCGTTTAACATTTATTACGCATAAATTTAGTATAATCATGTTTCCTTTTATTTCTTATCCTTGTGAATATGTAGGATGCACACGTGAGTAAAATGATTATTGCCACTATCATGTATTCATTGATTCCACTAGAATATAAACCGGCTGGAATAAGGGCCAAGATAAAAAAATAAATAAAGTTCCCAACGGCCGTACCTACTATAAATTTTTGCAATGTAATTGTACTTAATCCTGCAATAATATTAATGAGGCTGGTTGGTATAAAAGGAGTAACTCTAGCAACGAATATATATGAAATACCTTTATCTTCAATTCTTTGTAATTGTTCAGGAGAAATTTTCGACGAAAAACGATCAGTAAACAGATACCTAATGAAGATAAATATGATCATTGCCGCCAGAACACTGGTAATCCAGCTCCAGATAAAGCCTTTGAAAAATCCAAATACTGTAATGTTGATTGTAATTACGAGAATCAAGGGAATAATTGTAAAGGTATTCTGAATAATCATGATACACAGCATGAAAAAGTAGACATATAAAATAGAATCCAATAACGCTGTTTTTATATATTCGTGATCACCATTTATAATGGCCTCATAAAGTGTACTTTCCTGTATTTGAACAAAAAAGAATATAGCAAATAAGAGTAACAGAGCAATAAAGATTTTTCTACCATTCAAATGATTATAAATGTTTTTCTTCATCTCTCACCATCTTCTCTTTTGCCTTTTTCTTTCCAGTTTTCATTGGAAAGACAGCATATTACCCTATACCCTAAAATATAAACTTATAGACTATTTTAATCATACACCCCTTCCATATTCTTCAAAATTATCACAAAAACATTTCCCGGGTAATAAAAAAGAAAGCTCAAATGAGTACCTTTCTAATAGCTTATGATTGATGAGTCCACACTGATTTTGTATAGGCTATTTTCAATCCTGCTCTTTCCATATTATTTTGACTGATACTACCGAAACTCGCCTGACCAACTATTAACTTACAATTATTTCGTTTTGCCTCTATGATACGTCGTTGTATTAAAGCTCCCTGTACCCCTTTATTTCTATACTGTGGAATAGTTCCTGCTGCAGCTAAGTATGCCCCTCTCTCTCCCATGAATAGTACACCAATGCCTGCTGGTTCATCCTTATAATTAGCTAAATAAAATTTCCATCCAGACATACCATACAGTACTTCATTATTTTGGGCGATATTTTCTTTTAAAAACATCGGCATATTGAAGGCCTTTATATACAGCTCTGCAAATAAATCAAATTCGTTTGATTTAAACTCACGTATTGTAACAGATGAATTTTCATCTTCATCCATTAATATTTTTTGTGGGTCAGCATACAGATTAGCTAAAAAGTCAGTGTGAAAATAACCCAGGTTTGCAAGGGCCACATAGAGAGTCGAGGTTGCATGTGCAGGAGTCAATTCAAATCTCGCTGGGATACCTTTATCATTGTATAATTGGATCATTTCATTCAGTAAAGGAATATCTTGATCCATCATTCCTTTTATTTTGTTAAATGCTGGACCTGGGATATTTTGAGCAACAAAAGCTATTGCGTGACCGAACTTCCTTATTTCTATACCCATAGGATTATTTGTGATCTTTTCTATTCTTAATAATCTCGAATAGATTGCATTAGTGTCAACTTCTTCAATCCATTTTGCTAGTTCTTTAGTTACTACTTGCATCATAACTCCCCCCTCCTTTACATAAATTGTAAAATATATAGAAAATAAAACAAGGGACTTCCGTTTGGGATGTCCCTTAATCCTTTAATATATAGGCGACCTTTTTGATTGCTTCCTGCATTTTTTTACTATTTTTTAGATAAATCTGTTTTGCTTCATTGTCATCGGATGAAAGTGCTAATAATTCTAAATCTGCCTGGCATTTTTTCATCGTGGCATATAATAGGGGTCTTTCCTGAGGAGATGGAACCTGAATCTTATCGTCGAACAAATCGACTGTTAGTTCACCATATGTATTTACTTGTCCGATGAATACATTATCCAATGTCACATTCATTTTAGCTAATTCATTGTTCAGCCATACTTGACTTTTGCCAATTCGTATAAGTGGTTCAGGTAGGATTACTCCATCCATTATAACCGTTTGTGGCTCTCTTTCTTTTGGAACCTTCATGTTCAAGTCTTTTGCTGTTAATGGTCTGTTTTCTTTTTTCAAAAGTACATTCAATACTCCATTTGCCTCTAAAACAGCATAATCTACTTCTGAAATATCAAAAACACCTTTCTTACGTAACATTTCTAGTAATTCATCAGTAGTTACCTTCTCTTTCTTTAAATTACCTTCCAAAACTTTACCATCCTGCATTAAAACCGTACCATTGCCATCTACAAAATCACGTAACTTCTTGCTTTTTAGAGTGATTCGGCTTGATGCATAAGGAATAGCTGCTGTTGCAACAATCGCGATGATTCCTAGATGGATTTTTTGGTCCAGGCCTGTCACAACTTCAGCTCCAATATTCCCTATCGTTATTCCTGTGACATACTCAAACATGGATAACTGGGCTATTTGCTTTTTCCCGAGTATTTTGGTAATGAAGAATAAAATTAGTAAAAAAAGAACGGATCTTACTATGACATCTAACCATTCTGGCATTTCCAATACACATCCTCCGAATGATAAAGAGTTTAGCTTGTTAATATTTCGACTCTTTTTTTAATATCTGTAACAATCTCTCCAACAAGCAACATTGCCTGATGCAAATCCGCAGCAGTCTCTTTTTGTTCTGTATTTAACGCTAAAATTGATAGACTAGCTTCAATTCCTTCAAGATTTGCCAAGCATATCCTTACTGTTGCTTTAACAGTCATCTTTTCTACCTCCACTACATAAGGTAACTCCTCATTTATTTTAGTATGTGCTCTAATATTTCTTCTATACTGTCCTTAATGCAGATGGGCTTTATTAACCACTCCAATATCTATTAGTTCTTTGGGACTGCTTCCCGTATTATATCCATCTGTATTTAGCCCAAAAGCTTCGAGTATTGTCCGCGTATTTTAAGGCTGGCAAACACCTCTTTTTTGCTGGTTAGTTTATTAGCGAAATATAATAATGTATACTTTTCAAAAATAAAAAAAGAGTATATTTCGTTAGAATATACTCTTTACTTGCCGTTATTCATAAATATTATTTTTTGCTATTTCCTTTAGCCTATTGAGATCCTTAACAAAAAGTTTTCCGTTCGACCTACTGATTATATTCTCATTGCAAAGGGTTTTTATGACACGGTTTAAATGTCGATAGCTTGTTCCTACCATGTCCGCAATATCCTTTAAGCTTGAGCCTACAGCTTCTTCATGATAAACCGGACGCTCACCATCTGTAGTTGTTGATAATAAGAAACTAGCTAATCTCACTTCTACAGGATACAAAAGATTTAATGTTGCTGCATCAGTTTTAGCGCGAAATCTACGTGTAACCACATCTAGTAAAAATGACAGAAACCTTGCATCATTACCTACTGTATGTCTAATGGTTTGAAACGGTATTTTAAGCACCAGACAATCGGTACTAGCTTCAATCGTGTGAAGCACAAGCGTACCTTGTATATATTCAATATCACCAATGATCCCTAATGATTTTTGGAAGCGCAATATTAAACGTTTATCATCAGGCGTAATGGTGTATATTTTAACTTTTCCTTCAACGAGAAAATACATATCATTGATTTCATCGCCTTTAGAACAAATCAACTGTCCTTTTTTTATTTGCACAACATCAATATCATTTAAATCAATGCCAGAAAAAATCTCGCACATATCATATTTTTTTAGATACTTTAAAATGAACTTCTCTCTTTCAGCTTTTTGCATCAGATGTTTCACCTTCAATTATTTAACCTTCGTTTGTCAGTAATCTTCCCTATTCCATCACGAAATACGAGTAGAAGTATAGCTTTTAAATTTGCGTTGGTAAATATATAATCATTTCCAACCAAAATAAGAGTGACTTTTTCTACCAAAGTCACTCTACTTTAAATCTATCAAATTGTTATGCAATCAGTATATGCTCTTTAATCGTTTCGGTCACGCCTGATTGATTATTTGTTTTTGTTTCAAATCTGGCTGTATCCTTTATTTGATCATGGGCATTTCCCATCGCAAAGCTGTAATAAGCACTTTGCATCATTTCAAGATCATTTAAATAATCACCGAATACCATTGTTTCATTGGGGTCTATATTTAAAAGCTCTTGTACTCGCTTTATGGCAATACCTTTATTGGCACCCGCATTCATAATATCCATCCAAAAATATCCACCCATTGTTACTTGATAATTATTTTTATATGAAGTAAAGAAGGTTGCACTGTTTTGCTCAGCCCCTTTGAAATCAAGAAGGCTTACCTTTAAAATTTCATCTTCTACAAGCATCAAATCTTCCACCAACTCACATCGGGCATAATATTTATTTATTTCTGCCAAAGCCTCTGGTTCCGACCTTTCAATATAGGCTGCTTTTTTTCCACAAAGGACGATATGCACTCCCTCGATGGTTCTTGCTATATTCACAAATTTTTTTGCCTCTTCAATGTTTAGTGTATGAGAAAATAACTCTTTCCCTTTATATACAACATACGTTCCATTCTCAGCAATAAACAACATTTGTTCTTTTATATCATGAAACCTCTCTACGAGATTATAATATTGACGTCCACTGGCTGCTCCAAAAATAATCCCTTTCTTTTTTAATTTATCAAAAACTTCATAAAAGTCCTCAGGGAATTGATTATGATCATCTAAAAATGTGCCGTCCATATCTGTTGCTATTAATTTAATCATGTACTGCCCTCTCTCCTCGATGCTATTTATAATTTATTATAATTGACTTCTACCTGTTTTACATGATTCAAGGCATTCTCCATTCTTATAAAAATAAATAAACGGCCTCATTTTCAGAAAATTTTTATATTTATTTTGAAGCTTTTTTAGGACATATGTCCTTGTAAGCCAATATGTTATATAAGTATAATTCTTCAAGGCTGATGGTTAATTTTATTGCCATTGAGCAAAATGATTGTAAATAAATAAAAAGATTGAGAGGTTTTTTTAATGAGCATTATTCTCGGTATTCTCGGAATCGCATTGCTAATAGGAATTTCCTATTTATTTTCCAATGATAAAAAGAATATCAATTTTAAAGCTGTTGCCATCATGATTGGCTTCCAGTTAGTTCTAACTTTCTTATTACTAGGTACAACTGTCGGTTTAAAGGTAGTTGATGCAGTAGCTGGAGCGTTCAATAAGTTATTAAGTTACTCCCAGGAAGGTATCGAATTCGTAATTGGTGGATGGATTCCTGAAGGAGGTTCTCCATTCTTTGTAAATGTCTTAATGCCTGTTATTTTTACATCTGCATTATTATCTGTTCTTACACATTACAAAATTCTTCCTTATATTATCAAATATATTGGCGGACTTATTTCAAAAATCACTGGTTTACCTCAGGTAGAAAGTTTCAATGCAGTTAACTCTATCTTTTTCGGTCAATCAGAAGCAATTCTTGCAATTAAAAGTCAAATTGGCAAGTTAAATTCAAACAGACTATTTATTGTTTCAACATCAGCAATGGCAAGCGTATCTGCAGCGTTGATTGCATCCTATATGACCATGCTGCCTGCGAAATTTGTATTAATCGCTATTTTCCTTAATATGTTCAGTGCATTAATCATTACTTCCATCATGACACCAGTTAAAGCAACGAAGGAAGATACTGAAATCGATATTAACGATATGGTTCAAACAAAAAATGTATTTGAAGCCATTGGTGCCGGAGCATTAGACGGTGGAAAAGTAGTGGTAATTGTTGCTGTAATGCTAGTTGCATATTTAGCAATCCTAGGACTTTTAAATGGTATTGTTGGCGGAATTGTTGGAGTTGATTTAACTACAATTGTAGGATATCTCTTATCTCCAATCGCTTTCATTATGGGTATTCCAGCAAGCGAAATGATCACAGCTGGATCTGTAATGGGTACAAAATTGTTAGCAAACGAATTTGCTGCGATTTTACAATTCCAACCTTTAATGGCTGACATGTCTGAAAAAGCAGTTGCCGTTATTTCTACATTCTTAATTTCATTTGCAAACTTCTCTTCTATTGGTATCATTAGCGGATCTATCCAAGCGATCAATGGTGCAAAAGCAAAAGAAGTAAGCGCATTTGGTTTCAAACTATTCATCGTAGCTACAATGGCATCTATCTTGTCTGCTACAATTGTAGGATTATTTATTTAATAGTTACCTCGGATAGGATTCTTGGAGATAACCCAAGAATCCTATCTTTTTTTATTAAAATTAGCGATCCCTATTCCTACGATTTCTCCTAACTTGTACTTGTATATTTTCCCTTTAAAAATAGTAATGAAAAACCAAAGAAAGGTTACCCTAAGCTTAATCCACAAAAAGGAGTGAGTAATATGGGTAAAGACAGACAAGAAAAGAAGCTGAGAAACAGCAAGCGCGTTGAATCCGACCGTGATCAAGCACTACATAATAATGGTTCAACTCGTTTGGACACACCTGATGAAGCACGAAAAGACCAATAAATGAATTATTACTTTGGTTAAAGACAGTATTTTATCCTATTGACCTTAATGCCAGGAGGTGTCCCAATGTTTTATAATCTGATGAAAACCTTACATCTCGGGATTATTGGCGGTGCTCTTTATCTATTTGTAGAGTTACTATGGCGAGGACATACACATTGGACGATGGGTGTGCTCGGGGGCATTTGTTTCACTTTGTTCGGCTTGCTTACTCTAATTAAAATCCCCCTATATATGAAAGCTTTGGCAGGTACTCTTTTAGTGACCTTCCTAGAACTATGCGCCGGTCTTATTTTAAATATATGGCTCAAGCTTTCTATATGGGATTACAGTGCCCTTCCTTATAATCTCTATGGACAAATTTGTGTGCCATATGCTCTATTATGGTTGCCTTTATCAATAGCTGGAATCAGTCTGTATCCCCGTTTACACTCTTGGTTATTCCAGAAAAATCACTCAAACCTTCGCATAAATTAATAAAGGACCAATGAAATTCATTGGTCCCTCATCTAATCATCAATCGGAATTGTTCTTCCGTTATGATAGGCACATTAAGAGATTTTGCCTTTCTATATTTGACTGTCCCTACCCCTTTTGACCCCATTAATAAGTAATCTGTTTGGTTCGTAACCGCTCCCGCCAGTACTCCACCCGCTTGTTCAATTAATTTCCTGAAATCATACCTTCTTATTGAAAGTGTTCCAGTAATAACAACGGTCTTACCTTTTATTCCATGCTTTTGAGGCACTTGATGGAATACCGGTTTATGAATACAAACGCTATTTGTACAATATAGTTGCTCACCATCATTCTTTACTTTATTCCCACAATCAGGGCAATATTCAGGTAGTACAAAGCAAGTTTCTGTACCTGTCCGTTTTTCTATTTCCACACCAATAATAGTTTGTACATCCGACATTAAAACCTGGTCGCCAATTCGAATATCCATTAACTTGATTAAAGAGAATCCAGGCATCTGAAGAGAATAATAACGTTCTCCTGCTAAATCAATCGCTTTTATTCTGACAACAGGCTCAATCCTTCCAGATGAACTTACCTCAGGACAAATATCATCAACTGTTAAAATTGCTTCATCAGGTGAAAAAGGTAATATGAACCCTTCGTTGCAGTCATGTGAATCAGCAGAAAGTATTTGCAGACCTGATACGGAATAGCCTATCTCTTGACGGTGATATTCCATAAAAGTCTCGTAAAATAAATGAATTCCTTCAATACTATTTTCTATTTGCTCATAATAGACCACGTGAAATCCTTGATTCTTTAGAAACTCTAGCTGTTCAATCTCGTTATAACCACTGTCATTATCCAAGCCGAATAGATCAATAATATTTGAAACAATGACCCTTAGCTTTCTTTGCTCATAATCCATCTGCTGCTGGAGTATTTTTTTCGTTAAATCTTTATGATGTAAATACAAGCCATTTCGATTCAACTTTTCAAAATCCGAGAAAGTGTGAATGACATATGCCCTCACCTTTAATAATCCCTTAAACAAAATCTTGTCAGGGACATCCACACTGTTTCGAACCACTTGAGTTACATCCACTTCAAAATGGTTTTGATCAACCATGATTATCTTATTAAGAAGTCCGTTTTGATAGGTCATTTCTACTGTTAAACCATTGATGAGTAATTTGATAAGTAAAGGATTGCCAGCTTGCTTTAAGTATTCTTTAAGTCGTTGTTGGTATTTATCTGTATGAGTCATTGTCAGTTCCTTTATAAAATCCTATTAGACTTGTAAATTGTGTATCTATATTTTAACAGGTTGTTTGGCCATTTTATTTAAGGAAATTTTAACATCTATTAACTGCACCCATATTAAATTTTCTCTTATTACAAGTCTTCCAAGTCTCCTGATTAATATAAAGTAAATTCAATCGCACACTGGTACAGTCCTTACTGCTTTATAGATATACCTTATACCAAAAATTCATTTTTAGATGTATGATAGTTGTTATGACAATTTAGAAGAAGGATGTGGACTATGAAAAAGTGGATTGCAATTATCACCATACTCATACTAGCCATTCTGACTGCAGCCAGCTTCTACTTTTATAAAGTAGCCGTTAATCGTTCTGATAAGGATTTTCTAGATGATAATCCAGATTTAGATGTCTCAACCGACAACTCTCTACTGGAACAGGCACTTTCATGGATGAGCAAATCAAACTTTGAGACTGTATCAATTACTTCTATGGATGGTCTGAAATTAAGTGGCTATTATTTGGAAGCTAATGAACCAACCAATAAAACCGTTATTATTGCGCATGGATACGCAGGCAAGGCTAAGAATATGGCTGCATACGCAAAATATTATCATGAAACCTTAAATTATAATGTGCTTATGCCGGATGCGCGTGGACATGGTGCTAGCGAAGGGGATTATATTGGTTTTGGTTGGCCAGAGCGCAAGGATTATCTTCAATGGATTGATTATATGATCGATCGTAAAGGAGAAGATTCAAACATCGCCCTGCACGGTGTTTCGATGGGGGCATCTACTGTCTTAATGACAAGCGGCGAAGAGCTGCCAAATCAAGTAAAAGCCATTATTGCCGATTGCGGATATACGTCTGCCAAAGATGTTCTATCCTATCAATTGAAAAGAATGTATCATCTTCCAAGCTTCCCAATTATCCAAACTACTAGTTTGTTAACAAAAATCCGGGCAGGGTACTCTTTTGGAGAAGCTTCAGCCATTGAACAGGTGAAGAAAACAAACCTGCCTATTCTCTATTTTCATGGTGGGTCAGATACTTTTGTTCCAGTAGAAATGGTACATGAGCTTTATGAGGCTACTTCTTCTGAAAAAGATATCTATTTAGTACCGAAAGCAGAGCATGGCAATGCCTATGATATAAATCCAGCTTTATATGAAGAAAAGGTTAGCTCGTTTTTAACAAACTATATGCCAAACAAATAATAAAAGCCCTTGTCCTCCATTTCATCTGGAGAATAAGGGCTTTTCAAGTTTACTTCCGTTCTTTTCTTTTTCGAATATACCAAACAATACACAGGATAAATAGTACAAAGAGTATGACATAGATTACATTTGAGAAAGTGTCCATATAGTTTACAATCTCATGCCAATTTTCTCCCACACTTGCTCCCAGATTGACCAGGATGGTATTCCAGACAACTGTCCCTATTGTTGTAAACAAAATGAACAATGGAAAATTCATATTGGACATCCCTGCAGGTATAGAAATCAGGCTCCGAATTAAGGGAATTAGACGGCAAAATAAGACTGTCCAAATACCATACCTATCAAACCAGGCATCAGCCTTATAAATGTCCTCTTTTGTAAGACGAAGGACCTTCCCATATCGATCAATGATTTTTTCTAAACGACTGACATCAAGCAATCGGCCAATGAAATATAAGATGATTGCACCAGAAACCGAACCTATTGTAGATACCATTATGACACCAACTACCGTCAACTGAGTTTTATGTGTTAAAGCTCCTCCAAACGTTAAAATCACTTCAGACGGAATAGGAGGAAATACATTTTCTAAGGCAATCAGGAAAAACACACCCCAATAACCAAATTGATTCATCAAGTCCATTATCCAAGACTCCAATTGGACCATCCTTTCTATGTATCAGTTATATGTTATGACCAATCAGAAATACCTTTAAAGCACTATCATAATATTCCTTCTTTGGACAATCATAGTAATCTTCATTATACAATATCAACATAAAGCAAGGAGAAAGTAAAATAAATACCCTTAGCCTCTCCTATGATATAGGCTAGGAAGAAAAACATATAGATGTATATTTCCAAATTACTGCTGGTGTCTTTCCTTCTAGTACACCAACTCAGCAGATATCAACCGATAAAATTTATGCAACCTATGAACAAATCTCGATGCGTATAGACTTACTTTCTTTCCTGACTTGTCGATCTCATCTATGGAAGATTAAAGAGTAGCGATCTTGCTGCTAAGGGGACATGATAATTATGTTTTTAATTCTATTATTTATTGGTGTCCTTCTTTTTCTATGACTGTTTATGTATAGATTGTTGTATGTAATATATAACGAAATATCTTTAAATTGGTTTCAAAAATCTATTGAAGTAATGTTTTTAATACTATATTATATTAAAATAATAATTTCCAAGTTACACGGAGGACTAAATTATGCTTAAAAATCCAATCCTATGGACAAGTATCACTGCCATATTTACTGTTCTAGTTTATATTGATACTTTTTTTCTTGGCGTATTTTTATTCACTATTCCTATGGCAGTGGTAGTTGCTATTATTTCAACAATTATATCTGTACTACAAAAAAAATATAAATACATATTCTATAACTTAGTTTTAGCTATAATTGCATGTTTGTGTTATCTCATATTTCCGTGGTAGTAATTACTTTTCAAAAGGATGCCTATTTGGGTGTCCTTTTTTAGTTGGCTAGTTTCCATAAAAATGTCTTATTAATACGTTCACTCATTACTTAATATTCCTATATTCCATTACCATTTCTTCAACATTTGATACTTAAACTTTTTTTAAAATCTAAATATCTTTTATTACCAATCTTCTTTACTGCATCCTCTTGATTGCACCTTTTTAAATACTCTTTTCATATTTATTAAATTCTTCGGTGGATCCCACTAATTTGAATTGACAGTCCTGATAAAACTGGTTAAGTTTGGGGTTGCATGAGACACAATCAAGTCTTAAATACAAATATTGGCCTGAAAACTCCGCTTCAATCCACCGAATTATTTCACTTCCCATTCTCTGACCTCTATATTGATTATTTACAGCAAGGCGATGTAAATATAAGGAACTATCCTCTTGATTCCCCCATAAATCTAGATCCCATTCACTTTGAACAGATGATAAAGTAAACGTTCCTATCAAATTATGATCATACTTGACTACATAAGTCTCATTGTTAAGAATAGCACGCTCTATATCCAGATCCTCCCCTCCAGACAACAAATAAGACCATTGGTCAATTTCTTCTGATTTAAGCCAGGAGGCAACCCCTTTTAATAATTGGATAATCTCCATGGTTTCTGATTCTTTGGCTAATCGAATTTGAAGTTCCATCTATCGCTTACTCCTTTGCGAATTTAATAAATCTGGTTACAGGTTAATAGACAGGGTACAGCTTTTATTCAGGGACAAACTCCCTGTGAATCACTTTTGAAAACACTTCTATTTTAATCCTTATATAATTAGTGAGTTTATATCTTAATCTTACGATTGAATAGAAACGTGGATTACTACCTATGTCTTTTTATAATACCTCAAAAATACTTGTCCGATATTATTGGACGGACTTCCTTCACTACACGATTATATGCTAAAGGAGATAGAAAAATGAGCTTTAAGGAAATCAATACAGTCATATTGTCCGTAAATAATTTCAAAAAATAAAACCAGCCGCACAAAAAACACAGCTGGTTTTCCTCTATCTATGACTGGACTTCCGTTGTCCTTTCACGCCACACAAATGAAATCAGCAAGCTAATTCCCAATAATATAGCCGCAAACATATATGGGTAGATGAGATCAATATCAAATAAAATCCCGCCAATTGCCGGTCCGATAATATTCCCAACACTCGTGAATGCTGAGTTCATACCACTGACAAATCCTTGATCTTTTCCGGCTATACGAGATAGATAAGTCGTTATTGCCGGTCTGATTAAGTCAAAAGCAAGGAATACCATAAACGTTACCGCCAACACGCTCCAATAAGCAGATGCTCTTGTTAAAAGGAATGCAAAAACAGCTCCTACCAGTAAACATATCTTAACCAGCCATATTTCCCCGATTACTCTTGTAATTCGCTCGAATAAAAATACTTGTGCGATGACTCCTAATATGGCACTAACCGTAATGAGCATGGCTATATCTTTAGCAGTGAAGCCATACTTTTGATCAACGAATAAGCTATACATAGATTCAAAGGTTGATAGACCAAGTGAAGCTGATAAGATAATTAAGAACGGAATAAGGTAAATAATTGTAAATAGTTTATGATATCCTTTCTTGCCAGGAGCTTCTTTTGAAGAATTCGTCTCTACTGTGCGCTCAGGTTCCTTCAACATTAAAATGGAGAAGATTCCCGCGAATATCCCTAATCCAGCGGCGAAATAAAAAGGCACTCGCGTACCTATATCCGCTAAGAATCCACCAATTCCCGGCCCAATGATAAAGCCTGTATTAATTGCTGCTGACAAATACCCCAATGCTCTTGGACGTTCCTTCATCGTGGTAATATCTGCGATAAATGCTGTTACTGCAGGCATAATAAATGCCGCACTAACTCCACCTAAAATTCTGGACAGGAACAGTACCCATACCTGTTCTCCCAAACCGAATATCAACTCTGATATGCCAAATAAAAACATACCGATTATAATCATACGCTTACGTCCGTATAAATCTACCCATTTTCCTGCAAATGGTGAGAAAATGAGTTGTGCGACCGCAAACGCTGAAACGAGGTAGCCCATAATCGTGCCATCGAGGTTAAGTTCTCGCATAAGTGTAGGCATAACTGGTATTACAAGGCCAATCCCTAAAAATGCAATAAACATATTACTTAATAAAAGGATAAGTACTTTATTCTGATTCTTGCTGCCTGACATCGTTTTACTCCTTTTCTTGTATACTAGTTTATAATTCCTACTAATAAAAATAAACCCTATAGTTACTATAGGGTCAAGTAGATTTTATTCGTACTTTCAATTCAACGATAAAATCATCTTCATTGACTGCCGTATCGGTAAAAGGCATATACAACTCATAGACGATTTTTTCAGTTGGTATTTTTCTGTTTATAATATAAGAATAAAGCGTCTCATAAGAGGATTCATATACTCCTTCTGCTGAATGGAAGGCAATACATACGTATTCACCAGCAGGTAATTCACCAATCTCCATATATTTATTTGAGACCGTGATTTCCTCGTCTGTGAGAACTGGTGTAAAGATAGATGTATATTGCCAATCTAGCATAGAATCATATTTTTTTAATGGATACGTCGCACAATAGACACTATCAAATACCGTCCCATGGTCTTCTAATACTTTCATTAAATGGCCATATTCTTTTACTGGTATGGCAGTGGCGGATGAAGGTACCTGATTATATGTAAGGATACGCTGTTTATCATATTTTTTTATATACACTTTTTCTAATTGATCAGGAGAGGGTTGATTTAGTATTTGCTTCTTCTTATAACGCAGAATGGCCTTAACATCCTCCAGCCGACGCAGCTGCTGCTCAATTTTACTTTCCTGCGCATCTAAAAATTCAGCCATCTCCCCCGCTGATAACTGTAATACAGATTTTATCTCACTCAACGGGACTCCGACATGCTTCAGTGATTTAATGATATCCAAATAAAACAGCTGCGTATTGCTATAATATCGATATTGGTTATCAGGATCGGTATAGGAAGGTTTAAATAAGCCTATCTTATCGTAAAACCGAAGTGTTTGAACGGATGTATTTGTAAGCTTTGACACTTCACCAATCAAAAAATATTGTTTCTCCATTTCTGACTCCTTATTGTCTCTTTCGTGCAATTAGATATACTTCATTATAGACTATCAAAGACCGTTTATAAGCCAAAATAAAACTGATTCTAAACGAATCAATGCGATCCCGCTCGAATCACCTTAAATTTTTAATCCGTTCAAACTCCAGTCCCAAAAGCTTCTCTTTTATATCCAGTCCTCCCCCATAACCGACCAATTTCCCAGTAGCACCGATGACACGGTGGCATGGAACGATAATGAAAATCGGATTCTTATTATTTGCCATCCCTACTGCTCGAGAAGCACTAGGATTCCCTATCCTCTCTGCCACCTGTTTATAGCTTCTCGTTTCTCCATAAGGAATCTGCAACAATTCCTGCCATACACTCTGTTGAAATGGAGTACCACGAGGGTTCAAGTTTAGCGTAAATTGCTCCCGCTCCCCTTTAAAATATTCCTCTAGTTGCTTGGCGGTTTCTTTGATTAACTGTGTTTCCTTCTCCTCAGCTTCTATTGGCTTTTCGCCTAAAAACACATCTGTAATCCCGATTCCATCTTCTGCGATTCCTACTTTACCTAATAGCGTCGTATAATAATAGACATATTTATTCCCCACCTAAAATTTCCTCCTTTGTTTCATCATTCTGTTCATTATTATCTAAAATACCTAATAAATGAGTCATACTCATTATCTAAAGTAAAACCATTATTTTTATACAGTCTTCGCGCTTGTTCATTGTCAGGTGCTGTTTGAAGGGATAATGATTTTGCCCCCGTTTCCATGCATAAGTTAATAGCTGCATCCATTAACAGCTGTCCAATTCCCTCTCGTCTTGCTTCTTGTATAACATACAAATCATTAAGTATCCAAGTTCGTTTCATGGCAATAGAGGAGAACGACGGGTAAAGCTGTATAAATCCCACATACCTTTTATGATTCACAGCCACAAAAATAATTGAATCCCTCTTTTCTAAGCGCTCACTAATAAAAGTCATTGCACCATCAAAATCACTTGGTTGATGATAAAATTCTCGATACGAATTAAATAATTGGCTAACCCCTTCACGATTCTTTAGAGCGGCCTGATAAATTTCCACCTATTTTATCCTCCTCTTGATTAATTAGTGATTGGAAAATCCATTGCACAGCATCCTTTAAATCTTCAGCAATATACTCTATTGTCATTCCCTTAATTTTTTTCTGATGTTCCAATAATGTTGCATGTCCTGATCCCGTTTTTACAAGTATTTTCAAACAATTTGCCTGTTTAGCTGCTGCCATATCACTCCATCTATCCCCAATCACAATGCAATTTTCTAAGTTTAATAGATGTTTAGAAGCAGCCTTCAATAACATTCCTATCCCTGGCTTTCTGCACTTACATCCATCTTCCGGAGAATGAGGACATATTAAAGTATTATCGAAACCAAAGCCTTTTAACTCATCGATAAAATCTTGCTCGGTTGCCATTCCTCTAGAAATTCCTGGCTGATTTGTAAATGAGAAAATTTTTATATTATTTTCTTTAATCTGCTCGATACAAGAATGCGTAAAGGGAAAACACTCAAATTTACCCGGATAATGAATCGTATCATCTCCACCTATTGTTCCGTTCTATATATCAATTACAAAATCCTTTTATATAAAAAAACAGGAAGCAAACTGCTTCCTGCATCGTCTCTATTCTTTCACTCTCAACAATCTTAAACTATTTAATGTCACGATTAACGTCGCACCCATATCAGCAAAGATGGCAATCCATAATGTTAACCAGCCTGGAATGACTAATAATAGGGCAATCGCTTTAATTGCCAATGAGAAGGTGATGTTTTGTTTGATGATGGTCAGCGCCTTACGACTTAACTTAATTGTATATGGCAATTTACTTAAATCATCAGACATTAAAGCTATATCAGCTGTTTCCAAGGCTGTGTCTGTTCCAGCACCGCCCATGGCAACTCCAAGATTAGCTGCAGCCAGCGCAGGAGCATCATTAATTCCATCTCCAATCATAGCTACACGCAAATTACTTTTACGGAGATTTTTAATATAGTTTAATTTATCCTCTGGTAGTAAGTCAGCCTTTATATCTGAAACACCAACTTCATGACCAATTGCTGCTGCTGTTCCTTCATTATCTCCTGTGAGCATAATCGTTTTTTGTATTCCAATTTGATGAAGCTTCTTAATAACTTCTTTAGAGGATTCCCTCACTTCATCAGCCACTGCAATAATTGCTAATATTGCTTTTTCTGTACCAAGAATCATCATAGTCTTACCTTGTGTTTGAAGTGACTGGATCTGATTCCTTTGCTCTGTTTTAATCTGATCCATTAACAAATCTTCAAATAAGTGCAAGCTTCCTACAAAATACGTTTCTTTATTAACACTGGCCTTTATTCCCTTACCTGTAATGGATTGAAATTCATCCACGATTATATCTTTATAACTCAGATCCATCTCTTCAGCTTTTTTTGTTACCGCTGAGGCCAATGGATGCTGTGAACCATTTTCTATTGCTGCAGCAATCATGAATAACTCATTTTTATTTTCAGCAAAGGCGATATAATCTGTTACAGTAGGGATACCTTTTGTAAGGGTACCTGTTTTATCGAAGGCTATTGCATTTAAATGGCCAGCTTCTTCGAGATGAATACCACCTTTAATCAAAACACCATTTTTAGCCGCATTCCCTATGGCTGTTACAATAGCAACCGGCGTAGATACGACCAAAGCACACGGACAGCCTACCACTAAAGCAGCCAACCCTTGATAAATCCAAGCACTCCACTCCGCACCGAAAAATAATGGAGGTACAATGGCAATTAAGAACGCAACCACGATGATCACAGGGGTGTAATACTTTGCAAATTTATCTACAAAAGCTTGTGATGGAGCTTTTTCCGCTTGAGCCTCTTCTACTAAATGAATGATTTTAGCTAATGTTGTATCTTCTACCCGTTTTGTTACCTTTACTTCAAGCAGTCCTTCTTCATTTAATGTACCGGCATACACATCATCATCGATGGTTTTAAAAACCGGAACACTTTCGCCCGTAATGGCTGCCTGATTTAAAGTTGACGTTCCTTTAACCACTTTACCGTCCATTGCTATTTTTTGTCCCGGCTTTACGATCATGACGTCACCGATCACAATATTTTCGACACCCACCATAATTTCATGATGCCCACGTCTAATCAAGGCTTCTTTCGGAGCAATATCCATTAAGGATTCAATCGATTGTCGCGCTTTATCCATTGAATAACGCTCCAATGCTTCACTAATGGCAAAAAGGACAACTACTGTGGCTCCTTCACCCCACTCTCCAATCAACGCTGCACCAATAATAGCAATAGTCATCAACGTATTCATATCAAAGGTTAATTTCCCTAAATTTTTCAGGCCGTTAATAAAAAGGGTATAACCACCTATTAAAATCGCTGCTCCATATCCAATTGTAGGAATTATCTGATCTTCACCATATATCTGGCCTAAAAACCAGCTAATCACTATTAATATAGCTGAGATATAAACTTTGTAGGTTTCTTTCTGTTTCCAAAACGGAGTCTTTTCGATTTTTTTCTCTTTTTCATCTCGTATTTTTAAATGCTCAAAAGCACCCGCTTTTTCTATATCTTCAATTGTAGCTGAGCCTTGCACATAAATCTTGGATGCTCCGAAATTCACCTTAGCTTCTTTGACTCCATCTAGATTTTTTACATTGTTCTCAAATATATTGGCACAATTAGCACAACTCAACCCTTCAATCCGGTATGTTTTTTGATCTGTTTTTACATGTTGATTCATTTCATTTCACCTCTTTCTTGTGCGTTAAGGCAATCATGATGATTTGTTTAATATGTTCATCATCCAATGAATATAGAGCTAATTTTCCCTCTTTACGATATTTAACAATGTCTTGTTTATAAAGGGTCCTTAGATGGTGAGAGGCAGTCGCAACTGATGAACCGATTATATTCGCTATATCACAAACACATAGCTCTTCATCCTGGCATAAAGCATATGCAATTTTCGCTCTATTTTCATCAGCTAACGCTTTGAATAATTGAGCAACGCTGGATAAATCTTCTCTTTGTATATCTGTCCTTATGCGTTCAACCTTAGTTTGATCAAACCCGTATACATCACATGTATCCTTTTTACTCATTATTTCACCCTCTTCATTCAAACCTTCGTTTGATTATATTATATATCCCTTCTACTTATCATTCAAATATATGTTTGAATATTGAAAAAGGTTTGGGTTATTTTATTATTTGAGCAAAAGTCTAATTCCTTTTTTCTCGCAGGTATAACTAATCTTATAAGGTTGTTTTCTAACCTTCCTACTTTCCCAATGATTTTGATTTGATGGTAAAATGAAATATAGGAATTTACTGGAATTTCAACAAAGAATAGAGATGAGGTTGATGGACTGTTGGCAAGGTGTACACACTGTAATTTTAAGTGGAAAGTTAAAGACATTTGGTCACTCGGCTTTACTAAGCAAGGAAAGGATTGTCCAAGGTGCAAAAAAGCAATATGTATCTTTTAAAGATAGAGGTTTTATATTGGGGTTGGGTTATTTAAGCGGAACAATTGCTATACTAATTATTATTTTTTTCTTTTTTTTATTAAATTAAGCAATCAGGATGAAACCATATTTTAATTGGCGACCGATGGAGTTCTGCTGCTTTTAAGTCCGAGATGAATTCGTGCTAAGTGATATCTACAAAAAAGACTGTCGACATTGTCGGCAGCCTCTAAATTGAACTAAGTAAATCTTTATTGTACAAAAAAATTAATATTACAATTCAATCGGTTCATTTTGAATTTCACGGTTCCACCGCATCCTCATATTCGGATAAGCAATTCCGCATAAAATAATAATTACACCTACCCATTGTGCTCCAGTTACTACTTCATTAAGCACAAGAGCAGACATTAATACAGCCATAGGCAATTCTGAAGCACTTAAGATGGTCCCGAGCCCACTTCCTATCTTAGGCATACCTATATTAAAGAATATAGGAGGAATTAAGGAAGCACATAAACCTGCAACTATACTATATATAAATAAGCCATCCATCAATGTACCATTTAGAAGGAATACTGGCGGGAATACGATTAAAATGAGTAACGCTGCCCCCGTTGTCATAAATGCACTCTTATAAATAGGATGAATTTCGATATTGCTGCGTCCACTTACTACAATGAAAGAGGCAAATGATGTCGCAGATAGGAGTCCCCAAACTATACCCACTAATGAAACTTCGCCATTACTTGCCAAGATACCTGATGCAAGAATAGATCCTAATAAAATGATCACAGTGGCAATAATATTTTTCTTACCAGGAGCCTTTTTATCGAAAATATATTGTAATACAAAACTAATCCATGTAAATTGCAAAAGCAAAATGATGGCAAACGATGCATCTACATAAGTCAGCGATTTATTATAAAAGATTCCCGTCAGTCCCATTGGGAAGCCACTTATTAATAAAATTATTATTTGCTTACCTGACAGCTTAACCTTAGGTACAAATAATGCTACAATCCACAGCATAACAGCACCCAACAAATACTGACTACCTGTAATTTCCCCCTGAGTAAACCCTTCCCCATAGGCAAGTTTCACAAAAGTAGAAACCACCCCATACGAACAACCACCTAAAAAAACAAGTAAAGCATATCTCCAAATCCCCATAAAAACCTCCTAAAAATAAAAAGCTGAAACGGCTCGCTCAGAAACGAGGAGCATAAGACAGAGACTCGAAGGGGAGGTTCTTCCCCCGTAGAGGCTATGCTTATGTCCTGAGTTTCTAGCCGTTGAAGCTGGATTGCATATAAAGCTGAAACTCAAGGAACGAAGACTAAGTACGCCACGTCCTGTGGCAACGTCTTCATGACCTACATCCTGTAGGCCCGCGAGGAGCATAAGACAGAGGCTCGAAGGGGAGGTTCTTCCCCCGTAGAGACTATGCTTATGTCCTGAGTTTCTAGCCGTTGAAGCTGGATTACAAAAACCTAACCACATACAAAACACCCACCCCTAATAAGGGATGGGTGGCGAAAATAATTCCTATAAAAATCCACCTGCCACATAATTCATATATGCAGCTTTTATAAAATATATCGTATTTAAAGATTATATGGGCAAAATAGAGAAAAGTAAAATATTTTACTCTCTCCGCTCTATAACCTGTTAATCTATCATTAATGCTGAAGCTCTTATCCGAATATAAGAATTCACAGTGTATTCCACTTTTTTATTTTTATTCCTTTTTTATTCGTTGCGCTACATTCAATTCCCTTTGCAAATAAAAAAGCGTTCATCAAACCTATATCTAATTTGATAAACGCTTTTTTTATTATATCTTCTTAACAAATTCTGATTTTAATTTCATTGGTCCAAAGCCGTCGATTTTACAATCAATGTCATGATCAGCATCCACAAGACGAATATTCTTCACCTTTGTACCTTGTTTCAAAACCGATGAGCTTCCTTTTACTTTTAAATCTTTAATAACAGTTACAGTGTCACCATCATTTAAAATATTCCCGTTAGCATCTTTATACACTTTCACATCTTCACTTTCAGATTCTAACGTCCACTCATGCCCGCATTCCGGACATACTAAAAGCGGGCCATCTTCATATGTGTATTCAGAATTACATTTAGGGCAATTTGGCAATGTTGTCATTTTTATTTAACCTCCGAGCATTTAATACTATTTATACACTAATAGTATTCGCATTTTACGTATTTTCATGTTTATCCATAAAATTGATTATAACCATGACAACCAGCCTTTTAAAAGTAGTGTTTTATTGGTAAATAGCCACAATAGATTTAGGTTGAGTTGAAATAAGGTTTCTATATAACATTTTCCTTCACGACTCTCCTTTTCAACTGTAAGCCCAAATATCTACTCGGTAGAATCAAATAAAACCCGTATTGGCTTTGGGAGATATCTTTTTTTATAAATGAATGAAGTCAAATTGAGGATGAAGGTTGGAATTTTTTTAGTGAAATATTTTTTTGAGTAGATTTGAAAATACGCTCGCTCCAAATCTTTCCACTGATTATCTTTTTCCTGTTGCATGAAACGGGCAACATCTATCACTTTTACTCCTCCACCAGAAGTAATGATAATATTCTTAAGATGTATATCAGCGGGATTTAATCCGGCTTCCTCTGCCATTTCTAAAGCTTTGCTTATCTCTTTAACTTTCTCTTCAGGTACAAAAATACCTTTTTGCAGACATTGAAACAATGTATGGCCCTCAATAAAATCAATGACAATATAATTATTACCATCATCATATAACGACGGATAATAATCTATATGTTGCAATTTACGGTAAATGGCCGCTTCCTCAAAGGCTATTCTCTTTTTATGAGGAAAATATACTTTTAAAGCCAAATCCTTATCTTTAATTTTAAATACAAAAGCACTCCTGCCTGTACCTATTAGCATTAGATTTTGGCTATATTTATTTAATCTTGGTTTAGATCCATTCATTTCAATCTCTACACTATCGGCTAAAGCTTTATATAATATAGTAAACACCTCATTTTAAAATAAAAACCCCACATCATATAAGTCCAAAACTATCTAGGCTTATTTGAAATGGGGACTTTCCTTATTAATATTAAGAATTAGCATCATTATACTATATACCTTTGAAGTAATTAAAATTTCTGCTTTATATTATTTATTGGGTGAAAGAAATGATTCATTTAAAGATGCCCAAATAACAATATCCCTTTTTTCTTTAGCACTGGTAAACAGTTTATAAGATAGGTGAAAAGATTCGAAAATCTGTATAGTAGTATATTTCAGATTACTTTTGATAATAGTATTTTTTATACAACAAGAAGTTTAAGAGCCTTACAGCATACTAATCAATCGTATATCTCTTTTAAAGAAATAAACGTGAAAACTCATCATATACCTAAGGGGATTAGTATATCCTATCCTACACTAAGTTCCATTTATACATTTTACTTGTTGAACATATAGATGCATAAAGGCCCTATTCAATTTGGAATAGGGCCTTACAGTATGCCTATCTCGTTATTAAATAAAAGAAAGACTCTCCAGGGAGAGTCTTTCTTAATAGCTTTGGCTATTATGCTTTTTGAACATTAGTAGCTTGAGGTCCACGTTGACCTTGTTCTACTTCAAAAGTTACACTTTGACCTTCGTCTAAAGATTTGAAACCTTCGCCTTGGATTGCTGAGAAATGTACAAATACATCTTCTCCGCCTTCGCGTTCGATAAATCCAAAACCTTTTTCTGCATTAAACCATTTAACTTTACCTTGTTCCATGTTTGTTGCCTCCCAGTGTGTATATCACACAATGTATTAATATCCTTGCTCAAATTACCTTAGACGAAAAACAAAATCTTTTCTCAATCTGCCTAGAACAAAAATAATTCTTCTTAAGAATAACACGCTTTATAAAAATTAGCAAATTTTAGAATCTGAATGATAGAAACTACTTAAATATTTCAAGACAAATATAAAAAATCCCGCTTTAATACTCCTCATACTAGAGAATGGATAATTATCTTTAATTATTCACAGTTTCTTCTGCTCCTATTCTATAATCATATCCATAAATCCAGGCTGAATATATTTCCTATTTTCTTTTTATCCTTTCTTTATTTTCAGAAAATAACAAATTGAATGGAAGTTAACAAGAAGACCATAAGTATCTAACAGGTGTGTTAGATATACAGAATCGAAAAAATATTATGCTAGTATAAAATCAAGAAAACTATGAGGTGACTATTATGAAAGAAACAATCGTAAATACGAGCTTAAAAAGCATGATTAATATAGAAATCTTAAAGGCTGCAAAGGCGGTTGACTCAGCTACGGATTCCTCTGAATATTATTATAAAATCATGGAATATAAAAGAGCGAGAAAATTAAAAGAACTAATATCCGAATTAAATAAAGGTAATGATTATGTCTTACAAAAATTAAATGAACTATCCAACAGAAAATCAGCTTCTATATAAAAGTCAGCAGACAGGCTGACTTTTATCTTTTTTTTAAATTTGTACAATATAAGGACTAAAAAGTACCTTTTCATTGAAGAGCCAAATCTCGTTAAATTACAACCAAAAATTCAGTTCTTTATTTGAGTAAAATTCTTTAGAAATTCACTTTCATTTATAGATATCACTTTTTTCAAATCCGTCGTTCTTAATACAAACTCCTTAACACCAATAAATTCTGATTCTGCAATCAAATAAAACTCTGTTTCCTTTTTAAATCCCTTAAACTGTCTGTTTAATCTAAATAACTTCATTAAATAACTCCTGGCGATCAATTAAAATTCGATAAATAATTCCTGTCTATCTTCTGTTTCATAAAATTATTTCTACAATTTAATTATACTTTACTTAAATATTCAGTAAAGATTGTAATCAATCTTCAACGCCTTCAAAGAATCATTGATAACTTCTATCTGGATAATATCTAACCCTTCCGAATAGCGGGGATTCTATTGTATAAAACAAAAGAGAGAGCTGGCAGCTCCCTCTTTATCCACAATCTATTACATATCTAATTCTGTAAAAGCATATGGCACTAATTCTTTTAAAGTCAATTCCTTACATTCTTTCTTTGCATTCGTTAAATAAACTGGCATGTCAGGAGAACAAAATTCAACTAAAACCTGTCTGCAAATACTGCAAGGCGGTAAATAATCCTCTGTGGCCCCTGAAATAGCTATCGCCTGAAAATCACCTTTTTGATAGCCTTTTGTAATTGCCGTAAAAATGGCTGTTCTTTCTGCACAATTTGTTGCACCAAAAGATACATTTTCAACATTTACACCATTAATAATACTTCCATCTTTAAGTAAAAGGGCAGCCCCAACAGGAAATTTGGAATACGGCATATACGCATTTGATTTTATAGCACGGGCACTTTCCAATAATGTTTCTTTATTTACCATCTAGATCATCTCCAATTACAATAAATTGAAAAGACACTCATTTATACGATTGTACCAAATTAATAACTATATTTTCTTCTTGTCACTAAAATGATCATAATTGCTGGCAATGTAAAAATAGCCATTCCGGCAAAAGAGAGTCCTGGAGAAATATCATATAAAAATCCACCTGCCAGTGTCAATATCGCCGTGCTAAAACTCATAGCAAAAGCCGAGTATACACCCTGTGCATTGGAATTTTGCTCTTTTGGCAGCGAGTTTGTTATATAAAGGATAAATGCATAATGTGCCAAAGCAAAGGATAGTGCATGTAAACTCTGTGATAACATAAAAACCCAAACATTTGGGAATACGGCTACCAGCAACCAGCGCAAAGTTGATCCAGCAGCAGCTACCAATAGTAAAGAAGATGGTTGCCATTTTCTAAACAGATGATCAGCCTTTGCAAAACAGATGATCTCAAAAATAACAGCAATATTAATAATCATACCTATATAGTATGTGTTTACACCTAAATCCTGTAAATAAATATAGCCATAATTATAATAAGATGCGTGAGCACCCTGAAGTAAAAATACGATTAGCAAAACAATCGGGAAGCTTTTAATCTTCCATAAGCTGCTCATTTTCATTGTATTTTTGCTTTCATTTTTGATCGGCTTTTCAGTTAGTATATCCGGGCTAGGTAAAATATACTTGATAAGCATTAAAACAAGCATGAACATCATTGCCCATAAAATCCCACTATCCCCAAAATACCCGGTAACCATACTAATTACTAGCACAGAGACAATAAATCCAAGAGAGCCATATGATCGAGCTTTTCCATATGCCCCATCCCCCTGTCTCATTAAAATACTAGCTGTACCTTCCACTGCGGGAAGTAAAGTTGGATAAAAGGCACTAAAAATAAGAGTGACAGCAAATAGAGAAGCAAATGATGTCGATGGTATATATAGGATTGTCACAGCTAATGAGCAGATAATTAAAAGGAAAGCGACTTTATGGGCACTCCAATATTTAGAGGCGAATGGATAAACAAAGAGTGCTGATAACCCTCGTACTACCAATCCAAATCCCATAATTAAGCTTGCTTCTGACACTGTTAATCCTTTTCCTTGTACAAGAAAACCTGTCCAATAAGGTAAAAATATACCCCATGTCATAAAAAATAAAAAAAAGTTCTGTGAAAACCAACGCGGATTGTTCATTCTTTCTCCCTCCATACTTATTGCATCATAGCATGTTTCACGTTTACAATAATGTGAGATATCTCATATTTTTAATAATTTGGAGGAAAAAAGTGCAGATTTTATCTGAACCATGGCGCAGCCAATATATTGATTTATACAGCATCCAACCCTTTTCCAGTGTTTCGATAAAACCATTTATTCAAGTCCATGAATTTGAGCGTGGTGAATTCATTTACAAAGAAGGTTCTATACCAGAGTATCTATACCTTATTGTTGAAGGGAAAGCGAAACTATATATCACGCTTGAAAATGGAAAAGTATCTCTACTTAATTTTATTGAAGCACCGTCACTTATTGGCGAACTCGAATTATTGGGAGTAGAGCAATATTCTATAGGGGTCCAAACATCAACAAAAACTATCTGTTTAGCTATTCCCATGCATACATGTAAAAATCAATTATTAGAAGATCCGGTTTTCCTGAGGCATTTGTCCATATTTTTAAGCAAAAAAACACATCATCTTTCATTTAAATCTGTCCAAACTCAAATTTATCCGCTCGAAAATCGGTTAGCCTCATTTATTTTAATGTCAGCTGAAAATAATTTTTACAAAGAAAAACACACAGAAGTCAGTGAATATTTAGGAGTCTCCTACCGCCATCTATTACATGTTATCTCGCAATTCTGTAAGGGTAATCTTATAAAAAAACATGAACGTGGCTATCTCATTTTGGATAGGGAGCGGCTTCAGGAATTAGCAAAAATTGATTAATGATAGATATGTCCAATTCACTATCCAAATAAAAAAAGCTAATCTAAATGAGTAGCTTTTTTCATTACATTATCTTTAATAATTAACAAGCTTATTCCCCAGTTTTAGCAAACCGATCGATGCGATTTCTTATCTCATCGCGTACCCTTTGGAAGAATACCCATTTTTCTTCCTCACTTCCTTCCGCTTTTGCCGGATCATCAAATCCCCAATGAACTCGTTTTACGCTTGGCGGTGTTACTGGACAATGTTCATCTGCATGCCCACATAAAGTTACGACCAAATCCGCATGATTTAAAATATCCGGGTCAATCACATCCGATGTGTGATTAGTTATGTCTATATTTACTTCCTGCATCGCTTTCACTGCACTCGGATTTAAACCATGCGCTTCAAGTCCAGCACTTTTGACATTCCAGTCAGGCAAGATTTCCTTAGCCCACCCTTCCGCCATCTGACTGCGACACGAATTACCTGTACATAAAAAATAAATTGTTTTTTCCTTTGGCATTAAATTATTCCCCCTGATTGAACTTTTGTTCAGACGTTTCTACTTTGTTCCTATGGAAATATTTCTTTTCCCAGCGCAGTGCTACACTTACAAGTGCAATCAAAACAGGAACTTCCACTAGTGGACCGATAACAGCTGCAAAAGCTACGCCGCTATTAATTCCAAACATAGCAACCGCAACTGCAATTGCCAATTCAAAGTTATTACTCGCTGCTGTAAAGGATAACGATGCCGTTACAGGATAGGATGCTCCTGCTTTTCTTGAAGCAAAAAATGATACGGCAAACATGATTAAAAAGTAAATGAGCAATGGTATAGCAATTCGAATTGCATCCAATGGGAGTTCAACAATTTTATCTCCTTTTAAGGAGAACATCATCACAATCGTAAATAATAAAGCAATAAGTGTAAGAGGAGAGATTTTAGGTAAAAAAGATTCCTGATACCACTTTTCCCCTTTTAATTTCAACCCAATGAATCGTGTTGCCATTCCTGCTATAAAAGGAATACCTAAATAAATGAGAACGCTTTTTGTAACTTCCCACATCGAAATGACAACAGTAAAATTCTCCAGCCCAAATACGCCTGGCAAGATATTTAAGAAAAAGTAAGCAAATGCCGAATAAAATAGAATCTGAAATACAGAGTTAAAGGCGACAAGTCCAGCTACATATTCACGGTCCCCACGCGCCAGATCATTCCACACAATAACCATAGCTATACAACGCGCAAGACCAATCATAATCAGGCCAGCCATATACTCGGGATAATCATGTAAAAAGATAATTGCTAAGAAGAACATTAGAACCGGACCGAGCAACCAGTTTTGGAATAAGGATAGCAATAATACCTTCCAATCCTTAAATACACGCCACATCTCTTCATACTTCACTTTTGCCAATGGCGGATACATCATTACAATCAATCCAATAGCAATTGGAATGGATGTCGTCCCTACGGACATAGTATCTAACATTGTTTTAAAATCAGGTACCAACAGCGCAATTAAAATACCCACTGCCATGGCTGTAAAGATCCATACCGTTAAATATCGATCCAAAAAAGACAGCCTTTTCGTCACACTTTTTTCTGCCATCTGGTTCTCCCCCACTCTTTGTTGATTAACAATCTGATGAACAGCATTTCACACTAATTGGCTCTAACTGGTCAATGATCGCTTGAATATACGGTTGTTGAGTTTCATTTAGGCGAAAATGTTTCCATGTGCCTTTTTTTCTTTCCAGAATGATCCCTGCATCTTTCAACTTTTTCACTTGTTGGCTGACTGCAGGCTGGGATATTTGAAGAACATCCACAAAATCACAAACACATACCTCTCCCTTTTTCAGACAAGCCAATAATTTTAACCGATTCGGATCACTGACAGCTTTTAATTGCTGAGCCATTTGCTCAATTGTATTCATATATACCTCCAATATATATAACCAAACTCTTATATAAGATATTACTTATATTATATGGGTTAATGATTAAAATCAAGAAAATAAAAAACAGTAAGCTAAAGGATCACCAGCTTACTGCTTCAACTTTCAAAAATCATAAGTAAAATCTCTTATCTATTAACAACATTCTAATTTAAAAATATCCACCTATCCCAGTAACCAGGTAAAACACAATGATTCCTGCTATCTTTGCCTTTGAATCTCTACTTTTAATAAGCAAAGCTGCACAAAGAATAGTATATAGTATAAAGGCGATTAATCTTAACAGCCCCGTATAGGGACCCATATTATGTAGTAGAAAAACAATGATTGATATAAAGGCAAGCAGCCTATAAAACCATTTTTGTAATAAGCTCAAATTACCGTCCCCTTATATGTTATTAGAAATACTCCTCAATCATGATATTATGAGTTCCGTCTTTTTCTTATCTTTACTATTCTATTTTCCACTTTAATAATTAGCATAATACTAAAATATCTACTAATAAAACAAAAATAGTACGAGTAAAACAATGATAAAAAAAATATAATTTACACATTGATACCAAATCATAAAAGGGAATTCGCAGATCTAACAGGGAAGTCTCATTTGCTTCACTTAGGATTTTATAGAATTATCTGGTTACCATAAATATGTAAGCGGTTTAGACTTTCAGATAAAAGTATTAGAAATAATACGTTTATTTTTATAAAAATATTGTGTTAGGAGTGTTCAACATGAATAATCAACATACTACTGATACAGAAAAGAATGGACAGTTTCCATGGATGGACAAGTCATTGTCACCACGTGAGCGTGCTGAAAAGCTTGTAGCTGCAATGACATTGGAGCAAAAAATTGCCCAGCTTCACGGTGCCATGAATACGATTAATATTTATGATATGCCATCTATGGATGAAATGAATGCCATGAGCCCTGAGGAACAAGATCGACTTATGGCCCAAATCCAGGTACAGCGCCATGTAAAAGGTATTGAAGAGTTAGGAATCCCACGTTTTCGTATTACCAACGGCCCTGTAGGCGTAGGTATGGGTGACGGACATCCAAGCCCGCCAGCTACTGCTTTGCCAATGACCATCGGTCTTGCTGCCGGCTTTGATCCTGAGCTTGCTCGTGAGTACGGTGATATCATTGGTTCAGAAACAGCTACGCTTGGTCAGCATGTTCTAGAAGGACCAGGTGTTTGCTTACACAGAACGCCAATCGCTGGACGTAACTTTGAATACTTCTCTGAAGATCCATACCTTTCCGGTGTGATGGGCGTCGAGGTTACCAAAGCCATTCAAGACCACGATGTTATCGCTATGGGTAAGCATTATGCTGTTAACGACCAGGAGTACGAGCGCTTCCGCACAAGTGTTGAGTTGGATGAGCACGTATTGCGCGAGCTTTACCTGCTACCGTTCGAAATGCTAGTTAAAGACGGAGATATCGCTGCAATGATGAGTGCCTACAACCGTGTTCGTGGTGTGTACGCAACGGAAAGTCGTTACCTTCTTAACGATATACTCCGTGACGAGTGGGGCTTCCAAGGATACGTTCAATCTGATTTCTGGTCTTGCCGTTCTGCAGCCGCTTCTTTGAATGCAGGTATGGACCATGAAATGCCAGATGCAAAGTGGTTGAATGAAACAAATGTCAAAAACGCACTTCAAGATACTAGCCTTGAGATTGAAACGGTTGATCGTGCATTGGTGCGCCGCTATACACAAATGTTCCGTTTTAATCAATTCGAGCGTCCATACAATCCAGGTGAGATTGATGCGAAAGGTCATGGTGCTAGATCTCGCAAAATCGGTTCCCAGACCGCTGTTCTTCTGAAAAATGAAGGTGAAATGCTGCCACTTGATCCAAAAGCTTATGACTCCATCGTAATCATTGGTCAATCTGAGTACGTTGATGATGCGTGCAATGGTGGGGGTGGTTCTTCAAAGGTTACTCCGCTCTACACGGTACCACCGGTAGAAGGCATGCAAAATGTCCTTAAAGGTCTTGGTTCACACACGTCAGTCAGCAAGGTTACTGTAGCTAAAGATCTATCAAATCTTAACGAAGCCAAAGAAGCAGCTGCTAAAGCTGATATGGTTATTCTAATGGCCGGCTTAGTTGCCTCTGAAGGTTTTGATTTACCTAGTCCAAACATGCTAAATGATCAGAATCGTATGATCGACGAACTATTAGATATCAATCCGCAGACGGTTGTAGTTATGAAAGACAGCAGCCCTGTCATGATGCCATGGATCTCCAAAGCTAAAGCTGTTCTTGAGGCATGGAACCAAGGTACTGAAGATGGTCACGTCGTTGCCGATTTACTCTTTGGCGTTGTAAATCCATCCGGTAAAGTTCCTACCACATACGCAGCATCTGAGGATGATCTTTTATACGCAGGCAGACCTGAGCGCTACCCTGGCACAGATGAAGGCAATGGCTTCCCGGTTATTCGATATTCTGAGGGCCTTAATATGGGCTATCGTTGGTTCCAGTCCCAAGGAATTAAGCCATTATTCCCGTTTGGATACGGTCTATCCTACACATCCTTTGAGCTTTCCGGATTTTCAGTAACACCTTCACAAACAGATGGCAAATCCCCTATTACGGTAAAAGTGACCGTAACCAACACAGGAAAAGTTGCTGGAGCTGAGGTTGTTCAAGTATATCTAGGTATTCCTGTCCAAGGACAGCCACCTAAGCGTCTTGTTGGTTTCCAAAAAGTTTACCTAGAGCCTAATGAGTCACGTGAAGTTACCATCACGATTGACCCAACTGCTACGAACCATCCAATGGGTGTATGGGACTACTACGAACACGATTTCGTGGTTAAACCTGGCGAGTACACTGTATATCTTGGTACTTCCAGTGAAGATACTCCTTACAAAGGAACAGTAGTCGTTGATTAAGCAATATTAATAGGTAGAAGGATTGAATCAATAATAGGATTCAATCCTTTTTTCGTACATTAAAATATGCTTTCCAATTGAAAGTACTCTATTAAAGGCTTTGTTCTTCCTTCGTTATGCCAATTATGATAGTCTTCGAAAACTTGTTTTGGGTTATTATTAGCCCTCTCTTCAACCAAATACTTTACTGCAAGAAAGCTTCGCCAGTAATCGAACATAATACTTGTTAAACTCCCTTGATAACTGTCACTTCCGAACTCCTCTAACGAATGGATACCATATTTGTGCTTAAACAGACCCATCAATTCTATCTCAATATTTGTAATCTGCTTATTTTCTGTATCAGTTAGTAAGTATTTTCTTGATAAGTACTCACACATTCCTTCCTCAAACCAAATACTGTTCTCTCTTTCATCATCAAATTCATCCAAAAACAAATCGGAGTGATGGGTTAATTCGTGTCCAAGTATAGTTAATATATGGTTTTCAGACATATTAATATAGAAGTCTTCTATTTTAGAATGTTTCTTTCCCTCTAATTGTGTAAGAAATAACCTCCTCCAGCTTACCAAATCAGGAGAAAGATAAATGAGATCTTTATTTGTAAAGGCTGGGATCGGTATATTGGAAAAAACAGTTGTGGCTAGTTCATCTGTTGTCCATACAACTCCTTTTGGCAATTCTTTCAGCTCATAATGATTTACTAATTCAAGCTGATAGCCTTTTATTTTTTTGGAAAACCTCTCAATCAAATATTTGTATTCCTGAAAATCCTCTTCTTTCTCAAATGCAAATATATGCTTCAACACCAAAGACTCCCTCTACTATAAAATTCAAGTTAAACCTTGATATTATTTTAAATGAATTTTCTGTAAATAAATAAATAAAAAATACTCTAAATTATTTTATCGAGAGAAAATCAAGCGTTATGATTATAATGTGTAAAAAAGTAGTGAGTGGCAGATTGCCTTTTCCGTATTCAGAGTATAATAATTTGATTGGAAGCCCCTCATTCATTGGATGTGGAAACATAAGAAGATGTCCGCGGTGTTTGAATAAATAAAACTAAGAGTAGGATACAAATATATGATAAAAAAACCTTTGCAAGTAAGCAGGTTTAAATTAGGGATTATTCAAGCACTGTGCTATACTTAGCCTACCATTTGCTATACAGTTTCATTCGTTTGTTGTCTAAGCTCTATTCATTTCTTGAATAGGGTTTTTTTATTGAGCAATTTGATATAAAAACAAAAAAAGACCCTGCATATGCAGGATCTTTCATTAGCTCTTATTAAGCTTTTTGAACGTTTGTAGCTTGTGGGCCACGTTGTCCTTGTTCTACTTCAAACGTTACGCTTTGACCTTCGTCTAAAGATTTGAAACCTTCGCTTTGGATAGCTGAGAAATGTACGAATACGTCTTCTCCGCCTTCACGTTCGATAAATCCAAAACCTTTTTCTGCATTAAACCATTTCACTTTACCTTGTTCCATAATATGTTGCCTCCTAGTGTGGATTTCCACACAATGTGTTACTATCCTTGCTCAAATACCTTAGACGAAAATCAAAATCGCTTCTCAATCTGAAACCGAACAAAAATAATTCTTCTTTAGAATAACAGGTAATTCCAATAATAGCAATTGATACGCCTCACCTTTCATAATTGGATGTTTATCTATGATGTAATATAGTACTTTTGAAGGCTTATGAAATACTTCAATCCCTATTATTTCTGGAAGGAATTTGAATGTTTTTGTCGAATTTATAGTCTGTTACACCTATGAAGACGAAAAAAAATGATAGAGAACATAAGAGAAAACAGGACAAAGTAGGATATCGCCATCCTGATCTGGTTGCGTTACAGCTTGCCCTGTCCACACTTTCAAACATTCCATCAACCACTTCCGTATACGAACCAAAGTTAACAGGTAACTAGCACAAAGAACAAATTTGGAAAAAGAATCAGGAGGAAATACATAATGCTCAAAAATCGAGTAACACTAATTGATTCGCTGAGAGGATTCAGCTTGTTCGGGATTTTGATGGCGAACTTATTGATTTTTCAATTCAGTTTATGGGGTAAAGACATAATCAATACAGATGAACTGTCTAAGATAGACTTGGTATCTCTACGTTTCATCCAAGTAGCCTTTGAATACTCATTTTTACCGATCTTTTCATTACTATTCGGGTATTCATTGGTGAAGCTTGCTGAATCGATTAAACAAAAACGAGATAAATCAAGGTGGCATCTTGTACGAAGGGCCATTGGTTTAATGACGATTGGTACTCTACATGCCACATATTTATGGGATGGTGATATTTTATCGTATTATGGTGTGATGTTATTCTTACTGCTCCCCTTTCTGCACAGAAAACCGAAGACTCTCTTGATTTGGTCAGGGATATCATTCGTATTGTTTACAGCAGCAAGTTATGGTGATGTATCTGAAATGTTCAAAACTCCAGATATGCTGGCATTCGTTGAGATGACTGATGAGGTACATGCAAACGGAACATATCAGGAAATTCTAGATTATCGTGAAAACGCCATGCCGCCAATTTTTGATATCGATCCATTACTGGCAGTTGGCGCTCTGTTGCTGTCCCCTTTTTATATGCTGCCCATGTTTTTAGTCGGTATGGCGATGGCAAAACAGCGATGGTTTTCTAATCCATCCCAACAAACAAACATCTATAGGCACGGTTGGTGGTTACTCGCTATCGGTCTCACTATGAAGCTATTGGCTCATCTAGAAGGATGGGAAGCTTTCACTGGTATATTCGCTCAATCAGGCGGGCAATTGCTTGCGATTGGTTATGTTTTTGTATTTGCCTACTTATATGTACGTTACCAACAATACTTTCTGTTTACCGTATTAGAAAGTATGGGGAAATTATCACTCACCAACTATTTGATGCAATCTGTCATCATGACATTCATTTTCTATGGTTACGGGCTCGGATATTACCAACAAATCAGCATTGCAGGAAGCATTTTCATCGGTATCCTGGTCTATGTCGCCCAATGCCTATGCAGCGTACTATATCTCAAATATGCGAAGAGAGGTCCAGTTGAATATCTCCTTCGTATGTGGACTAACCTTTCTTGGCGAGGAAAAGTAAAAGAAGCAAACTCCTCTCTTATTAAATCTGCATAAAACAGATCGATTATTTTATTTGCAATGAATATTTCTGAAACATACAATTTGACAACCTACATGGAAAAGCCTATTTCATAGAAAAATATGGTGTGCCTGTGATCGACGTAGGTAACCCTAAAAATAAGCGCTGATACCCCCCTCGCCCAAAGGTGAGGGGGTAGTCTTAAGGCTTCAATAATGAGGGGGAAAAGCCACATTCTCTTCGGCTAAGATATTGGTTCACTCTCATTCTAAGGCAATTTAAACCTAACTTAATCTTGAGTTTCAAAGTATTCCTGTATAAAAATATACTAATCAATGTTCATCCCTATGTAGAGTATATATAGAAATCCTGTTCATAAAAAGGAAAGGTAGAAATTGAAAGAATTAGAAAATTCCAACCGATTGTTTGTCATACCGATTATTGCTATTTTAATATTAGGAATTATTTTTATGACAGCCGTATTGCCAATGGGGAAAATGGAGACTTATTCTTTAGCCATGAAGTCATTAATACTTTATAATGTTGTTCTTCTTAGGGCGCTAGTCGTGGCACTTATATTAGTTTGGATATCAGTAATTTAGTAGAAAAAACAGTCACGAAACAATTATCATAATAAATCCAGCCATTTTGCGATTTTGCAAGATGGCTTCTTCATGAATAAAAAGGAAGGTAGAAAAATGGGATTTTCATTATTTGGACCATATCATATTGGATGGCTCATTGTAATAACGCTAACCGTCATCATGGTTAGTAAGCATTTCAAAAAATTAGATGCCAAAAGTCAGAGTATTGTACAACGAAGAATCGCATGGTTTATTTTACTATTTGAGATTTTTAAGAATATCTATTTGATTAGCAGAAATGAATTTACGGTTGACTATCTACCGTTCGAATTATGTAGTTTTGCGATTTTTGCGATTTTTTATCATGCCTATACAAATAGCTTAATGATTGGGGAAAAGCTCTATAATTTATTCTTGCCTGGTGCAATTGCAGCTTTGTTATTTTGTAACTGGACACATCGACCGATATATGAGTTTATGAGTTTATTTAGCTTTATTTTTCATTTAGCACTTGTTATGTATTGTGTCATGGTGGTATATGCGGGGATTGTTAAACCAGATAAAAAAAGAATAATAGGTTCAATCCTATTTTTAGCTGTGACAGGATCAATTATCTATCCATTAAATAAAATATGGGGTACAAACTTTATGTTTTTAAATGTCCCCTCACCTGGTTCTCCACTTGTTCCACTTGAAAATATCTTTGGAAATCCAGGGTACATATTTGGTTTAGCTTGTATGATTGTTATTTTATGGGTTGTAATGTATTTACCATGGAATAAGCTGCAATGGTTAAAAGAGACTAATGATTTCTCAGCACACTAAAATCGTTACTTCTTTTACCAGGTGATTTTTTCGTCACTCGCTAAATTCATAGAGAAACGGCTTTAATATAGAAGAATGAATTGAAGACAAATTCCAGTAGTTGGCGTGGAAAGTCGGAAAAATAAAAGTGATTCTTTCTTAAATAGGGCTTTTTGTTGATCAAATTGAATAAAAAACAAAAAAAGACCCTGCATATGCAGGGTCTTTCATTAGCTCTTATTAAGCTTTTTGAACGTTTGTAGCTTGTGGGCCACGTTGTCCTTGTTCTACTTCAAACGTTACGCTTTGACCTTCGTCTAAAGATTTGAAACCTTCGCTTTGGATAGCTGAGAAATGTACGAATACGTCTTCTCCGCCTTCACGTTCGATAAATCCAAAACCTTTTTCTGCATTAAACCATTTCACTTTACCTTGTTCCATAATATGTTGCCTCCTAGTGTGGATTTCCACACAATGTGTTACTATCCTTGCTCAAATACCTTAGACGAAAATCAAAATCGCTTCTCAATCTGAAACCGAACAAAAATAATTCTTCTTAAGAATAACAGGTAATTCCAATAATAGCAATTAATACGACCTCACCTTTCATAATAGGATGTTTATTCGTGTGCTATATCCTGCTTCATAATGTCTAAAGAACTCATCCATATAAGATTTTTCATTTAATTTACTTATATTATTTAGAATCAAAAGGACACTACACAGCGGTTACATACCAATCATGTAGTGTCCTTTTAAATTTGTATCACAAGTATTGTAAAAACTACTTATAATTTTGCTGCTGCTTCTTTAACTTTTTCCAAACCTTCCGCGATAATCGTTGCGGCATTATCAGGATCTTGCGCATGGCCTTCGATGATTACTTCGTCAATAATTTCAAAGCCGAAGAAGTTTGTCATAACGGTACGCATATAATTCACAGCCATGTCCATGCTGTTCATTTCTGGAGAACTATAGAAGCCGCCACGAGCATTTAATAAAATCACTTTTTTACCTTTTAATAAAAATTCCTTTTGACCTTGCTCATTGTACTTAAATGTAAAGCCAGCTTGTAAATTGTAATCAATAAATGCTTGTAACGCTGAAGGAATAGTTAAGTTCCATAATGGGAAGGCAAAGACTAGCACATCTGCATTTGTAATGGCTTTTTGTGCTTTTTGCTGGGCCGCTATTGAAGCAGCTTCCCTTTCGTTTAAGTCTTCACCGATTTGCAATTTACCGAAGGCATCGAACAAATCCTGGCCGTAATGTGGCATGTTCTCTTCAAATACATCAAAAGTCGTTACTTGTAGCTTGTTATTTTTTGTTGCTTCTTCTACGAACATTTCATACATCTTTGTTGAAATACCATCTGGACGATTGTTTGCCTTAATTACTAATACGTTAGTCATGACGTTAACCTCGCTTTAGAATGTATTTTCCAACAAGAAATTGGTCTATATAAATATTTTAAAATACTAAAAAAAACTATTCCATTTATATGAATCCAACTAATTCTTGTATACGAAAATATATAGATTTAAATAAAAATATTTTTGAAAACTAATAATGTAAGTTGGTTTAATCTCATTATTTACTTAATGCATTCCGAACCATTGGGGCAACTTTATTTGCCAGTAAGTCAATGGCTTTTTCTACACGAGCAGGTGGTTGATTTCCCATATCAAACTGACCCATAAAACGTGTATGTCCGAATAATTCATGCTGGTATAGAATTTTCTCCGCTAATTCTTCAGCACTTCCTACCGCTAAAATTTGATTTGCCGCTCGCTGAGGCATCGTTTGTTCAGCAGTAACAGGATTGAAGAATTGCCCACGATCTTTCATAAAATGCTGCATGTACTGATTATAATGAGGGGTAAACTCGCGTATCGCTTGATCACCATCTGCTGCAATATAGCCATGTCCTGTTACAGAAACTTTTAATTTTGATAAATCATGTCCTGCTTCATTCGCAGCTTTCCAATAAAGATTAGTTAAATATTGAACGCGCTCTGGTTCACCAGCCAATAGCCCCATTGCCATATTTACCCCAAGCTTTCCTGCACGCACTGCACTGGCAGGCGTTCCACCAACTCCAATCCACATTGGAATTCTGGGTTGCATAGGACGAGGGGAAATCTGTGCGTTACGAAGTGGCGGACGGAATTCTCCATGCCAATTGACGACTTCATGTTCTTGTAATTGCATATATAGCTCAAGCTTTTCTTCAAACAAATGATCATAATCATCTAAGCTTGCTCCAAATAGTGCGAAGCTTTCTAAAAAGGCACCACGACCCAGAATGATTTCGGTACGCCCACCACTTAATAAATCAAGTGTGGCAAAATCCTCATATACTCGTACAGGATCTGCTGTACTAATAACGGATAAAGTGCTCGTTAATTTAATCTTCTTTGTTTCACGTGCAATGGCCCCAAGCAGCATGGCATAGCTTGATGTAACAAAGTCTAATCGGTGATGCTCACCTGTACCAAACACATCAAGCCCCGCCTCATCTGCCCACTTCGCCATTTGAATAATGTTTTCTACCCTCTCATTGGCAGATAACACCTGGCCGTTTGCATCTGGGATACGTTCACCCAATGAATAAACACCAAATTCAAAATTCATTTTTCTCCACCCACTATAAAAGAATGATTACTAACAGAATTGATAAAATCCCCAAAATTCCTATCATAGCTGTATCCTTAAACGTATCTTTTACGCGAATATGTGTAATCACTCCACCGATACCGACTGCCACTAAAATCAAAGCTCCCAGAATTGCAAATCCTTCAATCCAGAATCCTATAATTAGTAATACAGCTGCCCCTAACTCGACCAAGCCTGTTACGACTCTAAACCACTGAGGATATCCCCATTTAGCAAACGATTCTTTGTGCATTTTGGAACCATATGTTTTCTGAACGCCAGCTATTAAAAATAGTAACGCTAAAATTCCTTGTAAAATCCAAGCTAATATAGTCATTGTCCATCCCCCCTATTTGTTGAATACAATCGGCATTTTGCCAATCCATTCATTTTTACTGATTGCGTCGTATATGCAATGTGCGATATTTTTGCGTGAAACGCTCATTTTTGCTTTTGTATCTCCAAATGAAATGGCATAACCATTACCGTCCGTTCTTACATTTGGATTAATGATTCTGACGACTGTCCAATCAACTTTACTTGCCTTCACCAACTGCTCAATACCTTTCATTTCTAGATATCCAGGAGGGAAAAACAACTTCGGCATAAGCGCAGGTATAATCGTTGCGAGTTGTTTTTTGTCTTCCTTGGAACTTACAGATGGTGTTGCAAGAGTAATGAAACGTTTCACACCTTGTGTTTCCATAACGTTTAAAATTGTTTCATGTGCATCACAAATCGGTAATTCTTTTACTTTTCGTCCACCATTCAGTTTAGGACCAAGGGTACTCACGACTGCATCTTGCCCTTTAATCGCTTCTGTTACGACCTTTTCATCAGTTAAGCTACCTACGATCGTTGTCAAATTGGCATGCGATACGTTTAACGCACCTTCCCGGCGAACAAATGCTTTTACCTTATCTCCATTTTGCAGGGCAATATTGATAAATTGTTGACCAATCTGTCCATTGGCTCCAAAAACAGTAATATTCATTTAATAACCTCCGACACCTTTTGTTTATGCAACACTTGTTGTAAATCAATAATAATACGAATATACACACCGAACAACCAACAAACCGATAGGAAAATCGTATATACAACATTTCAGCCTAAATGTTGAAAAAGTAGGAGGTTATCGAACAATCATAAGATTCAATTGCTTTAGAGAGAAAAAACGCCTCCGTAAACAATCGTTTACAGAGGCGTTTTAGTTAACTCAATAGTTGTTGCAATGCTTCTTTAACAGATGTTGGTTTACGTCCAAGGAGCATTTCTAAATCTGAATGAGGGTTCTCTAATCCGCCTTCACGAATACCTTGTTGAATCATCGTAGTCATTGCTACTGCTTCTTCTGGTAAATTCGCTTCTTTTAACATGTTGCCGTACGTAGCAACATCCACATTCATTACCTGAATTTCTTTACCTGTAACTTCATTTACAGCATGAACAAATTGACCTTGCGTTAAGTTTTCACCTGCTAATTCATACGCTTTATTTTCGTATCCTTCACCTGCAAGTACATTTGCTGTTGCTTCTGCTAAATCTGGACGGTAAACCCATCCTACTTTTCCTTTCCCTGCGGCGGTAACCCAAGGAGCACCATTTAAGCTTTGCTGAATACTGCCTAATTCATTTTCAACGTACCAGTTATTACGTACAAATACGTATGGAATACCTGATTCTTTAATAATGTTTTCACGGACACGATGAATTCCTGCTAAGACAAACTCACTCACGTCTGCACGCGGAGCACTAGAATAAACCATTTGTGCAACGCCAGCTTCTTTGGCTGCTTCTACCGCATTATTTTGTTGGCGAGCTGAAGTTTCTGGATCACTGAATGTCGAAATGATAAATACACGATCGACACCTTGGAAAGCCTCTACTAATGTTTCTTTTCTATCAAAATCAGTTTCACGTATTTCAATACCCTGGGCAGCGAAATAATTTCCTTTTTCTGATTCTGTTTCACGCATACCTGCAATAATATCTGAAGTTGGAACCTTCTTCATTAAATGTTCCACAATTTTTGATCCTAAATGTCCTGATGCACCCGTTACTAAAATGTTCATACTATCTTCCTCCTATTGAATCATTTATCCTAGTCCAACTCGTTTGTTGGCACTTTTCGGATAAACAACACTTGTTGTATAATTAATTCTATATTTCATCAATAAAATGTACAATCAACAATACAAGCAAAACATCGTATATACGACATTTCGTTAAATATGACGAAAAAATAGGAGGATATTATGGAGAAAAAGTTAGATCCTCGATTCCTAAGAACACGTAAATTAATTATGGAATCATTTATGGAGTTAGTAATTGAGAAGGATTTCAAGGATATTACAATAAAAGACATTACGCAACGAGCAACTGTTAATCGCGCAACGTTTTATTATCACTTCTTTGATAAATATGACTTATTGGAAACAGTCATCAGTGAAGATGTGTTGCAGGGGATATTAAAAGATGTAACTTCGCACGAAGCATTAACACCAGAAGTTTTAAATGACATATTCTTTAGTTTATTATCCTTTCAAAGTGGGTTGGCCAATCAATGTGCACGTAGTTATGAAGCATTTACACCCAAAATTGAAACTATCGTAAAAGAAGAACTCGCAAGGGTATTTAAAGATTTATTAAAGAAAAAGTACCCCTCTTGGTCAAATGAAAAAGCAGACTTGCTTAGTATTATGATTAGTTGGAGCCTATATGGGATGTCAACTAAATATGTAAAAAGTGGAGACCATCCATCTGAAGAAGTGATGAAGGAAACTTTTGTTACCTTATTAAATGTTTATTGAAGGATTTTTAAGAAAGCTAGCAGTTATTGTATTCGTAAAAAGTAATAGAAAAATACTCCCTTTGCAAGTAAGCAAGTTTAAATTAGGGATTATTCAAGCACTGTGCTATACTTAGCCTACCATTTGCTATACAGTTTCATTCTTTTGTTGTCTAAGCTCTATTCATTTCTTGAATAGGGCTTTTTTATTGCCCAAATTGAATAAAAAACAAAAAAAGACCCTGCATATGCAGGATCTTTCATTAGCTCTTATTAAGCTTTTTGAACGTTTGTAGCTTGTGGGCCACGTTGTCCTTGTTCTACTTCAAACGTTACGCTTTGACCTTCGTCTAAAGATTTGAAACCTTCGCTTTGGATAGCTGAGAAATGTACGAATACGTCTTCTCCGCCTTCACGTTCGATAAATCCAAAACCTTTTTCTGCATTAAACCATTTCACTTTACCTTGTTCCATAATATGTTGCCTCCTAGTGTGGATTTCCACACAATGTGTTACTATCCTTGCTCAAATACCTTAGACGAAAATCAAAATCGCTTCTCAATCTGAAACCGAACAAAAATAATTCTTCTTAAGAATAACAGGTAATTCCAATAATAGCAATTGATACGCCTCACCTTTCATAATAGGATGTTTATTCGTGCGTAATAGTAGCAGAACCATCACCACAACCTATCGTCATATAGTAGCATCCTCTAATACCTCGTTCACATTCCCTATCCTCATCCTCTAAAAAAGACATCAAATATAAAGCACAGCTCAAATACCATCCGTTTTCCTAACAAAAATAGCTAATGATTGAGTAAACCTATTAATAAAAAATAAGCTTGGGATATCCCAAGCTTATAGATCTTTAACGAAGAACTATTCTCTTGTTCATCTAGTTTGTCTCAGAGTTAAAAGTGTTACTCCCCTACCATTCCATCATTATCGTTATCGCGCATATAAGGATATAACCAATGGTCACTCGTTATGGGCATACTGAAACCTGCATCTTTTGCTTCTTTAATTGTCACTTGTCCATTACCATTCACATCAACACTAGAAATATCACCTTTCGTGTTTGAACTAGTTGAACTACTAGAATTACTTGAACTAGTTGAATCAGAAGGCTTACTTTCTGTTAAACCGAGCGATGCGTTTACTTCATCAGGGTTTACATTGTCAAATTTATCCACAATCTCGTTACCCCTTATAGTATAGGAATACTGGTAATGGGAAGGGACCTGTGTTTTCGTATTCGGATAGGTGATAATTGCTTCGAAATTAGTAGCTCCACCCGCACGACGAATCGCATCTTCCATATAAGCTTGGTCACCATGTCGGTTGAGTGTACTATCCTGCGGGGTAATATTATAAGCATTCGATACCCCGCCGAGAGAATCAGCGATGATATGTCCTTCATCTAAATTATCACTCTCGACACCAGGAACTTTCGCCTCATCAGAGTAGTATCTCCCAGATGATGTTACAGGTTCGCTACGATCATCTTGCAGAATAATTTCGTCAGCAATGACCCGCACTAATTGCCCGTATTCATTCGTAAATGCCCAGTATTCACGATCCCCATAGCCAATGTCAACGACAACGTTAGCTTCACGATATCCAGACAAATCGCCACCATCAACTTCAATCCGTTTGTATCCTGAGAACCGTTCATCCTTTGATTGGGTTTTTGTTTCCTCTATTACTGATTCATCAACTACTTGTTCCTCTACTGCTGGTTCATCACTAACCGTAGGGGTAGTTTCTTCTTTTTCTTCTTTTTGGCTATTTTCTTCTGTATTAACTGTGGTTACTTTTTGTGATTCTGTTTCTACATCTGTAATAGATGTATCATCAGCGTTCGAACAACCCACCAATAAGATAATCATTAAAAGTGAGATTATATAGTTTATTTTCTTTTTCATTCTAGGACTCCCCTATAATTAACGTTAATAACATGTAAGTATATTTTATCATATAATATTATTCTATTTTTACTTTCGTTTTCATTTGCTTTTCATTTCCACGATTTTTGATTTAGAATGCGCTGCATATAAATTAAATGAAAAAAATAAATCATAACAAAAAAGCTCGCAGATTTTTATGCGTAATATTGTACGTTTTGGCTCAATATTTACTAGTATGTGGCTCACAAATAAACCCAACAAGAAAAGTCCAATTAACAAAATGTTCTTATATATCTCTTCCTCTTGGATGGCATTTTTAAGATCGTGGTTTATTTTCCAAATTTCTCCATTAAAATAATTATAAAGCCCGCTTGAAATAAAGCAATATTAAAACAACTGCCTCAAAATTAGATACTTATATTAAATAATATTCTTCATTAATAACAAATTTACGGTAAGGTTATTCCGAAGTACCAGTTGAATTAAAGTTATGTGGATTATAAGAGGAGGATGAGCAGTATGAACAGTTGGCGAACGGCTAAAGGATTTGGGTTGGTTCTGTTCTTTCTCTTAGGGAGCCTGTCCTTCCCCACTATAGGAGAGGCTTTGAGCTGCGCGGAACCTGAACGTGCGGAAAAAACTTTCAAGAACGCCGATTTCGTATTTAAAGGGATGGTAAATGAGCGAAAAGGAGATAGTTACATTATCCAAGTGGACACGGTCTATAAAGGGGACCTGAAACCTAGGGCTGAAGTGAAAGACATGATCGGGGATTGGTTACAAGAAACCCTCAAAGAAGGCAGAGTCTACCTTATCTACGGACATAAAAAAGGATTGCACATCGAGGTTGATCCGTGCGGTCGAACAGATGAATGGCTGAAGCTGACAACGGATGTGGAAAAGTTTCCGAACGGGGCACTTGCAGATTATGAAGCAGGTGACTTTTTAGAATATACCCGAAGCCGCGATCAAAGAATTGCTGGTACCATTGCAGGATTACTTCTCTTGTCAAACGTGTGGATTTGGCGAAGGAAACGACTGCAATAGCCGGTTTTTATTTGCTCAATTCTCCTGTAGTGATATCTTTAGATAAAACATTTCCATTCTCCCTTCATCTAAGGATCTCCTTGCTTAATTAATATAGCCACAATCTCACCAAGATGAAGAAAATATTAAATGTGAAGAAATATCCTCTAAGCGGACTAACTTCCTTAATGACCAAACAGGGCAGTAGAGTTTAATATGATGTGAATTTTGGCATTAACCATGCAGGGGGAAATGTATGATGAACAAATGGTTGAAATGTTTTATCGGAATCTTATTAATTTTCACCGTTTCAGGATGTTTTGCAGAGGATTATGATGTAGGGCTTCCGAGCGCTCGTTTAGAAGTAGGCGAGATGGAGGGCCTCCTAGCATACCCGTTAACCGAAGCCAATGTCAGTTGGAGCTCGTCGAGTGGCGAGGTAAAGAACGTTGTGTTAAATATTGAAGAATTCGGTCCTAAACAGAATAAAATATTTGCATATCCCACCCAGGAGGCCAGAATTGACATTATCGAAAATGAGGAAAATAACGGAAGCAGTGGGGCCAGCTGGCCAGACTCTATTGCAGTCACATTGTGGGAAAACGGGAAAGATACCGATCTCGATGTGAATGAAAATGGGGAATTCACCTTCCCTGATACCGAAGGAACCTTCGTAATGGAAGTTATTACAAGAAATTCATCAAACAAGGCTCAGTATATCGGATATGTCGAAATAAAAAAATAGATACGGAAACCAATAAAAAATCGTATCTTTTCCAATAGATAATTCATTCAATAAATTTCGAAGTATTTACTTAACAATAAAAAGGAAGCCAATCCCTGATTGGCTTCTACTTTAACACACATACTTCTCCCATCATTTAAAACCAGTGGATTCAGTTCTCCTTTAACATTTAATACAATAACGTTTCGTTAATGATTGGAAGATAGATTGGTGGCACTAAGAGTACAAAGAACACCAGAAATTACTCTCCTTGTCTTGAAACGTCATCGTTATTTTCGTTATTATCGTAATTTTCCTGACGAACTGGAACCAGGTCACGCATCACCCAATGAGTGACAAATACGGTGATAAGCGCATCGAAGTATGGCTGAGTCGTCCCCATAACAGAAGTGAGACATCCAAAGAAGCAAATGCTAATCAGAATAACTAACCCGCCGTAAGCTAAGGGATTCATAAAATTCCCACCTTTTCGTTTCTTCCTCCATTAGTCATTACAAACTATGACAAACATAGAAAACCATATTAATGCAATACTCCCCTTCTCTACTTCAACTATCCTTAGATTTTTCTAATCATAGTATATGTTTATTCATTTGCGCTACTTGAAATAACACTACCCATGGAAAAAGGAAGCTACATCCTTTTTATCTAATACTAAGCCTTCTCTTTGTTAATTTCACTAATCCTGACCATTCTTGTATCAGCGCTGTAATATTTAATAATGCAACAACATTCATTAAATTAATGTTGTAGAGTGAGGGTCCGTACGACACTTCCATTGGCGGAATATATCCCCAGTTTCATTGATTGAACAAGAGAGAATATAAAAATATTGAATCTAACCTTTTCAAAAAAATAGATTAAAAGGAGGTTATAGAAATCAGAACTTTATGATGGAAGGCTTCTAGTCAAACTAATGCACATTCGGCATTGATTCTGTTCAATGTTGGTATCTATGACTTGTTGATGCTAATGATTGGAAACGGCAGGAGCAACAGACATATTCAAATAAACTGGGGGTATACACATGAATAATGCAGATAGGTTTTTAGCAGCTTACAACAGAATACATAATTATATGAAAGATAAAGACCCTAAATATCAAAACGACAAAGGATTCGCAGATTTCAAAACCTTACTACGAAAAAGCACCAATCCAGTCATCAAAAATATGCGTAATAACTCGCGCTTATTGAAATTCCATGAGTTGCGCAATGTCCTGGTCCATGAAAAAGGCAATAATGGATTAGAATATATTGCGACTCCGCACTCCAGCATAGTGGAAGAAATCGAGAAGTTTGCTGAAGAATTGGAAAGTCCTCGTTCGGCAGAATCAATCTGCACGAAAGAAATGGCGATCATTCATTCTGCGGACAACATTAAAACAGCTTTGGACTTGATGAAGAACGAAGGCAAAGGCGAATATTCACAAATTCCTATTTATGATGAGAACCGCTTCGTAGCGCTTTTGACAGACGGCGGCATCTCTCGTTGGATAGCGCACGCTTTCAATGATGACGGCCTGTTGATGGAAAATATGAGCGTCCAAGAAGTTATTCAATACGAAAATCCAAGAAATGTTGCTTTTGTTGGTAGACACGACAGTGTATTTAAGGTTAAAGAGATTTTCGAAAACCGTATATCCAACAATCAATTGAATCTTCAAGCTATTATTGTCACTGAACACGGTAAACCCCATGAAAAAGCTTTGGGTATCATCACGGCTTGGGATATTGTCGGCATCGAGATGTAATATAGGCTTTATTAAACAATTGCCTTATCGGAACAGTCTGGATAAGTTATTGACACCAGCGTTTTCTCCGAGAGCTTCATTTTACGAGCTTTTAAAACCTAAAAAGAAGAACTCAGAGATATTAATCATTGAGTTCTTCTTTTTTAAAAAAAGGAGAATTCTATAAAAGTTTCAACTTTGAAGATGTTGCAACGAATTACATTTCCTGAGATAGTTCTCACCATATTCTTTAATCGAATTAACAGAAATAATTTATCACTTATTCAAATCATTTTACAATTCAAATAACATTAAAATGGATATGTATACGTTTTTGTGTATGCGTAAGTAAATAAAAACACTGCTAAAAAAAGCGATGTTTTTTCCTAAACTCATTTGAAAGTTTCTTTTAAAGCCGTTTCATAGTCAGCCGCCTGGTCAAGGGTTAAACTTTTAGATAATCGAAGAAGAACGTTATTCTCCACATACGAATATTCCGTCAGAAGTCCGCCCATTTCTTTCGTTACAGTTTCAATATATTCTTTACGTTTCTCAGCATCTTCATTAGTTTCGAACATTTCTATACTTCCACCGTTATCCACTCCAAATGACTCCCGAATGGATTGTTTTACTTCCGCTTCGTTGGATCTTTCCTCCACCGGTTCTTGACGGCTGCACCACTCCTGCATTTAGTTTTGCAAATTCAATGGATTCTCCGCTTGTTAAATCAAGTTCACGAAGGATGCGCTGATGCCAATAGCTCGCCCAGCCTTCTTTCTGCTAAGAATCTCCATTAATGGCGCTATTCATAAACAGTATTGCTAAAAAAGAGGATACTTTTTAATCTTCGTTATTCCGTTAACGCCCCCAATAGAAAAGAACTTACACCACTTATGTTAGCTTTATGAATTACCACAATAATTTATTGTTGAAAGGAAGAATTAATTGTTGTAGTAAAGAGGGTCATTTGTAGTATCAAAAGAGGATAGATAAAACAAATATCATAATAGTTTTGAGTATGTGGTTTATCAATATTATTAATCAACATGGTTTTTGTTATGAAAGCAATAGCAGTGATTATGTCTATTAAAGTCGATAGTCCATTATCATATAGGAAAACAGGGATTATTGGACAAAAAAGTATATCATTTTCAACGCAGTGTTAATACGATCGAATGCCACGAATACAAATAAAAGATACGCTATCCTAAAAACACAACCAATCTTCACTGAATTTTTTATGATTCTAGTATACTTGTAATTTTTTATTTTTGAATGTTTTTATATCGATAAGATAAAGGTATTGAAATTTTATTGACTATTTAAAATAGTATTGATATAGTTTTTAAAAAAAGATATACCTTGTATAAATTCAAGAATACGGCTTGAAAGTTTCTACCAGCTACCGATAAATAGCTGACTACAAGGAATGGGAAAATAATATATTTTTATTCCATTTTGTAGAAAAACTTTGGCCAAATTGTGGTTAAAGTTTTTTATATTTTTAGGGAAAAAAATTATTGATAAAATGGTAGTTATACTTATTTCCGTTCAATCTTTGAACTAGTAATTAGGAGCTTACAACATGAAAAACTTTTTTAAATTTGCAGAACGGGGTACTTCCTATAAAACGGAAACACTCGCAGGGATTACGACCTTCTTATCGATTGCCTATATTTTAATCGTCAATCCAATTATCCTAAGTCAATCGGGAATGGATCAAGGGGCTGTATTCACGGCAACTGCGCTTACTGCCATCATCGGCACAGTGCTGATGGGCTTACTGGCGAACTTCCCAATCGCCATTGCACCGAGTATGGGATTAAACTCATTTTTTACGTTCTCAGTATGTATCGGGATGGGTATTGATTGGCAAGTTACCTTAACAGGCGTTTTCGTTGCCAGCATCATTTTTATGCTATTAAGTTTATTTAAAATTCGAGAGAAGATTATTAATATTATTCCAATCGATTTAAAATATGCTATCGCTTCGGGTATTGGGTTCTTCATCACATTTGTCGGATTAAAAAATGGTGGCATTGTAGTCGGCAACCCAGATACATTTGTGTCGATTGGTGATTTAACATCGCCGATGACACTACTAGCCGTTCTAGGTCTTATTATTACGATCATTATGTTAGTACGTGGCATCAATGGCGGCATTTTCTACGGCATGGTGATTACAACAATTGTTGGTATGACTTTCGGATTAATCGATGTACCTGTATCGATTGTTGGCAGTATCCCAAGCATTGAACCAACATTTGGCGTTGTGTTTGGTCATTTAGATGAGATTTTCACACCAGAAATCCTAACAGTTATTTTCACGTTCTTAATTGTCGCGTTCTTTGATACAGCAGGTGCATTAATTGGACTAACAAGTCAAGCAGGCATGATGAAAGACAATAAGATTCCGAATATCGGTAAAGGCTTACTTGCCGATTCGGCTGCGGGTGTAATTGGTGCTATTTTAGGTACATCAACACCTGCAACAAGCGTTGAATCTTCTGCTGGTATTGCTGTCGGCGGAAAAACAGGCTTTACATCTGTCGTAACTGCCGCTTGTTTTGTCGTTGCGTTATTCTTCTCACCACTTGTTAACGTTATTTCAGTGGAAGTGACATCAGCTGCATTAATAATTGTAGGAGCACTAATGGCTATGGAAATCCGTCGAATCAATTGGACGAAGTTAGAGATTGTGATTCCATCATTTTTAACAATTATTATGATGCCGCTAACTTCTAGTGTGGTTATCGGGATTGGGTTAGGTTTTATTCTTTATCCAATTTGTTTAGTCGCACAAAAGCGTGCTAAAGAAGTACATCCAATTATGTATGTGCTTTGTCTGTTATTTCTTTTATACTTTGCGTTTATCATATAGGAACGAGCATTCGAGATGAAGGAAACTTTTATTACGTTATTAAATATTTAATGTTCATATACTTCAACCCTCTTAATTGAACTTTGCTATGATACCGAATAACCAAAAAGAAGCCAATCCCCGATTGGCTTCTTCTTATCACTCACACATACTTCCTACTCACACTCTTCCCATCATAACTAAACAAAATCCCCTTACCTTCCGACACCGTTTCAATATGAACCGTACGCCCCCATAAATAATGCATATGCGGCAAAACTTTCTCCAAGTATTTCACATCCAGCTCAATATCTTCATACCAATGTTTCAGATAAAGCTCCCCATTTTTCAAATAGTCACCATCGTTTACCGTAATGTATGGAAATCCTCCATTGACCCGCATACCAACAAGCTGATCACGTACTTCTTTCCATCCCTTATCCACGATTTTATAATCGCGGCCTTTTTTCTGGAACAAATACATATCTTCGCGCATGACTAAATCCTTTGTGAGGTAATTGCGGAGGAAGGAAATGTCCGATTCAATCTCCCGTACCTCAAACATTTTTTCACGGCCTGAATTTGGTTTAACCCCGTGCCTTATCATTTCTTCATCAGGATTGTTATATCGCTCTTCAATATCCTCAAACATCTTAATGCCCAAATAATACGGATTAATACCTGTTCGTGACGGCTGCACCACAGCCGCATTCAATTTCGCAAATTCAATCGATTCCCCGCTTGTTAAATCAAGTCCGCGGAGGATGCGTTGGTGCCAATAGCTTGCCCAGCCTTCCTTCTCCTAAGGATCTTCATTAATGAAGCTATTCATAAGCAGTATTGCTAAAAAAGAGGATACTTTTAAGCTTTGTTATTCCGTTAACGCCCCCATTTGTTAAATAAGGATAAAGTCTTTATTGACCTAAATCCACCCCATATTAACCGTATCATCATGAAAGAATTCAATAACATATTTCTATGTAAGACAATAAATATATAAAACATTTCCTAACCAAACAATATCCTCAATATTACTTAATAATTCTCTAGTCAATTTAGTTTTTACACATGGATAACTATCGTATCCCCAAAAGATATATATAGGAATTGAAGTATCAAATCCTTTACAAATGAGAAAGTATGGAATGCTCTTTATTTCTTGGTCATTTACTTCAACTCGGTTAACAATAGGCTTTTCCCAGTCAATTCTGATCCAAAAAGCAATCGGGAAATTTTCAGAGAAATCTTCTACAATTGAATGACTGTTATTAGAACCTAGAATTTCAAATACTTCCGTATTCACAAACTTGGTTTTTTCATACATTATTTAATATTATTAGTTATCCTTTAATCTGTTCCACAATAGTATTAAAATCCTTCTTGTACGCGTTGCCCTTCAAAGGATATAAACCCTCACTAGTGATTTTTACTATTGTTATGTAAATAAAATAAAAAACGGTTTCCTGGTCTGGAATCCATTTTTGTAGTTGACCATATGGTGTTACCGATTCGTTTCTCTCTTTTACGTAAAGAAGATAAACAATTACTATTCACTGTCTCAGATGATATAAAAAATTCTTAAAGATAGAGGTGAGATTGATTGTTTTTTTCTTCTAGAAATAATGACTTAAATAATATATTGTATACCTAAAACAATGAAAGCCCTACCTCTCTTTCATCCTTACGGCTCCTTGTCCGTGCCAGTGTGAATCAGGATTGCAAAAATCAAGTGACTATTTTATCGAGTTATTTGATGAAACTTCAAACGTTCATAAAAGAAATTTAAATAATAAAAATGGATTAGATTGTAGAGATTACAAAAGAGGTTAATGCTCTAAAGGTGAGTTGGAGAAGTTGAATGTCTTTGAAAAGATTTATTTTTAATAATAAACATATTTCCAAAAAATCAGGATATTTTTGAAGGAAATGTAATCAATTTCTTAAATTAACCTTAACAGAAACTTTTTATTTGATTTTCAGTAATACCTTTAATTAATCCCAGTTCACTAATCAAAAATTCATGTGCGTTATCTAACATTTTTTTTTCGCTTGTATTGAGTGCTTTTTCTTTCTTCATACGCATTAAATCACGTACAACTTCAGTACATTCTTGTATTTTACCTGTTTTTATTTTGTCCGTGTTCACTTTATACCTTTGTTTCCACGGCAGTAATCTATCTGATTCTCCATGATGAAAGATGTTTATGATGTGTTTTAATGCAATTATGTCAGTAACAGGGCGTATACTTGAGCTCTTACCAGTAGGAATCATGACTTGCATATTACCGATTAACATTTTTATGACATAATACTGTTGTTTTTCCTCTGAGATTTCCTTTTCTTCTATGGCTCTAATTATACCTACTCCATGCATTGGATAAACAATGTTATCGCCAATTTGAAACAAATAATCCACCTCCATATATGGTAACCTTCTTAACCTTACCATATATATTATTTTTTAGCAAATATTTAATAATATCATAAATTATTTTTTGTTGTCAACTACTTTTTTCTTAAAGATCAGAAAAAGCACAAACAATAGGAATCGTATCGGATTACCAATAAGGGAAGGTTGATTTTCCCGCGTATATCCTGAAACCTCTACTAACCTTAATATTATTATTCTTTATAAAACCTTGTTCAATTTGATATATGACGCTTGTCACCCCAAGGAAAAAGGCTATAAGGCCATAAAAAAAATAAACACTCGAATCATCTGATTTCCCTTGCAACTTATACGACAGTGAAATTATTAGTAAGATACCAAATGAGATAGACCCTCTATATAATCCCTTTAAAAACAACTGCAACATAAAATCCCCTTTCCTGGTATTTCCTATTATTAATTATATACGACGGATACTAGTTTGAAGTTTCAGAAAATTTTTCATTCCGCTAACCTACCCCGTTTTTACAATAAGAAATTCAACACAAAAAGGCATTAATCCTTCTTGGATCAACGCCCCCGTTATTTCTATAAGGAAAAGTGAACCTTTTTAAACAATCGTGCCCGTTTTTTGCATCGGCTTTTTATTTTTAATCATTTAAACCAACCCTTACGCCAAAACCATAACAACATTACAGAGCCAACTGATACCATAACTCCCAGCACTCCAAAATATCCCCATTGCAAGGTAAGTTCTGGCATATATTTAAAATTCATCCCATATATACTGGCAATAAACGTTAAAGGAATGAAAACTGATGTCATAACAGTTAGTGTTTTCATAATTCTGTTCATTCGGTTTGAATTTAGTGAAATATAGTTGTCTCGTATATCTGCCGTCATTTCTCGATTAGACTCAATCATTTCAGAAAGTCTCAATAAATGGTCGTATATATCCATAAAATAGACTCGATCATCTTTTGGGACTATCACTCTCTCCGAATTTAAAATTCTATACAGCAATTCTCTCATCGGAAAAATTGTGCGTCTTAACTTAAGTAACTGGTTTCTTATTTCATAAACATTTTCAATTAAATCTTGATTTGTTTTATTCATTTCTATTTCATTCAATTTATCTTCACATTTATAAATACTTGGAAAATACTCATCTACAATTTTATCCATTATTGAATAAAAAATGTGTAGAACCCCTTTATTAATAGTATTTTTATCCTCCATTACCCTTTTTCGAACCATTCCTATTTCACTTAAAGGTGATGAATGGAAAGTAACTATAAAATTGTGTCCGACAAATATATCTAATTCTTCAGGTACAAGGGAGTATTGGTTTAAAGTGTGTAGAACAAAAAAATTATACCCATCATAATAATCAAGTTTTGGACGTTGTAGAGAATGTAAGCAGTCTTCAATTGCAAGTGGATGCAAATCAAAATGAGTTTGTAAAAGGAGTGCTTCTCTATCACTAGGTGTATCGAAATCTACCCAAAACCATTTAATATCAGAATCATCTAAACGTTTTAATGGTATATCAGTTATTAGTTTTAAATCGTTTGTTACGGCAAAAGTATGAATCATATGTATCGCTTCCTCTTTTATTTGTAAATTAAACACTACCACTTTGTGTCAGATACAAATTATTAATAACATAAAGAATTGGTCTAATATATTATAACTCCTTATGCAACTATCCTGCCCTTCGTATTATTAGGTTGACCAAGTTAATTGGTTGACCTTTTTCTTTGAGGTCTAGAATACTAGAGGTAGCTGGGGTAGAACGAAAGCCCCCCGTGGGAAAGTTAATCCCGACAACTAAACCGTTCCCCCCTACTTATAGAAACATGATTGAAGCTGGTTGGGACCCAGATCTCGCATAACAAGCGAAGCTATGACACTATAAGGAGCCATTTAGGGGTTACCAGCTAATTCATTGATGAGGAGGAGATACTCATCAATCCAATCATTGGTCTGGATGTCGCAAAAGGTGAAAGTCAGGTTCAAGCATTCTTGGAGAAAAAGAAGCCTTACAAAAAGAGCTTTAAAGTCGCACATACACTGGATGGCTTAGATGAACTTCATACATTTATTAAAGAGGTAGAAGAATTAACAGAAACAAGACCTCCCATAGTTTTAGAGTCTACTGGCATTATGTGCCTGTTGTACAGTATTTTGAAAAACTAGGGTATCTGTTAATCATTGCGAATTCACTCAATTCATACAAAGCGAAAAGTTCGAGTTTACGTAAAGTAAAAACAGATATAATCGATGCCGTTTGTCTTTTTCCGTTAACCTTCCCCTTTAATAAAAAAGCGATTGCCCTCATTTTGCAATCTACCCTGAGAGTATAAGTTTATTAACGATTAATTTGTGAAAAATATGATAATATGATTATAAAATATAGTTTGGAGGGGTTAATTTATGGAAATATTAGATTTCTTAGGGATTATTCCTATCATAATATATTTAGGAATTCTCATTTTTGCTATTTATGTTACAAGTACTTTCATAAAGTTAATGAAACAAAAAAATGATTATCTAAAGGACATTCGTGACGAAATCAGGAAGAATAATAGTGTCAATTAGTTTCAACCATTGTTCCACTCCCAATTTTAATAGTAGAAGATTGAATACCGTCAATGGCGGTATTTTTTATCTTATGCGATGCCTCTCAAGGTGTTTATAGATGATTCTGCTATTGCCATTGATAGTTTAAATTACGTTGTTTCACATATTTAACCACACTGTTCATTTATTGCAGGAATGGTGCCCCCGTTAGCAGCATAAAAAGATACCATCCATTTGACAATCTTGATCTTCTGCTATTGCTTCCATTTAAGGATTTTCAAAAAACCCTGATTTCTCGCTAATCAGGGTTTTTGTATGAACAAGGATAAAGTCCTTTATGGATTCTGTCTTCGGATTTACATGAAATTTCCCTTGCTATTATTTAATATTTTATTCTTTTATTGTTTTTAATAAGCGAAGTCCATTTAGAATAACAAGAATAGTACTTCCTTCATGACCAATTACCCCTAAAGGTAAACTGATTGTTTGTAAAAAGTTGGAGCAAATTAACAACACTATTACAATTATAGAGAATATGACATTTTGTTTTATAATCTTAATCATTTTTCTTGATAGAAGAACAGCTTCTGCAATAAGAGATAAATTATTCTTCATCAATACTACATCAGCTGTTTCAAGTGCTACATCCGTTCCTTCACCCATGGCAATACCAATCGAAGCTGTCGCTAATGCAGGTGCATCATTAATACCGTCTCCAACCATTGCTACTGTTCCGTACTTTTCTTTTAATTTTTTCAGTTCATCTACTTTCGTCTCTGGTAAACATTCTGCGACAAATCCATCTACATGACTTTCCCTTGCAATTGCTTGCGCTGTCGCTTTACTATCTCCTGTTAACATAAATGTATATACACCAACAGATTTCAATTTTTTAATCGCATCTAAAGTTTCTTGTCGAACAGTATCTTTTAACGTTATTAGACCTGCAATCCCTTTATGATCACTGGCAAATACAATTGTTTTGCCCTCGGCCGCCAATTGTTTTGCTATACCATTTTGAAAAGTAGCGGCTAATTCTGCTCCAACAAAATCTGCTTTACCAACCTTCCATTCAGTTCCCTGCAAGATTGCTTTTGCCCCAAACCCTGATATGTCCTCTGATGTTTCAGGTTTAATAAATGATAAATCACTATTGTCTGAAGCATATTTCACAATAGATTGTGCTAATGGATGATAAGAGTATTTTTCAACAGACGCCACGTACTGAAGAAAATTTTCTTTCGTAAAATCTTCTCTGAATAACACATCTGTCACTTCTGGCTTGCCTTTAGTTAATGTTCCTGTTTTATCGAGAGCAATAGCTTTTAAATTACCTAAGTTCTCTAAGTGAATGCCCCCTTTGAATAAAATCCCTCTTTTTGCACCATTTGAAATAGCTGATAGTGTAGCTGGCATAACAGAAGCTGCCAATGCACAAGGAGATGCCACAACTAAGAGAACCATTGCACGATAAATAGTTTCATTCCAGCTCCATCCTAAAATAAAATGAGGTAAAAATAACATCAATACCACGACAATTAGTACAATATTCACATACGTACCTTCAAATTTTTCAATAAACAATTGTGAAGGAGATTTTTCACTTTGCGCTGATTGCACCAATTGAATGATTTTCTGAAATAGCGTTTCTTCCTGTGGTTTTGTAATTCCAACCGTAATCGTTCCTCGAAGATTAACAGTACCAGCAAACACTTCGTCTTGAACTTTTTTACTAACTGGAATAGACTCACCTGTTATTGCTGCTTCATCAATATTTGTAGTACCTTGAATAATAGTACCATCTGATGGAACTCGTTCACCCGCTTTAATTAAGATGTGATCTCCTAATTTCAAATCAGCGACTTTAACTATGGATTCATTTCCTTGATGATCGATTAATAGCGCTTCTTCAGGTTGTAAATCCATTAAGGCTGATATTTCTTTATGACTCTTATTCATCGTGTATGTCTCAAGTGCACCACTTAAAGAGAAGATAAAGATTAATATTGCTCCTTCTACCCAGTAGCCAATCATAGCTGAGCCAATTGCAGCAAATATCATCAAAATTTCAACATTCAATTTTTTGGTTTCAATCGTATCCGTTATACCTTCTTTTGCTTTAGCAAACCCACCGATACCAAAAGCTAACAAATAAGTAATTATAGATATTGTCTCCAAATCATTTTTAGATAATATCCACCCGAATAAAATAACCAGACCACTTATTAACGCTGCAATTAATTCAATATGTTCTTGAACCTTACTCCATACAGAAATATGCGTCGTATTAGTGGAAGCCATTTTAATCCTCTCCTTTATGAGCTAAATCACTATAAAGAAATAATAATTTTTTATTGTTTTTATCTTTAATTCAAGCATAGCAACGTCATAATCAAAAGTCAATCTAATTGAGAAAATGAATATCTAATTGAGAATAATTGTTGATTATAATAGTGATAATATTATAAATGATAATCATTATTATTAATAATGATTATCATTTATAACCAAAATTTTTAGATGGAAAGCTTGTTTTATAATACCTTTATATATTCAAATTATTTGTTTCTTCAGAATAACTTATTGAAATTAGGTGTGATATGGTATTTAAGCAACAATATGTAGTACATTCTATATGTAATCAATGAAAGGTGTTTAGGAGATAAGTGACTGTATCAAAAAAACAAAAGCTAAACAATCCCTTACAAATAAGCTGTTTTAAATTAGGGATTATTCTAGCACTGTGCTATACTTAGCCTACCATTTGCTATACTAGTTTCATTCGTTTGTTGTCTAAGCTCTATTCATTTCTTGAATAGGGCTTTTTTTATGTCCAAATTGATTTAAAAGCAAAAAAGACCCTACATATGCAGGGTCTTTCATTAGCTCTTATTAAGCTTTTTGAACGTTTGTAGCTTGTGGGCCACGTTGTCCTTGTTCTACTTCAAACGTTACGCTTTGACCTTCGTCTAAAGATTTGAAACCTTCGCTTTGGATAGCTGAGAAATGTACGAATACGTCTTCTCCGCCTTCACGTTCGATAAATCCAAAACCTTTTTCTGCATTAAACCATTTCACTTTACCTTGTTCCATAATTGTTGCCTCCTAGTGTGGATATCCACACAATGTGTTACTATCCTTGCTCAAACACCTTAGACGAAAATCAAAATCGCTTCTCAATCTGAAACCGAACAAAAATAATTCTTCTTAAGAATAACAGTTAAATTTTAAAATAGCAAATAATAAGACGGACATTGCGTTGGAATAGGGTTAGTTAGTGCCATATGTATGTGGATTACACATTCCAAAGAGTTGCAAATTACAGAAATCATTGACCAAATAAGTGCTATTCACTTTCACAAATGCTTTGAACTTATTGAAGAAGAATGGGATTTAATAAAACCCAAATGCCTTCTTATTCTATAACCCCTATTGTGCATAACAAAGTAAGGGGAACCGATCCATTCGGCACCCCTTTCCCTTCTATACATATTTCCGACTCACACTCTTCCCATCATAACTAAACAAAATCTCCTTACCTTCCAACACGGTTTCTATATGAACTGTACGCCCCCATAAATAATGTAAATTCGGCAAGACTTTCTCCAGGTACTTCACATCGAGCTCTATATCTTCAAACCAATGTTTCAAATAAAGTTCTCCATTTTTCAGATAGTCTCCATCATTCACCGTAATGTATGGGAAGCCACCGTTAACCCGCATACCAACGAGCTGATCACGTACTTCTTTCCATCCCTTATCCACGATTTTATAATCGCGACCTTTTTTCTGGAACAGATACATATCTTCGCGCATGACTAAATCCTTTGTGAGGTAATTACGGAGGAATGAGATATCCGATTCAATCTCCCGCACTTCAAACATTTTCTCACGGCCTGAATTTGGCTTAACCCCGTGCCTTATCATTTCTTCATCAGGATTGTTATATCGCTCTTCAATATCCTCAAACATCTTAATGCCCAAATAATACGGATTAATACCTGTTCGTGACGGCTGCACCACAGCCGCATTCAATTTCGCAAATTCAATCGATTCCCCGCTTGTTAAATCAAGTCCGCGGAGGATGCGTTGGTGCCAATAGCTTGCCCAGCCTTCCTTCTCCTAAGGATCTTCATTAATGAAGCTATTCATAAACAGTATTGCTAAAAAAGAGGCTACTTTTAAGCTTCGTTATTCCGTTAACGCCCCCGTTAGTTCAATAAGGAAAAGAGAAGCAATCTTATTCAACAATTGCGCCTTTTAATTGAATAACAATCAGCTTTTAAGCTCATTTTCTAATTTGTCTAAGAAAGTATTTTTTTATTTTCAGCACCGTAACGGAGGCTAGCGCTTTCTATTTCAATAATCAACTTTTAACAGAGCTGTTAATTTTAATAAAAAAACCTACGTTTAAGTAACGTAAGTTTGATTAACTATTAATTTTGCTGAATTTTATATTTGAAAATAAAAATCGAAAGACTAAAAAGGACAGCTGCATAAACTACCACAACATATAAATGGGGAAACATTGCGCTAAAGTCTTCTGCCACAATTGCTCGAACTAAATCAACAGCGTGGACGAATGGCAGGGCATAAGCGACTTTTTCAAAAGCTCCCCCAACTAACGATAAATCTAACCATGCGCCAGATAAAAATGCTGTTAAGTTAGTTAATAAAGCTCCGCATAAGCCTACTGCTGCCTTTTCGTTAAATAAGGAGCCACATAACAGTCCGATTCCTATGAAAATAGTAGATGTAATGAGTAAGGCAATAAATGCAAATACATGGTTGAAAGATAGCTCCAAACCTAAAAAGTAAGCGGTTATAAAACAAGTAATACTTTGAAGCACAGCAAATATCCCTAAAGGAAGCGTATATCCAATAATAAAATCACTTGCTTTCATAGGAGTAGTTAGCAATCTTATTAAATAAGAAGTAGAACGGTCTTTTCCTAACGTTTGTGCTGCAAAGAAAGCAATGAAAGAAAGGCTAAATACTGCGATGCCAGGTGTCAAATGTTCAATATTAAAAAGTGCTTCTGGAACATTGCGATTAATCGCAGTTAAAATCATAAGTAAAATGATTGGAAAGACTATACCAAAAAATAATGAAATCGGGTCACGTACAATTTCTTTCGTACAACGTCCAGCAAATGCCAATGCCCTCATTATAATTCGCCTCCTGTTACGAAATGCACAAATGCATCCTCAAAGTTTTCTTTACTTGCTGTTGTAAGGAGCTCGTCTACTGTACCTAGTGCCTTTATTTCGCCATCCCTCATAATACAAATGCGATCACACAATGCTTCCGCTTCTTCTAAATAGTGCGTCGTAAGTACAATTGTAGTCGTCTCTCTCAGTTTATTAATCATTGCCCATAGTTCCTGACGGCTAATAATATCTAACCCTAATGTAGGTTCATCTAAAAATAAAATTTTTGGATCTGCAATGAGAGCCATGGCAATACTTAACTTTCGTTGCCAACCACCGGATAATTTTTTACCGCGTTGATGTTCGTAAGGCTGTAGTGAAAACTGGCTAATTAAAGCCTCCGTTTTTTCAATGGACTCATCCTTCGAAAAGCCGTGAATGCGTGCCATTAATAATAAATTTTCGCGCACAGATAAATTTGGTGCAATGGACGTTTCCTGAGGTGAGACAGCGAGTAATCCCCGAATACTTGGCAACTCTTTACTAAGCGAATGCCCAAGTACAAGCGCATCTCCTGAAGTCGGTTTGGCAAGGCCACTTAACATATTGATAACTGTCGTTTTACCAGCACCATTTACTCCAAGGAGTCCGAATAGTTCACCTTGGTTAATCGTAAGTGTCATCGGAGAAACGGCAACTTTTTCTTTAAAGCGTTTTGATAAACCTTGAAGTTCAATTGCAGCACTCATTAATTTATTCCTCCTCTTTTTGATGATTTTTCACCATATTTAAAAACTGTTTAATCATTTTTTCAGGTGCTAACGCCAACCCACGATCCTCATCCCCTATAATAACGATTGAATCACCTGGGTTAATTTGAAAAATTTCACGGGCTTTTTTGGGAATTACAATTTGACCACGTTCTCCTACTGTTGCTGTCCCAAAAAAATGCTGGCCTTTGGGTGGAATATCTATACCCATTTCTTCTGGGTTATGGTTTACTAACGCATCTAAGGTTACTCCGAAGAAATTGGCAATATTCATACTATGGTGTAAATCTGGTGTCGATTCGCCTTTTTCCCATTTTGCAATTACTTGACGTGAAACATTTAATTCTTGGGCTAATTGCTCCTGAGTTAGATTATGACGTTTTCTCATCGAGCATAAATTCATATTAATCATACTTTTCATCCTCTCATATGTAATTATAAATACTATTTTAGTAGTAAATCTACCAACGGAGTATAACATTAATGTTATTATTCGTAGCAAAATGTAAAATGAAAATAGATGTGAATGATAAACCCCACATTCTAACAAACCGTAAAATTTTTAAGACCTTAGCTCTGTTAAAATTGAATGTTAAGAAAAAGAAGGATAGCCTCCTTTACGGCTATCTACAATTATTTAATAAGAAAATTAAATCTACTACTAATTACCACTTAAAATCTTCTCTCATTTTTCAACGTTGAAATTTAACATATCCTAATTAAAATATCTACCTGAGATGCTGACTAAACAGCATCTCAGGTAGATATTTTATAATTCCGCACTTACTTATGATACGGTTTCACCTGATGTAATACTATACAAGTAAATATTTACTTGACTATATGGCCCGATTGTTGAACATAAGTTTAATATCGATCTTCAACTAACCTGCCCCGTTTGTTCCATAAGAAATTCAACACAAAAAGGCATTAATCCTTCTTCCTGGATCAATGCCCCGTTAGTTTAAGTATACTTATTCACAATAATAGCAACTACCTTTAGAAATGATATTTGTATTTATATTTCACTAATTATATGTCCGTCATTATCTAAGAAGTCTATATTTATGTTAGAAAAGTTTTTTGGTTTATTGTTCATTAAAATCCAAACGCTCATTTTATCATTGAGCCTAACAATATCCGCTTCTATTCCGTTCACTTTTAAGGTCTTCGTTTCAGCCACTATATCTTTTGGTATGACCCCGTGCAAAAGGATATCTCCATCAACAATACTTGTATAGGAAGAATCTCTATCCTCATCGTGAGAATAATAGGTTGGTTTCCAACCGAATATCCCTTTTTCAAACCGTACTAATGAAACAGTATTTCCAACTTCAAATGGCACAAATGTAGAATTCCCAATTCGGTAAAATTCTTTATCACCAATTTCAGTTCCAACAAATTCATTCTTAAACTTTTCAAATGCTTCATCGACAGTTTTAGAACTTAGTTTTACACTCTCTATACTTGCAAATATCGCATATGTAACAATCATTGATATAACATAAAAAGTGATTGTTTTTGTCCGTTTCCCCAACTCATCTCTTCCCCCGTCTTATATTGTAACTCTTAAATACTTGAATTAACTTTATGTTATTTTCTCAGTTGCTCTTGTTAAACTAAACTGCCCCGATAGCTTAAAAGCGGATAACAAGGAGCGACAAGATACTAATAATGATCATCGAACTGATAAGTGTTGAAATATATTGTTTTGATTCTTTTATGTACTTCCACTCCAATATAGTTTGTAGCCCCATTAGTGCTGTGAAAAATAGAACCCAATTCCATTTTAGGATTGCATTAACCTCGTTTGTAAGAGCAAAAAAATAAGAAGACAAAAAGATAACTACTATTATCGTTCGTCCCCATCGATCAATCCTTTTTCCAGGGGTTTCCGAAATAAATTTTCTCTTTATACCTAAGTATTTTTCTATTAATTTTTCCACAAAAAAAACCACTAAAAATATAATAATAACAGTCGTCAACAGCTTCATAATTAACCCTCCCCATTTAAGACAATAATCCTATAATTCGGTATGTATGATAATAAATCCTTCTTGCACTAACCTGCCCTTAGCTGCAAAAGAAAGGCCGTCAATAGACAGTCTTTTCTATGCTAATATCTCTGTTAACTCAATAAGAATCCCTGAATTGAAACATAAAAAGCAAAACCAGAAACACCGATAGACATATAACCCCAAAATGCTTTTTTATCTTTTTGAAGCTCAATTAATCCCGTAGTCAACATTAAAAAACTTAGTACCATCATTAAATAAGGCATTAGTTACTATACCAAAAAATGATAATGCAAGAACACCTATCGATAAAATAATTCTTAATGTTTTTAGCATATTTCTCTCTCCTTACAACAAGTCATTTCCCCAAGTTTTTGTCTAGTCATATTCAATGCTATCTTGAGCTAACCTGCCCCGTTTGTTTAAGTACGTTTCTTCACAAACTTTAAGTACAAATCAAGAATCTAAGGTATTGCAGATATTATATGGGTTGTATTATAAAATCAAAAAATAAAATAGTAGCTAAAAGAGTAACAGCTTTATTTATATGAAATTACACCCCCTATACTTACTGGAGAACTGTTAAATTACTTCCTTTGTATGACTTTTCTCTCTTTTATCATATAAGTAAACTGCTGGTAACATTAATGCAACCAATCCCGTTAAGGTTTCTACAATTCCAGCAGTAATAAACAACGTATTTGGTCCTGTCGTATCTAGGAACCATCCTCCTGCTGCCTGTGCTAATGGCACCGCTCCTTGAGCAACAATCATATTAATACTTGATACACGCCCCATCACTTCTTCTGGAATAGTTTCCTGAAATATACTTGGGCCAATAGTGCTTACTACTGCTGTTGCTACACCAATGAAGCCGATAGCTGCAATTGCTTGCCAGTAATTTGTCGTTAATCCCAACAGTAATAACCCTAACCCTTGACAAGATATGGCTAACATATTAGCCTTTGGGCTTGGATTTTTAATAATAATAAAAGTTAAAATGAAAGAAACGACTAATCCCCCAGCTCCAAGAGCTGATTGCATCAATCCAAATTCCTTCTCATTTGCTTTGAATGACTCAGCTAAAAAAGGTAGTCCAACTTCCAGCATCCTAAAACTCATATTAGCAAAAAGCATGGTGATAATTAAGGTGAAAACTAAATGATTTTGGAGTACATATTTTACACCAAAAGCTAAATCCTCTTTGATAGAGTTTTTTTGTTCACGACTTTCTTTTTCCTTTATAATCGGCTTTAATTTTACAAAGTAAAGAGTTAATGCTGATACAATAAATGCAATCCCTATAACAAACACACACATTACTCCCTTATCTATGTGGTATAGAAATGCTCCCGTTATAGGTCCAATTAATGCTGTAATTTGCCATGTACCTGCTAATAAGCTATTAGATTGTACATAATGTTCTTTCGATACTACTCTCTGACGGATTGCAGTAACTGCTGGCCAATAAAAGGCATCTAGGACACCAAACACAAATCCTAATGTAAAAATAAAAAACATGTTCATACTATTTGTTACCATCAAAATAAATATGCCGAGCATTATCATAGCCCGTGATATATCTGAGATGAACATAATTTTTCTTCCATCGAAACGGTCGACAACTACCCCACCAAATAACATCAATACAATTCTTGGCACTCCAACTACTAATAAAAACATCCCCATCATAATTCCAGAGCCAGTTATCTCTTTAATCATCCAAGGAATAACAAAAAAATATATAGCATCGCCTAAAGCTGAAAAAACGTAACCTAGCCAATACATAAGAAAGTTTTTATTTTTGAATAGGCTTGCACTCTTATAATTTATAGATTCCCCCAACTTCATAACTCCCCCTTAGTTATAACAATACCAATTACAATATACAAATTTTCTTCTTGAGCTAACCTTCCCCCGTTTCTACAATAAGGATTTCAACAAAAGAGAGCATTAATCCTTCTTGGATCAATGCTTACGATAATTTAAGTACAATACTACTTTGATTGCTCTGTACTTAATTATTTGCTACTCTAGATCACTGACCACAAAAAAAGGAAAGCCGACTGTACGGCTCTCCTTTCCAACTCACACATATTTCCGACTCACACTCTTCCCATCATAGCTAAACAAAATCCCCTTGCCTTCCAACACCGTTTCCATATGAACCGTACGGCCCCATAAATAATGCATATGCGGCAAGACTTTCTCCAGGTATTTTACATCCAACTCAATATCTTCATACCAATGCTTCAGATAGAGCTCGCCATTTTTCAAATAGTCACCATCGTTTACCGTAATGTATGGAAATCCTCCATTGACCCGCATACCAACGAGCTGATCACGTACTTCTTTCCATCCCTTATCAACAATTTTATAATCGCGCCCTTTTTTCTGAAATAGATACATATCCTCGCGCATGACCAAATCCTTGGTGAGGTAATTGCGGAGGAAGGAAATATCAGATTCAATCTCCCGCACTTCAAACATTTTCTCACGGCCTGAATTTGGTTTAATCCCGCGCCTTTTCATCTCTTCGTCTGGGTTATTATACCGCTCTTCAATATCCTCAAACATCTTGATGCCCAAGTAATAAGGGTTAATGCCTGTTCGTGACGGCTGCACCACCCCTGCATTAAGCTTCGCAAATTCAATCGATTCCCCGCTCGTTAAATCAAGCTCACGGAGGATGCGTTGATGCCAGTAGCTCGCCCAGCCTTCGTTCATGATCTTAGTCTCTAGCTGAGGCCAAAAGTAGAGCATTTCTTCACGCATCATCGTGAGTATGTCTCGCTGCCAATCCTCTAGGTTACGGCTATATTGTTCAATGAATAAAAGAATATCCTTTTCTGGCTGAGGGGGAAATTTCTTTACCTTTGTTTTTTTCTTTTGCCCCTTTTCCTTGCTATCCAAGTTCCATAAATCATCGTACGGTGTAGTGAAGTGCGGAGAATCATCCTCTATCTCCTCTTCATCCATAGACCAATTTAATTGTGGACGAACAAGCGAAGGGTCAATATGTTCCTCAATCGCAAGGACTGAATCAAGAAACTTCTCAACCTCCAGCTTCCCATGCTCTATCTCATATTGCCTAACTCTTTCCGCAGTGGCAGACATACTTTCCACCATATCTCGCTTCGTATTTTTAAAACGGACATTATTCTTAAAGAAATCACAATGTGCCAGCACATGAGCCACAATTAATTTGTTTTGAATCAAGGAATTGGAATCTAATAAAAAGGCATAGCAAGGATCAGAATTTATGACTAGCTCGTAAATTTTGCTTAAACCCACGTCATATTGAAGCTTCATCTTGTGAAATTGTTTGCCGAAACTCCAATGAGAGTATCGAGTTGGCATTCCATATGCTCCAAAAGTATATATTATTTCACTTGGGCAGATTTCATATCTCATTGGGTAAAAATCGAGCCCAAATCCAACAGCGATTTCCGTTATTTCATCAATGGCATACTCCAAGTCTTTTTGCTCGTCTGCTCTCACCCATTCACCCCCCTCATTCTCTTACCTCATTAATATGAGGGGATGGGAAAATCATGTATAAAAACTCCTCAACTTCGCTATAAACAATCTGAGGAATGTAGTAAGAGACAGAATTGTCCCTAAGTTATGTTTTACAAATTACCTTTATGTAATAGCCTTCCCTAAAATCTAGCCTATATCTTACACATACTCGTCACTGCGTACATTAAATATAGAATAGAAACGTCAAATACGGATATTAGGATAACCGTTCCGCTAACAATTAAGCCATGAAAAGTTTCATTTTTACTATTTACAAACTGACCAACTTTTACAGGGTGATAAAATGATGACTTTGAACAAACTAATTTTAACTCCTCACTAGAAGGAGAGTGAAGCAAATGGATAAGGTTGATTATGATCGTGCTTTGTATTACACGCATCGTTCAGAATGGGATAACCTCCTACTTCTGATGGTAAGGACAAAAGACCACTTTTTGTCCAAAAAAATTGAACATTTTCTGCACGCCTATCATTTCTCTAAGGATAATGCGTCCGTTGAAAAGACCCTAAATGCCCTTCTTCAATATATAGACCATGCAACATTCCTGCCTTATGATCAGGAAGAAGGATGGGCGATGCAGACTTTTTAATATCTTTATTTTTTTCTGTGGTGGGAAAAATATACGGTTAAATGCAAACAGCGAAACCAAGGGTATAAACAAACAGAGAGCTGACCTTTTGTCAGCTCTCTGTTTTGTATTTTATATTTCTGATACTTTTTGCATCATTTCATTCATAAAGGACTGAAGCTTTTGTTCACTTGCTTGTTTTTGGCTATCCTTAACAGCAAAGTAGAACTTAATTTTAGGCTCAGTTCCGGATGGTCTTAAACAAACCCAAGACTCATCTTCAAAGAAATATTTAAGAACATTGGATTTTGGTAAATGGATTGCTTCCTCTTCATTCGTAAGTAAATCCATTCGTGTGCTTTCTTTATAATCTTCAACAGCCACTACTTTTACACCTGCAAGAGAGGCTAGCGGCTCCTTACGGAATGTAGCAAGAATTTGCTGGATTTGAGCAGCTCCTTCTTTTCCTTTTAGAGTCAAGGAACGCATTCCTTCTAAGTAATAACCATGCTTCTCATATAAATCCTCTAATGCCTGATATAAGGTTTTTCCAAGGCGTTTGTAATGGGCACAAATTTCTACCGCCATTACTGCAGCCTGAACCGCATCTTTATCACGGGCAAAATCTTTAATTAATGAGCCATAGCTTTCTTCATATCCAAATAGGAAAGAATATTCTCCAGACTCTTCATATTGCTTAATTTTTTCTCCAATAAATTTAAATCCAGTCAAAACATCTTCCGTTTCAACACCATAGCTGGAGGCAATGGAACGGCCAAATTCTGATGTTACAATTGTTTTGAACATAATTCCATTTTTAGGCAATGTTCCTTTTTCCTGTTTCTGAGACAGAATATAGTCTAAGAATAACGCACCTGTTTGGTTACCGGTTAAAACCGTATATTCTCCTTCTTCATTCTTAACAGCAATGCCAACACGGTCAGCATCTGGATCTGTACCAATTAAAATATCCGCGCCAATCTCTTTACCTTTAGTGATTGCCAATTCAAAAGCAGCATGCTCTTCTGGGTTAGGAGATTTTACAGTTGAGAATTCAGGATCAGGTAATTCTTGTTCTTTTACAACTTCCACATGTTCATAGCCTAAATCCTTCAATGCTCGGCGAACAGAAAGATTAGCTGTACCATGAAGCGGTGTGAAAACGACTTTAACATCTACTTCTTTTGCTAAATTAGGCTGTTCAGAAATAGTTAGCACTTTTTCATTGTATGCATCGTCTACTTCTTTACCGATGATTTTAATTAATCCTTTATCACGTAAGACAGACTCTTCCTCCACTTTAATTTCAAGTTCATTTTCAATGGCATTAACCATCTCAATCAGAACATCTGCATCAGCAGGAGGCAGTTGTCCACCATCTTCGTTATACACTTTATATCCATTATATTCTGGAGGATTATGGCTTGCCGTAATAACAATACCACCTATTGCATGTAAGTATCGAACTGCAAAAGAAAGCTCCGGAGTTGGACGAAGGCTATCAAATACATAAGCTTGAATGCCGTTTGTTGCCAATGTTTTTGCTGCTTCCATCGCAAACTCAGGTGATTTATGTCTGGAATCATAAGCAATAACAACTCCACGTTGTTTTGCTTCTTCTCCTAATTTCTCAATATAGGATGCAAAGCCTTGTGTTGCTTTACGGATTGTATAAACATTCATGCGGTTTGTTCCTACACCAATCTCGCCACGCATACCGCCTGTACCAAATTCTAAATTTTTATAGAAACAATCTTCTAACGCTACTTCATCATCCACAAGAGCAGTCAATTTTTCATGAAGCTCTGGTTCAAGCGTTAAATGATCATTCCATTTATTAAAAGTTGTTTTCCAATCCATTTATTTTATTCCTCCTAAATAATTGCTAACTAAATAAGATCTTCTTTATTTTACTAAAAATTTAATATTTATTGAATATTTTCAAGTAATATCTTCAGAGAAATATTTACCAATCACTACTTTTTGTAATGAAGCTCATATAAGTCCCTTCTCCGATCCTTTAGTTGGCGTACGGTCCCGGATAATCTTTGACGGCGCAATATTTCAAGGTCTACATCTCCAATCATCACCATTTCAATATTAGCATTCGTTTCACCCACAATGCCATCACGCGGATATTCAAAATCAGAGGGTGTAAAGATCGCCGATTGCGCATATTGAATGTCCATATTTTCTGTTTGTGGCAGATTGCCTACTGTTCCAGATATGACGGTGTAAACTTGATTTTCGACTGCACGTGCCTGAGCACAGTATCTAACCCGTAAATATCCCTGTCGATCTTCTGTACAGAATGGAGTGAAAATAATATTTGCTCCTTTATCTGTCGCAATTCTGGATAATTCAGGAAACTCGATATCATAGCAAATTAACATGGAGATTTTTCCGCAATCCGTATCGAATACATTTACCTCATCGCCTTCATTAATCCCCCACCACTTTTTCTCATTCGGTGTAATATGGAGTTTATATTGCTTTTCGATTGTTCCATCTCTCCTAAAGAGGTAAGCAATATTATAAATATTATCATCCTCTTCTTTTACAAAATGGGAACCGCCAATAATATTTACATTATAGCGGACCGCCAAGTTTGTAAACAACTCAATATATTGCTCTGTAAAATCTGTTACTTTTCGCACTGCCTTACTTGGAACCTTTTCATCTAAAAAGGACATCAATTGAGAGGTTAAAATTTCTGGAAATACTACAAAATCAGAATCTGCATCAGCTGCCACATCAACAAAGTATTCAACTTGGTTCGCGAAATCTTCGAAGGAGTTAATTTTTCTCATCATATATTGAACGACACATATGCGGACTGGATAAGCTGTTTTATAATACCGTTTGGATTTAGGACGATAATCTACATTATTCCATTCCATAAGTGTTGCATATTTTCCTGATGCTCGGTCATCCTCCAAATAGTTTTGATTAATACGTGTGAGCGTAAATTCATTCAGAAATTGGAAGGATAAGACCGGATCATATATTTTATGTAAGCGTACTTCTTCCACATATTCACGTGCAGTCATTTGATCTGCATATTTATGGTAGTTTGGAATCCTTCCACCGATAATAATACTTTTTAGATTTAATTTACGGGCTAATTCCTTACGTTCCTCATACAAACGATGCCCAACCTTCATTTTTCTATACTTAGGATGGACCATAACTTCTATACCATAAAGATTTAAACCATCTGGATTATGGTTGGTGATATATCCGTCATCTGTTATTTCAGACCAGGTATGACGATCATCATATTCATCAAAATTAATGATTAAACTAGAGCATGAACCAATCACTTCATCATTTAATTCTGCTACAAATTGTCCTTCCGGAAAAATGGATAAATGGCTTTCCAAATGCTCGCGTTTCCACGGATCCATCCCGGGAAAACAAAGCTTTTGAAGCTCCATAATATCATCTATATCGCGGATCTCCATTCGCCTAATTTCCATTTTATGTTCATATTTAGTTAAATCCAATTCCTCTGTCACGGACACGACACTCCTTTTTCAAACCCATTCTCTCTATCCTCTGTTTTTTCCCATATATCTGTTTTTTTAAACAATGGACAAGGACCAAATGGAAAGAAAACTCGATACAGCTGCCGTCATATAAAGATAAACTGCTGGATTTATCTCCAACAGCTTTAGTGCTTTATCTTTCTATTAAATAAACTATAGCTTCCCATGGTCTCAAGATTGTCTCAACTGCAGTTTCTTGCTTAGCACGATCAGGGTAATTACTTATTACCTTTTGTCCAGGATAATCTTTTACACTATTCGGCCAAGTTACTGGTTGTTCCTCACCCGTAAAATTCGTTAATACAAGCAATGTTTGATTATCAAGATGTCTCATATAGGCAAAGATATGTTGGTTTTCTGCTTCAATCAATTCATAACTTCCATCTACTATAATTCGCATTTCCTTACGCAGGGCGATTAGCTTCTTATAATAGTAGAAAATCGAATCAGGATCATTTAATGCACTCTTAGCGTTTATATCCACATAGTTTGGATTTACGTTAATCCACGGTTTCCCGGCTGAAAAGCCAGCTTGCTCAGAGTTATCCCACTGCATTGGGGTACGTGCATTGTCACGGCCTTTTGCAAAGATGCCCTTCATGATCTGCTCTGGCTCCATGCCTTTTTCTATTTTTTCATTGTACATATTTATACTCTCGATATCCCGGTAATACTCAATATCAGGAAATTGTACATTTGTCATTCCGATTTCCTCACCCTGATATATATAAGGAGTACCCTGCAGGAAATGCAGACATGTACCCAGCATTTTGGCTGATTCTATACGATATGTGCCATCATCCCCAAAACGGGAAACGATTCTCGGCTGGTCATGATTATTCCAATAAAGACTGTTCCACCCTTTTCCATGCAGCTCTGTTTGCCATTTTGATAAGATTTTTTTTAATTTCACCAAGTCCAGGGGCTTAACTTCCCATTTTCCTGATGGACCGGAATCTACGTCCATATGTTCAAATTGAAAAATCATATCTAACTCATGACGATCCTCACCTGTATATAAAATACCTTCATGTGGTGTTACACCAGGGGTTTCTCCAACAGACATGACATCGTAATGCGAAAGTACCTCTTTATTCATTTCCTGTAAATACTCATGTATTTTAGGGCCGTTCATATAATAATCCGCACCAGACGCATAATCTTTGCCTTCCACAACCGGACCATCAGAGAGCGATGGATCCTTGGAAATTAGATTGATTACATCCATTCGGAATCCATCTACCCCTTTATCAAGCCAAAACTTCATAAGATCATATACTTCTTTACGAACCTTTTCATTTTCCCAGTTAAGATCCGGCTGTTTTTTAGAGAATAAATGTAAGTAATAATCATCAGTTGCTTCATTATATTGCCAAGTTGATCCGCTAAAAAAGGATTCCCAGTTATTCGGCTCTTTTCCATCTTTACCAGGACGCCATATGTAATAATCTCTATAAGGATTGTCTTTTGATTTTTTCGACTCCATAAACCATGCATGTTCATCAGATGAATGATTAACGACAAGATCCATCACAAGCCTTATGCCTCTTTTATGCATTTCCTCAAGCATCATTTCCCAATCCCGCATTGTTCCGAACTCATCCATAATATCGCGATAATCACTAATATCGTAACCATTATCATCATTTGGTGACTTATATACCGGAGAAAGCCAGACTACATCTATTCCAAGCTCTTTCAAATAGTCCAGGCGTGAGATAATTCCCTGAATATCACCCACTCCATCTCCATTGGAATCCATAAAGCTTCTTGGGTAAATCTGATAAACGACTGCTTCTTTCCACCACTGTTTCCTCATTGTCCAGCCACCTTCCTAACGATGTGTACATTGGTATTAATACTAAAAATCTGTTCCTACTTCTCTTGATATTAAAGTAAACATTTGGACCTCAAAGCCAATATACCCCAATTATGTATTGGTAAGCGATTTCTTTTTACAATATTATGATAACATACTATAATTTTAATGTAGGAAATAAGGTGAAAAGGGGGAATTTTCATGCAACGAAAAATTATAAATCGTGACAACGCCCTTTTTCTGGCATTTGCTGCAGCCTTTATAGCGATGGCCGGCAGTCTGTATTTTTCTGAAATAAAAGGCTATGAGCCATGTGTTTTATGTTGGTATCAACGGATTGTCATGTATCCTTTTACAGTAATCCTTGTGCTGGCAATATGGAAAAAAGACTATCATATTGCTTTTTATACAATGATTTTATCTGCCATTGGAGCGTGCATCTCAACCTATCACGTGCTTATTCAAAAGGTACCGTTTTTTACGGATCGCGCTGTTACATGCGGCCGAATTCCGTGTACAGGCGACTATATTAACTGGCTTGGCTTCATTACAATACCAATGCTTGCATTAATTGCTTTTATCATCATATTTGTATGCAGCTTGTATATATTTAAAGTGACAAAGGGGGAAACAAAATGAAGAAAGTCGTTATTTTCGTCGCAGCGGTTGTTTTAATTTTTGCCGCAATAGCGTATTTATCTAATAAACAGCAAACAGAAAAAACGTCAGGCAATAATCCATATGGAAAAGAAAATTTAAGACCTGCCACTGTTGATCAATTAGATGATCCATTGTATCAAAACATCATTACACCGGATGAATTGGATGAGAAGCTTGAAAAAGAAGAAGCAATGACTGTTTATTATTTCAGTCCCGAATGTCCGCATTGTGTAAAAACCACTCCAATTCTAATGCCCGTAGCAGAAGAAATGGACGAGCATATTTATCAATATAATGTGCTGGAGTTTGAGCAAGGCTGGGACGAAATCGAAGGATCAGGAACACCGACTCTTATCCATTATAAAAATGGTGAAGAAACAAGCCGTATTTCTGGAGAACATACCGCTGAAGAATTTAAACAGTGGTTTGACAATTTATAAAAAACACGCCGGGCGCAATGCTCGGCGTGTTTCTTTAAATTAAATAGGTGTTGGCTGCTTTTGTTTGGTACAATGGAAGCTCAATCTGTCTATCCTCACTAAAAAAGTGTTTATGCTCAAACGGAAAAAAGATACCAAGTTCATTCAAGAGCCGTGAATTGTGATTAAATAATTCAACAGCCTTGGAATCTTTACTTCGATTTTCTAGAATGATCATTAAGGTTTGCATACAGGATAATGCTTGAAAGGCACCTTTTAATGTACCGATATGAGAATTTGAACCCGGTACAGACAGTACTTCATTTAAGGTAAACAAATCAATTTGTTCTTTAGTAAAGTACATTGGGAACAGGTCGAAATAAAATTTCTCTACAGCCTTACCCATTTCTATATCCTGTAAACGAAGAGAGCCTTCTACAATTTTCATATTGATCACCCTCACTTTCTGCAATCTTCCTCTGTTGGCATTTATAGGATAGCACATGATATTGTATTGATAATACTAATTAACTTTGCTAAAAACGAGGTATTTACATGCTAAACGTAATTAAATCAGGTCCATATGCCCTAATTACCTGCCCTCCTGACTGGATAGGAAAATCAGTAGAAATCATTTTAAGAGATCACCTTCATATTCCAAAGAAAATGCTGCATCAATGGCGAATGAAAAAAAACGTTTTACTAAATGGTGAGGCGATTTCCTGGTCAACTAAAATAGAATCTTCTTCTATTATATATATACCCATTTATGCAGAAGATTTAAATGTGTTAGTACCGTTAAATATGAAATTAGATATCCTTTATGAGGATGATGATATTATGGTCGTGAACAAACCACCATTTCTTAATACACATCCAATCTCAGAAAATGATAACCATTCCTTAATGAATGCTGTCACCGCATATATGGATAATAATAAAATTAAGCCTCGTCATATCCATCGCTTAGATAAGGATACTTCCGGTGCCATTCTCTTTGCTAAGCATGCTTATGCGGGGGCGATACTGGATCAGGCTTTGAGTCAAGGGAAAATTAAAAGAACTTATGCAGCCCTAGTTCAGGGGATCGTAAAAAAAGAGCATGGTACGATAACTGCTCCGATTGCAAGAGACCGGCATACAGCAGGGAAAATGCGAGTATCCACTTCTGGTAAACACGCAGTAACAAAATATAAAGTTTTACAAAGATTTAAATCTAAAAATCAATCTCTTGTAGCCTGTAAATTGGAAACAGGCCGTACTCATCAAATACGAGTCCATATGAGCTCTATTGGCCATCCGCTGATTGGTGATACCTTATATGGTGGAATGAAAAGTACTACTCTTAATAGACAGGCCCTTCATGCATACAAATTAGAGTTTATACAGCCGCTTACCGGAGAAGAACTGTCGGTCGAAAGCAAAATTCCATTTATATAGTAGATTTTCTACAAATTACTAACGCAAAAAAAAGACAAATCCTTTACTACTTATTAGGGTAGAAAGGATTTGCCTTTTGCTTTTTAAGTTATATTAAGATTTTTAATTGATCGTTAGGCTGTTTTTCTTACAGCTTTCATAATCATACTTACGATGAAGATTAAAATAATCGCACCGATTAATGCCGGTATAATTGCATATCCTGCAACTGATGGTCCCATATCTCCAAAAATAGCTGTACCTAACCAAGAACCAATAATACCTGCAATAATGTTACCGATAATACCACCTGGTACATCTCTACCTACGATTAAACTTGCAACCCAACCTAAAATTCCACCTACGATTAATGATATGATAAAACTCATGTTATTTTCCTCCTTTAATTTGTTCAATTGGCCTGACTATGTCAGTTACCTGATTAGGGATAATTGCTTTATAACTTCAAAACATATTTCAATATATAGAGTAGCCAACAGACTCAAGTTTATCCCTAATTCGATTGTTAATATTTATACAAGATCTGTGGTTACTCACAAATAATTTCTTGTTCAGCCCAATTAAGGACTGTTTTCTTTTATTCAACGGCGCCGTTAATACTCTATACATTCCCGTTCATTTTTGTAATAAACATGTATGTACATTATTTATATTAAATTTAATTTAGAAGATTAAATGTTCGTTATTAAGGGTAATAATACTTCTTGCTTTTTAGATTGAGTACTAATCAATATCTAGCAAATACTATAGAAAGGTTGGTTAAACACGCTTCGCTTTTATGGGAGAATCGGTTTAAACCCAGCAATTAAATATGATTATTAGCATTGTACATCCGCTATCCAGAAAGGAAAACAAGTCCAAAGAATCTGTTTATAAAGATTTCTTTACTATATAATGGATCATTATAGGTTAAATATTCCAATAGAGATTTAATTTTAATTTGGATAGGTAAATCTGCCGTAATAATATTTTTGGTTGAGTATGGTTAACCTTACTATATAGATAGGAGGATCATACAAATGGTTTTGATAACATTTTCGATATATAATGGATGTAAGACTTCTTTTGTATTTAAGAAATTCGATTATGAAGAATCCACTTTGCAAATCATGTATGACTCCACAAAGATTAAATAGAAATGTCTATAAAAATTTGTTGTGCATAGCTTGTTCTCGTTTTGCAGACCTAGAGCATACAATACAGAACTAGCTATTAACCCGCCATTTGAAAATACCAATCATAGAATACTTTTCCATTTTTATAGAGACTACACCTCTGACTAGAAACGGTTGATTAAGCTCACCTCGAATTGCCATTAAGATCATATAAAACTTAACCTTAATCAAAATATAAAATCCTTATATATCAGGGATTCATTGGTATTTTGTCGAAAGGATTCCATTTGACTTTTTCCAGATTCAGTTTATAATTCAATATTGTTATCTCTTTTTGAGTCAGACAAAAAATAATCATAAAAATTTGAAACTACTAATAAATCTAAAATCAAATATCGAGGTGAAACAATGAGTGCATTTACGAGCAAAGCGAAGAAGAGTTTAAGTGGACCTGTTGGTTTCCTTATAGTCGCTGTTGTTCTCTTTTGGATTAAAATCTATACAAGTTATATAGTTGAATTTGATCTTGGTATCACGAATGCGATGCAAGAATTTTTACTTTTCATTAATCCAATCAGTTCAGCCGTTATTTTCTTCAGTCTTGCTTTATTAGCAAAAGGCAAACGTGCATTTAAATGGCTAGTTTTTATAAACATTATTCTATCCTTTGTACAGTATGCCAATATCGTTTATTATCGATTCTTTAACGACTTTATTACATGGCAAACATTAAAGCAGACAGAAAATCTCAATGTAGGCGACGGCGGTGGATTGCTCGGAAGTGTTATGGAGCTACTACGCATTTATGATCCACTGTATTTCCTAGATACGATCATTCTTATTTTGTTCATCGTTTATAAAAAATTTCAGCCAAGTGAAGGCCGTTTAAAATTCCGTAAAACGGGTGCAGTTTTCGTATTTGGTGTGGGAATGCTTGTATTAAATGTTGTATTAGCTGAGATTGACCGTCCTCAGTTATTAACTAGAACATTCGACCGTAACTACTTGGTCAAATATCTGGGAACCTACAATTACACAATCTATGATGGATTAAAAACGATGAAGGTGAATGCCCAAAAAGCGTCAGCTGATTCCAGTGACCTAACAGAGGTTCAAAACTTTGTACAGGCAAACTATGCAGAACCTAATAAGAAGTACTTTGGAGCGGCTGAAGGAATGAATGTGATCTATATTCATTTAGAATCCTTCCAAAACTTCCTGATTGATTACAAGTTGCATGGAGAAGAAGTAACACCTTTTATCAACTCGCTTACAAAAGATAAGAATACACTTTACTTTGATAATTTTTATCACCAAACAGGGCAAGGAAAAACATCTGACTCAGAGATGCTGCTAGAAAACTCCTTATTCGGACTATCTCAAGGTTCAGCAATGACTACAAATGGTAATAATACGTATCAGTCAGCTGCTGCTATCCTTGAACAAGAAAAAGGGTACTCCTCTGCTGTGTTCCATGGTAACTACAAATCATTCTGGAACCGCGATGAGGTTTATAAACATTGGGGTGTTCAAAACTTCTTTGACGCCAGCTATTATGACATGAAGGATGAAGATGTCTTAAACTATGGTTTAAAAGACAAACCGTTCTTTGAGCAATCTCAGCCTTTACTTGAATCCTTACCAGAACCGTTCTATACAAAGTTCATAACAGTATCTCATCACTTCCCTTATCCTATTTCTGAAGAGGATGCTACTATTGAAGCAGCAACTACAGGTGATGGATCTGTAGACCGTTATTTCCAAACAGCTCGTTATTTGGATGAATCAGTGGAAGAATTCATGAATTATTTAAAAGAAACAGGTCTTTATGACCGTTCTGTCCTTGTTTTCTATGGCGATCACTATGGTATATCTGATAACCATAATGAAGCGATGGCACAAGTACTCAATAAAGAGGAAATTACAAAATTTGATTCAGCCGAACTTCAAGAAGTACCTTTAATCATTCGTGTACCAGGTATGGAAGGCGGCGTCAAACACCAGTATGGTGGGCAGATAGATTTACTTCCTACACTCTTACACTTACTAGGTGTTGATTCAAAGAATTACATTCAACTTGGAACTGATTTACTATCAGAAGACCATACTGAGATAGTACCTTTCAGAAATGGAAACTTTATGAGCCCGAATGTAAAATATATTGATGGCAAGTACTATGATTCCACTGGAACACTTATTGAAGAAACTGAAGAGTATGCTCAAATGGGCGAATACGCGTCAACCATGCTCGCTATGTCCGATAAAATTATTTACGGAGATTTACTCAGATTCTATACACCAGAAGGTTTCAAACCTGTAGAACCATCAAAATACAACTATAATATAAATGCTGCTGATGGTGACATTCCATCAACGAAGAGCGAAGAGTAATCCGAAAGCCCCCACTTCCTAAGGAAGTGGGGGCTTTCTTCTTATCTTAAATCCTTTTTCGGTTCACATATCTGGAAAGCTTAAATGTCCCTAAATAGGGTACCATACTGTCATATCCCCTTAAAGTCTAAAACTTATCTTTTATTCCAACTAAATTGTTAATAAACTCCCTTTTCCCCTAACAATGAGTTAGTGTTAGTACGGAAAACAATTCAGATCTGAAAAGAGATTCTGTTGGTTATTTTTTTGTAAATATTATTTCTAAATATTACAGCTCTGTAAATATAACGTAAATATTAAATAAGTTGTATACGCTTTTATGTAAATATTACCTCTAAAGAAAGGTTTTTTCTTTTCATGTCTAAATAAAAGGTTTAGAATTAATTTTGCATTGTTAATCTTAATTATTATTATTATTTTCCGAAAGTGGAGGTCACTATGGTATTCAAATCAAAGAAAGATAAATTTGCGGTTATGCTTTTAAATATTTCGTCGAATTTAAAAGAAAGCTCTGATTACTTCGCAGATTATAAATTAAAAAATATCAGCGATTTAAAAATCTTCTCCGACACAATGAAGCAATATGAAACAACTGGAGATGATTATGTACATGAAGTGATCAAAGAGCTTAATAATGCTTTTATCACACCGATTGAGCGTGAAGATATATTGATGCTTGCCATGACAATGGATGATGTTCTCGATGGTCTTGAGCATTGTTCTGCGCTCTTTGAAATGTACTCTATTGTCAATGCAAATGAATATATGTTGAAATTTGTCGATGAAATTCGCAATGCCGCTCATGAAATTGACCGCGCTGTAGAATTACTAATGACTAAAAAATTAAATGACATTCGTCCTATTGCAATTAAAATAAAAGAACATGAATCTGATTGTGATACTCTGCATCGTCAATCTGTTAAACATCTTTTCCTTGTGGAAAAAGACCCAATCCGTATTATTCAGTATAAAGAAATCTACGAGAACCTTGAAGAAATTGCGGATTATTGTCAGTCTGTGGCGAATACATTAGAAACAATCGTTATGAAAAACGCTTGATGAAAGGTTCTTAAACAATTATGGATACATTACTTTTAATTACAGTATTGATTGTAATATTGGCCTTATCCTTTGATTTCATCAATGGGTTTCATGACACAGCCAATGCAATCGCAACAGCTGTGTCAACAAAAGCATTAAAACCTAGACATGCCATTTTAATGGCAGCCATTATGAACTTTGTCGGAGCCATGACTTTTACTGGTGTGGCAAAAACAATCACAAAGGATATTGTTGACCCGTTTACACTGGAAAATGGTTCAATTGTTATTATGGCAGCTTTAATCTCAGCGATTGCCTGGAATTTAATCACTTGGTATTACGGTATTCCGAGTAGTTCATCACATGCCATTATCGGTTCTATTGCAGGGGCTGCAATTGCAGCAGCAGGATTTGGTGCGATTCACTTCGACGGATTCCTAAAAATTATCTTTGCTTTATTATTCTCACCAGTTATTGCCTTTGTTGCTGGTTATATTGTTTACAGTATCTTTAAAGTAATTTTTAAAAATAACAATTTAACAAAGACCAATAAGAATTTCCGTTTCATTCAAATTGGTACTGCTGCTTTGCAGGCATATTCTCACGGAACAAATGATGCCCAAAAGGCAATGGGGATTATCACCCTTGCTTTAATCGCAAATGGCTTTACATCATCTACTGACATTCCTTTATGGGTACAGATATCCTGTGCTGCCGCAATGGGGCTTGGAACATCTGTAGGCGGTTGGAGGATTATTAAAACAGTCGGCGGAAACATTATGAAGATTCGTCCTGTTAACGGTGTAGCAGCTGACATAACCTCTGCAGCTATTATCTTTGGAGCTACCTTTATTCATCTTCCTGTAAGTACCACTCATGTTATTTCATCATCTATTATGGGTGTAGGTGCTTCCCACCGTGTAAAAGGTGTTAAATGGAGTACAGCCAAGAAAATGGTCATAACCTGGGTTATTACGATGCCTATTTCGGCAGCATTAGCTGGTTTGATTTATCTTAGTTTAAATTTCTTTTTTTAAATAAAAATTTATTAATATAGAAAGAGATTGGAGAGTATTACGTTCGTAATCCCCTCTAATCTCTTTTTTGTTTTGTATTGAATCATCATATCATATGGATATTTCTTGTATAATGGAAGCAACAACCATTTTCGGTAAGGAGTCTTTCAATGGAGAATCAGTACTATTCCAAGGATTTTTTTAAAGGATTATATGGTAGCCTGCATGAATTTGCTGATCGAATCAGTTCTTTAATCAACTATCCAATCACCATCGAGGATGCCAATCATCGATTGCTGGCATATAGTGCTCATACCAATGTTACCGATCAAGCCCGTATTCTAACCATTATGGGCAGACGTGTACCTGAAAAAGTAATTAATGCTCTGTGGAAAAAAGGAATAATTCCCTTCCTACTTCAAAATGATAAGCCTATTATTGTTGACCCCCTTGATGATGTGGGACTTGGTAAAAGAATTGCTGTTTCAATACGAAAAAATGATGAGATTCTGGGGTTTATTTGGGCTCTTGAATCGGATACTGCCATCACGGATGAAAAACTATCCATACTGGCATTTGCAGCAAAGGAAGCAAAAAATCAGCTCTTACTTCTTCAGTCGCGCTTAAAAAGTCAGGAAGACAACTATCAGGAATTCTTTTGGAAACTTTTAACCGGACATTATCCTACTGAAAAGGAAATACTCGCAGATTCGGTTAAATTCCCATTTACATTATCGAAACATTATACGATTCTTGTATTTGAGTTCACATCCTCTATTGATATTGACTTGGATAAACAAATCGTCTATTTAATCAGTACAACACAAAAAGTATCTATTATCTTTCATACGATAGATCAAAATAAACTTATTCTTTTACTGAATACCAGTAAGAATCAATCTAAGGATTTGATATCATTCTTTATTCGATCCTTTAAGGCTGATATGAAGGAACGTTTTAACGTTACCATTTGTTCGGAAGGCTGCGGAAATGTATATTCTGACTATATTGATACCAGTAAGAGCTATTTAGAAGCTCTTGAGGTTATTAGTTTAAAAAAAAGATATACAGCTGAATTAACTAATGTTCAATGGTACGATGAACTTGGTCTTTATCAATACCTCCATATAATCAGTGAAAAACGAAGCAGCCAACAAAAACAACTCCCTACCGGTCTGAATATCCTAAAAAAATATGATGAACAACATCAAACACAGCTATATGAAACGTTAGAAATCTATTTAACAAATAATTCTAATCCTGCTTTTACTGCCAACACTCTGCATATACACCCTAATACTCTTTCTTACCGTTTAAAAAGAATAACAGAGATCAGCCAATATGATTTAAAGGATCATAAAATAACCTCTCATCTCTTAATTGAAATGAAATTAGCTAAATATTAATCATATATATAAGTTCATAACCAAAAATTATTTGAACGTTTTGTGAATTATCACAAAACGTTATTTTTAAATTTTCTGTTTTTAACATACTATTCAGATAAAATACGGATTATAATAATTGTACATTAGATAAGACTGGAGGATAAAACATGCTGATAGGAATCCCAAAAGAAATTAAAAACAACGAAAATCGTGTTGCCATAACTCCAGCAGGCGTTTTGACTTTGGTATCTGCCGGACATAAAGTCATGATTGAATCCTCAGCTGGAATGGGCAGTGGCTTTACAGATTCAGATTATGAATCTGCAGGCGCTATTATATACGCAACTGCAGCAGAGGTTTGGACAAAAGCAGACATGATTATGAAAGTTAAAGAACCACTACCTGAGGAATACACTTATTTTCGTCCTGGTTTGATTTTATTCACTTACCTTCACTTAGCTGCTTGTCCAGAATTAACAAAAGCATTAGTTGATTCTGAGGTTTTTTCCATCGCTTATGAAACAGTTTCATCTGGAAAATCATTGCCTTTATTAACTCCAATGAGTGAGGTAGCCGGCAGGATGGCTGTTCAGCTCGGTGCGCAATATTTAGAAAAGCCAGAGGGCGGCAAAGGAATCTTATTAGGCGGTGTTCCAGGGGTTAAAAGAGGAAAAGTAACCATTATTGGCGGTGGTGTAGTTGGTACGAATGCTGCCAAAATTGCCATCGGCTTAGGAGCAGAAGTTACCATTATCGATTTAAGCCCTGATCGTTTAAGGGAGCTTGATGATATTTTCGGCAACCAAGTGACTACCATTATCTCTAATCCATTTAATATTGCTGATGCTGTTGCTGAATCTGATTTGGTAATTGGTGCTGTTCTTATACCAGGTGCTAAGGCGCCAAAGCTTGTGACAGATTCAATGGTACAAGCTATGACTCCTGGTTCAGTGATTATAGACGTGGCAATCGATCAAGGTGGCATTTTTGAAACAGTCGACCATATTACCACACATGATTGTCCAACATATACAAAACATGGCGTGATTCATTATGCCGTAGCCAATATACCAGGTGCAGTACCAAGAACCTCTACGATAGCTTTAACAAATGTAACTATTCCATATGCCCTTGAGATTGCAAATAAAGGAGCAATCCAAGCTATTACGGATAATGCTGGCTTAGCTAAGGGGGTTAACACGCTTAACGGTTATGTTACCTATGAAGCGGTAGCCACAGATCTTGGATACACTTATAAGGCGATTAAAGATGCTATGAATCTGACAGCCGAAGAAAGCCTCAACTAAGAAACTGGATAATAAAAAACAGATGTAACGGTTTTAACCGTTACATCTGTTTTTTTGTTAGGTTCGTATAAGGGGCATACTCATACAACGAGGACCTCCCCTGCCACGTGACAGCTCTGAACTTGGGATTTCGATAACTTCCACTCCAAAATCTTGAAGTAGCTTATTTGTTACTTGATTGCGATCATACGTAATTACAACTCCCGGCGCTATTGCCAGTGTATTGGATCCATCATTCCATTGTTCTCTCGGTGAAACGATATCATCTCCCCCACCACATGGAATTAAGGCCAGTTCCGATAAGTTCAATACTTCCTTCAAGGTATCTACTAAATTATATCTTCTTGATATTTGGATACCAGACTCATTTACCAGCTCCAAAATGAAGATATTCATCTGCCCATTTGTCCCTTCAATTTCCGGATGAATAGTGAACTTATCATAATCAACCATAGTAAACACTGTATCTAAATGCATAAATGCACGCTTTTTTGGAATCTCAACAGCTAGTACTTTTTTATAGGTCATAGAATTACTAAGCAGATTAAAGGCCATCCTTTCAATTGCCCGTGCTGATGTGCGCTCACTTACACCAATGGCCACAACCTCATCACTTAATACTAGAATGTCCCCTCCTTCAATTGCAAAAGGCTCGGAACGATCGGACCAGTGTTTATAATCATGACTTTGATAATCAGGATGATGTTTCATAATAAATTCCCAAAATAGAGATTCCCTTTTCCTGGCCGCTGTAGACATTTTATGAATGGTCATTCCATCCCCTATGATTGCTGCAGGGTCTCTTGTAAAGTACAGATTTGGAAGGGGATCAATATAAAAAGGATAATAGGTTGATAGAAAATCATCCAGATGAACTTTTTTACGATCATCCAGTTCTTTTTTTAATACACCCTCCATTAATTTTCTGACTAACTCTGTATCTGTTAAGGATTCAAGGTATTCTTTAACCATTTCATAGCTTCCAACAAGATGATGTTTACTTTCGCGTAAAAAAGTATCTATTAACTGCAACTTGATTTCTGGAGAAGTAAATGACTCTTTAACTAAACTTTCCAAATAGATGACCTCAACATTTCGTTTTTCCAGCTCAGTTGCAAATTGATCATGCTCCAATTGCATCCTGGGAAGGAAGGGAATATCATCAAATAGCAATCTCTCCATATTTGAAGGAATTACATGCTCAATTTCTTTACCCGGCCTATGTAATAGTACTTTTTTAAGTTGGCCTATTTCAGATGAAATATGTAATTTGTTTTCTGTTTTAAACACTCCACCAATCCCCTTTGAAATACCATATTATATTTTATCTAGATATTTCCCCTTTTATAGGAAAACGTAATCCTATTACACCAAATTATTTATATCACACACCCATTTCCCTAATAATACTTTATTTGTAAATTTATTTCCAATAGTTTTATTTTCCTGAATCCGATTAAACACTTTTTTAGTATAGTTATTTATGTTAATATAGATTTACAAACCAATGTATTTATATACAAAAAAGTTATTCTCATATTCATATCTTCAGCTTACTATGTGTAAAAACATTATTTAAAAATTAATAATTATTGAATATTTATGAATCTTTTTACTTCGCTAAAGCGTTAAAAAAACTATTGTTATTTAGTTAAAATTTTTTTAAAATAATGTTTATGCGAAATGAAATAAGGAGAGGAAATAAAGATGTCAGTTAACACTCAAGCTCAGGAGCTTGGCAAGAAAAAGCATCCTCCTGGATTATATCTTTTATTCCTAACAGAAATGTGGGAAAGATTTAGTTATTACGGCATGCGTGCCATTTTAATCCTCTATTTAACTACTGAATTAGTCAGTGGCGGATTAGGGATTGATAATAAAACAGCTCTCAGTATCTATGGATTCTACACTGGTGCTGTTTACTTCACGCCGCTTGTCGGTGGATGGTTAGCAGACCGCTATTTAGGTCACCGTCTGTCCATCACGATTGGTGGGGTCTTGATGGCTTTAGGTAATATCGCGTTGTTCGCCCATCAAAGCCAAACATTCTTATACATTGGCTTAGCTCTATTAATCGCTGGTAATGGTTTCTTCAAACCAAATATTTCCACATTACTTGGCCAATTATATGAAGGCAATGAATCTCGCCGTGACGCAGGTTATACAATTTTCTATATGGGTATAAATGTTGGTGCTTTCTTTGCTCCATTAGTTATCGGTTTTGTTTCGGAAGACTTATTTACTAAGACAATTGACGGTGTTATGACCTATGGCTACAAATATGGTTTCTTAATTTCAGCAATTGGTATGATCATTGGTCAATTACTATTTAACTTATTGGCTAACAAATATTTAGGTGATGCTGGTAAACGCCCAGCAGTTTCTGCAACAAAAGAATCTAAAGAAAAATCCAATGCTCCATTAACACGCAGTGAGAAACAACGTACATGGGTAATCATTATCATTACTTGCTTTGTTGTTTTCTTCTGGGCTGGTTTTGAACAAGCTGGAAGTTCGTTAACTCTATATACAAAAGACTTTGTAGATCGTGAAGTATTCGGTTGGACAGTGCCAGTATCCTGGTTCCAATCACTTAACCCATTATTCATCGTACTCTTGGCACCAATTGTATCTGCATTATGGGTTAAACTTGCAAGTTCCAAACGTGGTGACATCCCAGTTCCAACTAAAATGGCAATGGGTATGATTACGCTAGGTTTAGGTTATATCGTATTGTTATTTGCAATTTTCAAAACAGGTAATGATGCTGCAAGCATTCAACAAAAAGCAAGTATCATGTTCATCGTGGTAACATACTTCCTTCATACAATGGGTGAATTGTTCTTATCTCCAGTAGGACTTTCCCTTGTAAGTAGAATTGCTCCAGTTAAATTAGCGTCCTTGCTAATGGGTGTATGGTTAGCTTCTTCTGGTGTCGCTAACATTATTGCTGGACAATTAGCTGCTGTAACACAATCACTTGGATATTTTGAAGTATTCGCCCTTATCGGCGGTGTAGCAATTTTCTTCGGTCTAATTCTTTTAGCACTATCCAAGAAACTTGTTGCAATGATGGAAATAAAATAATGAACTTATAAAAAAGACTGACGCAAGGCACGAGATTTTTCATCTGCCATAACGTCAGTCTTTTTTATTATATCAAACCTATACTCTCCATCTCTTTTTTAAAGAAACTTCTCTTTACATGAAATTCAGCCTTTTATTTCAAACAAAAATGTTAAAACTGACCTAAGATCAATCGCTTCCTTCAATATACTCTTTATGAACGTTTATTATGAAAAGGTTTTTTGTTTGTGCTTATTTTGAATTGTCCACCCTGTTTTACTTTTAGCACGATGCCTTCATCGTTCACAATGTGAGGAACCACTTCAATTCCTTTTCGTCCTTCACGTAAAATGACTATTTTCTCAAGAGGAGCGGAAAGCTCTTCTTGAGGCAGACTAATGAATACATAGTTCGAGAAGTGAATGCTCTTACCATTTGTAGAAGCTCCAAAGATCAGTCGGTTTTTTTTCAATGAAAGACTCATTGTTAAAGTATTTGCATATTTTTCTTTAAACTCACTTGTATCAACCTGAATCTTTACACCGGTATTTGTGACTAATGTTACCTTTCCCACATCCGATGCCTTGATTGTATTCAACTGCTCTTCTGTAAAAGTAAACGAGAAACCATTTTTCTTCTTAGTCATAGTGGCTGTTAAATCTTCACTTGACCAGTTCCCGTTTGATTTAGTGGTTGGAGGATATTTTTTCTTTGTAACCTTAAATAATCCCTCCTTCTCACTTGATGTTATTGGTCCCATGGGGCTTGCTGCCATCGCTAATTCAGCTCGATATCTGCCTGCATTCAATGATAATAGTAAGTCTTCAACAGATTGATAGAAATCCAGATTGGATTGTTCCACTACTATTTCACCTTTTTTATTATATATACGCAGTAATGGTTTTACACTTTCCGAACTGGCTTCAGTTACACCACTATGAGTTATCTGGTATTTCCCACTGTCTGTTGTCCCCACTTTTTCGACGATTTGCCCATTCGCCAAACGTTCATACACAATCTCCTGATTTTCCGCGATGCTATAATCAGACGTCTTATTCACAATTACCGAACTAATGGTATTTCCATATTCATCTTGAATGGATGTATCGGCAGATAAAGGTTCACCTTGCTTCAGTTTGTTATCCTTTAAAGCAATGGAAGCCTTGAATTGGCCGCCTACCTTCCAGTTTACCTTTTCATCAGCGCTGAATGTTTGTGTACCTTTATATAAGAAGTAATTCCAGATATAATCAGTTGATTCTGGATCTCCATAACCAAGCTGTACCTGCAAGTCCATTTCCATATCAGCTGGCACATAGAATTTATGGCCAACTCGCAATGTTTTTGTAAATGCCGAGCTATATTGATTGTATGGATACAATATAGCTCCACGAACATCTTTGAAGTCTTCAGTATTTGCATCGATTTTAATTTCCGCTAATTCTTCCGTATTGAAGATAACTTGATTTTCATCGTCAGCTTTGATTTCTACATCGTTTTCTAAGAAATAATAGTTTGATTTTTTGCCATCAGCATTTGGCAGGGTAACATAGTTGCCTTCAATGACAAATGAACCTGGCTCCAAGTAAACTGCATCTTTTTTGTAATTTTGCAAGTTGTTTGCTGTTGGATATATTGTTTTCCCATTTACTTCAACAGGCTTTTTGATCATCCAAAGCTTCGTAGAAACATTATCTAGTTTTTCACTGCCCTCCATTGCTGTGATTGAGACTTTTTGCATATTATCAGGAATGGTTATCGGTTCAGAAAGTTCTTCAAGGTCAGTAAATTGACGGAACAAATACGCAAACTCACCAGTCGATGTTGTATACCGGATGATTGCAACATTTCCATTTTCCTCTTCACTCAATTCAAGATTTGATGGAATCGACAATGCCTTCGTGGAAGAATCTGAATTCCGCCCAAATGCGTGTACCCACTCATATTCGCCATGCTCGTCTTTTTCCGCTCGATTGATTGTCACGTATGTTGCTACATTTTGATCTTTATCATTTTTTAATGTCAAATTGACACCAGAATCTTGCAAATCGATGGTCATCGCCTTTTTCAAACCACCCTGTGCAAGCGGGCTTGAATCCAATGCTAATGATAGCTGATACTTTCCGTTTGTAACTGTTGAGCTGGTTGGTACCCAGAATGAATAGAAATAATAACTACGGTTAGCTGGATTCGTAGGGTTTTTCGCATTGCTATTCAGCATGATCTTGCCATCTGAAACCCTCTTCACCTGATATTCAGGATATATGTCACCAAAGTTTATCGCAGCTACGGTATTTTCCTCATCCATAATGACCGTTTCACCAGTTTCAACATTCTTCTTATACAATGCGTTTGTCGGATCTACCGAACCACGGTACATCCCAACTAACATGTTTCCGTATTCATCAGAGAATACTTGCTTTGTATAAATCGCACCATCCAATTTATAAGCCGTATACGGGCTTGTACGCTCAATATATGTCAATCCGCGTTGGACATAATAACGTTTTAATGACTCTTGATCTGGAAGGAATTCACTGATTTCAAGCGATCCACCAGCTTTAATCGATGTTTTTTTGCCTTTTTTAACAACAGCGGTTTGGTCATCATTCGCAAGAACATAAATCCAATTATCACCGCCTTTAGGATCCTTGACTTCCGCATCGATAATATAATCGTATTCATCAGCTGTTACGAAAAATCTTTGGCCTGTTAATACTTCAGATGTACCAAAAATTTCAGACACATCTTTGTTATCCAGGTAAAGCACTGCGTTAACAAGCTTTCCGTCTGAATTATCGATAGCGATTTCACCCGATTCACGACTATCAAAGACCAATGACGATGTTTTACTCGTGATAGAAGCATCAGAGTTTGTCAAAAAGTATGTGTCTCCTTCTTGTTTATAATAAGAGTAAAGGCTGTATGCTCCTTTATCCAAATACACAACCGGGGACTTTGTTGCATTTTCTTCATTGATTGCCGTATCGGCAGTAATATCCAACCCTTCTTCATCTTTCATCTTAATGAAGTATTGTGCACCTTCAACATTTTCACCATTTGCGCCAAGTGTTTTCAATGATACCGCTTGCGTTTTATTACTGGACAATTCCACTGTGCCGCTGCTGTTTACTTCACGTGAATACATGAACCATGCATTGCCTTCTTCGGAATCAAATTTTCCTTGAACGACAACTGTAAGTTTTTTTAAATCTGTACCGACATGACTAGGTACACGAACAACTCCCTCAGAGTCTGTTGCACCGGACCAAAGTAATGAATAAGAATACTCGCCATCCTTCGCTTTCACTTTTTCGTACAACTGAACGGCCGCACCTTTCGCAACAGTATCATTCGGTGTTTTCACACTGAACATATAACCAGATTGCGCTTCGTTAAGAACCTTTACAGAACGCTCAGCTTGAGTAATCTTATTTCCATTCGCATCGTACGTAACAGCGATGATTGTATGTACACCATCGGCAACCTGCGTTGTATCCCATTCTACAGAAACAGTAGTGGAGGCTTTACTCTCGCCTATGCCAATTAAGTTGGTTTCATCCGTTGTATCGATATAAAACCTTGTAGTTACAACCTCTGTGACATTATTTAATTCTGCTTGAATAGCTGTTTTACCAATAACAGTTCCATTCGCTTTTGGCAAAGTAAAGGATAAGGGAGAGATCGTTACATCATCAGATAAAGCAGCTAATGCATCGACTTTTCCATAGCCAGTTTTTTCATCAAACCCATCCGTATTCATATCAACAGCTGTCGTTGATAATGCTTCTTCTACTGCCGTTACATTCGCTTCTGGATTTTTCAATTTATATAGTGCTGCTACCGCTGCTACATGCGGTGCTGCATAAGAAGTACCGGTACCTGTTTTGTAATAACCATTTTCATCGCCTAAATCCCCTGAAATCGATGTACTCAAAACACTTACACCAGGAGCCACAAGATCCAGCGTACTACCATAGTTAGAACCCGCATACACTTGATCTTTGGCCGCAATGGCACCAACTGAAATAACGTTCGGTAATGCTGCAGGATACGAAGCATCTGCATTTCCGCCTCCGTTACCTGAAGCAGCTACAACAACAATTCCCGCTTCATGGGCTTGCTGTATAGCTTTATCGACCGATTCGCTATATTCTCCGCTAAAACTTAAGTTGATGACGTCTACTTTTTTCTCTATTGCATACTGGATCCCTCTCACAATATTATAAGCATCACCTATACCTGATTTGCTCATGACTTTAACCGGTAATATTTTAACATTGTTGTTGCCTGCTGCCCCAGCAATCCCCTTCTCATTATTGGCCTTTGCTGCAACAATTCCGGAAACAAAGGTTCCATGGCCATTATCGTCCCCTGCGAATGTTTCTTCATATCCATCAACGAAAGTGGCAGCTTCTTCCGACACACGGCCTTCCAAGTCTTCATGAGAGCTTTGGACACCTGTATCCAAGACAGCCACTACTACGTCATCTCTATCTGTGTTCTCTACTGCTTCCCAAGCTTTTGGAGCATTGATTGCTTCTAAGTTCCACTGACTGTCAAAGTATGTATCATTAACTGTACCCTCAATTGAATAAATTGTGTTTTTTTCAACAAATTCCACATTATCCATTTCTTCTAGCTTTTCGATCGAAGTTTCAACATTTTCTTCTGACACTTTATAAAGAGCCATTTCATCCGTAGTCTCTACCACTTCTCCACCCAATTGTTCAACTTTCTCCACGGATTTGGCAGAACTTTTTTCATCTTTATATTTCACGATTATTTGTTCTTCACTAGCTTTCCCACCATAAGATACATTCGTTGCTGTATTCCCCTCTGATTCTATCAATTGGCCATTGTTGGCAGTGCCGATAGCAGGCACCTCAACTTGGGTCTTTTGCACTGTTTTAGCTGAAACTGTCCCAAGCGGCATAGCAAATGTGAACGCCACTGTAGCTGCTGTTAATCCTTTGAATAACTTTTTCCCCATCTTTAAACTCCTCTTTTCGTGTAAATAGATCTTAAGTCACAAAATTTTGGGTATTTTCAGAAAATTTCTCTTGAAACTAGATATCTTCCTCCTTTTACTTCTTCGGTCTTACTCCCTAACTTTCCTAATCAACCTGATGACATGTACATCACTCAATACATAAATAACCATATATCAGTCATTTGCGGTTTAAATATTAGCAATACTGAGAATCATTGTCAATGATAATGATTCTCATTTCGATAATTTTCTAATATATTTTTTATTGACGTTTGTCGAAAATATTTTTATGACATGTATAAAGTCCTATTTTTAAACTTTGAATTGACAATTGATAATGATTATCAATATCATATAGTTTGTGTACTAGCAGATAATGACAATCATCCTTATTCTCCTACTTATTTATCACATTTAATTTTTGAATAGAAAAAAAGTATTATTAATAACTCGGTCTAATCAATCTAATATGTATATCAATTATTCATTACTTCAAAAATTGGCTGGGTAGGACACTAAGAAGGATTTTATTATCTCTACAATAACAATTTCTAGAGAGAAGGTTACAAATTATGAAATTTAAGTCTATAAAATTCAATATGATGTCAGCAGCTGTTTTATCAGCCTCCCTACTATTAGCTGGATGCGGTACAGAAGAAGATACAGCTTCCCCTGCCACACCGGCAGACCAAACAACATCGACTAAAACAACTGTTGCCGACTTGAAAACCGAAACGGATACTTATAAAACATTCGCTTTGGAACAAATGGATTCTTTTCTAGTCGAGACTGAAAAATTTGTTACTACGTTCCTGGAAGGAGATATCGAAACGGCGAAAGCATTATATCCTGAAGCGCGCATGTTCTTTGAACGCTCTGAGCCAATTGCGGAAAGCTTCGGTGACTTAGATCCACGCATTGATGGCCGTCTGGCTGATATCCAGGAAGAAGGCAAAGGCGAAGAAGAATGGACTGGCTACCATAAACTTGAGTATGCATTATGGATTGAAAACACAACTAAGGGTTATGAAGAAGTCGCGAATCAATTATTAGCTGATACAAAGGAATTGCATGCATTAGTACAAACAGTCGAAGTAGAACCCGATTTAATGATCACTGGTGCTGTTGATTTATTGAACGAAGTATCCACCTCAAAAATTACAGGTGAAGAAGAAATTTACTCACATACTGACCTTTATGACTTTAAAGCTAATATCGAAGGAGCAGAAAAAATCTTTGAGATTTTACATGCTAAAATCGAAGAAAAAGATAAAGCCTTAGTCGCTACACTGGAAGAAAAATTCGCTAAACTCAATGATTTATTAACAAAATACGAAACGACGGATGGCGGCTATGTATCATACGATGAATTGACGAAGGAAGATACAAACGTATTAGCCACAGCCGTTAATGAACTGGGTGAACCATTAAGCCAAATGGGAATCATTTTAGAATAAGGGTGATAATCGTTGTCTACTAACAAAATGACAAGACGCGAGATGTTGAAATTGACCGGCATCGGAGCAACAGGAATGGTTATCGGTGCAAGCGGATTGACTTCCACGGTGAAGGCTTTAGGCTATGAGTTGCAGCCCTCCTTTGATGATAACCAGTCTGCAGAAAACAAAATCGCATTTTATGGACGTCATCAATCCGGCATCACAAGCCCTTTGCAAAGCCATATATACTTTGCCGCATTGGACGTTTTAGTAGATTCAAGTGAGGAATTGTGCCAATTATTTAAATTGTGGACACCCCTTACCGTACGGCTAATGAATGGGGAGCAGATGGTCGAGCCATCCACTAACGGTCACATCCCTCCCACTGATACTGGTGAAGCGATGGGAATCGATGCTTCTAATTTAACCATAACGTTTGGGGTTGGTCCCTCTCTCTTTGAAAATAAAAAACTAAATATTCACAGCTTAAAACCGAAAGAATTTATAGATTTGCCACATTTCCCAAAAGATCAATTAGATGAAGAATACAAAGGCGGGGATATTTGCATACAAGCATGTGCAGATGATCCTCAAATAGCCTTTCACGCCGTACGGAATTTAGTTCGTGCGGCAAATGGAAAGGTCAAAATCAAATGGTCCCAAGCTGGTTTTAATGCCATACCTCGCGATGGTGGCACACCACGCAACTTATTTGCATTTAAAGATGGTACTGTTAATCCTGCCACAAACAGTGAATATAATGATTCAGTATGGATTCAATCCGGTGAATCGAAAAATTGGCTGGTAAATGGAACCTATTTGGTTTATCGTCGCATTCAAATGCATTTGGAAACATGGGACCGGACCAGCTTACATCAGCAGGAAGCAACATTTGGCCGCTATCGTGACAGCGGAGCGGCATTCGGTAAGAAAGATGAATTTGACGATTTTAATGAATTGGAGAAAGATACAAACGGCAACTACATCGTTCCGGAAACATCCCATGTCCATCTTGCCCGATTAGCGAAGCACAAGATTCTCCGCCGTTCTTTTTCCTATTCTTCAGGCATTATGCCAAACACCGGGGCTTATGATGCTGGCTTGCTATTTATCTCGTTCCAAAAACATCCGCAACAGTTTATAGACATTCAAAATAGTTTAGGCCGTAGCGATAAATTAAATGAATATATTACACATCGAGGCAGCGCCATTTTTGCCTGCTTCCCTGGTGTTGAAAAAGGGAGTTTTTTAGGTGAAGCGCTTTTTACAAATTTGTAGTTTTCTAGTTTGTATGCTTGTAGCCTTGCCAGCTTCAGCTGCTACATCCTACAGCTCTTTTTACATATCAATTAGTGATGCATTAATTAATGCAAAACAAGGAAATGACGAGCAAACCCAAGTAGCTATCAATAAGTTTGCAGACGATTGGGCATCGGTGACTTCCGAAGAGAAGGAAACAAAAAGTGCTGTTGATGATGCGCTAAACGCGGTACTTGAATCTTCTACACAAGAAGAACGAGTCAAGGCAATCATGCAGCTATCAACAGCTCTTTCCCAATTAGAGAAACTTGAAAATCCAGTTGATGAGGAAGCTGAACGGAAAGAATTTGAAACGAAGTATATACCTTATATGAGGCAATTTGAAGAAGCATTAGCTACAGACGATTATGAAAAGATTCTACAGGCATACAATGTTCTTAATGGCAAATGGAATCAATATGAACAGCCTGTACGTGCTCAAAGTATAGGTATGTATGGACAAATTGAAACACAGTTAGCTTTTATTCGCATCACATTGGCAAGTGAAGACCCAGACTTACCCCTTGCAGCAAGTCAATATGCAGCGTTTAAAGCGTCCATTGAACAATTTTTGGCAGGTGAAGATATTGCTGTTGAAGAAGGAAGTTACTCACTCCAAACGTTAATTAATCATATTGATGATGCCTTGCAGGCTATTGATATGGAAAAGTTTGACGAGGCCAGTGATGCTTTGACAGAATTCATTATTGTTTGGCCGAACATTGAAATGGAGGTTTCTACCCGCAACAGTTCCTTATATACAAACTTGGAAAGTGATTTACCAATTCTGGTCAGTGAATTAACGAAAGATACTATAGATGCAGATTCGATCACTAACCAATTATCTAATTTCAAAACAGAAATCCAATTATTGCAGGAAGATAGCGATTATACTTTTTGGGATTCTGCATTGATCTTATTGCGTGAAGGTTTGGAAGCACTTCTTATTATTATGGTACTCGTATCATTCCTGAAGAAATCGAATCAGGAGCACATGGCTCGATGGATTTATATGGGTGCTCTTTTAGGGGTCCTTGTATCTGCAGTAGCCGCTGTGGCATTATCGTTCATCTTTAATTCATTGACCGTTAATACGAGCCGCGAAATCTTGGAGGGCTATGTCGGACTAATTGCCGCTGCCATGATGATTGGGGTCGGGGGATGGCTTCATAACAAATCTAATGTTGCATCCTGGAACTCTTATTTATCGAAGCAAATGGGACAAGCCATCTCAAAACAATCTATGTTTGCCATGGCTACTGTATCGTTTTTATCTGTTTTCCGTGAAGGAGCGGAAACTATTATTTTTTACGTGGGTATTGCCCCCAACATGCCGATGTTTGATTTTACCCTCGGTATTATCATTGCATTAGTCATTCTGGCTCTTGTTGCCTTTATATTATTCAAAATGAGTGTACGGATTCAAGTACATAAATTTTTCTTTGTAGCCACCATTTTCATCTATGTATTAGCATTTAAGATCATCGGTTCAAGTATTCATACATTACAACTCACCAATATATTGCCGACGACCGTCATTCACCAATTACCCGTGGTCAATCAAATTGGTTTTTATCCAACAGTTGAAACTATGACCGGTCAACTCATTTTGATCCTTATTTATGTGACAATAGCAATTTATAATAAAACAAAAAATAGTAATACCAAGAAGTCCAGTTAAATCAGAAGACGCTAGAGGATAAATACCCTAGCGTCTTTATACTAAGCAATTTAATTATTTACTTCTTAAAGAGAAACATACTTTAATGAATCATACTCTCTGGTTTAAAGAATGACTGCAAAGCATGAAAGACATCTGCCTTTTGCTTCAATATATAGTGTTGAAACTTTTCATCTTTAATATTTTTATATGCGGACATTAATGTGGAATTACGATTGTATTGATTAACTTCACCATACCCAAACATATTAGATACTTCCATCAACTCTTCCACAAGTTTTATGCAACGAGGATTATCTGAAGTTAAGTTATCACCATCTGAAAAATGAAAAGGATAAATATTATAGCGTTCCATCGGATACTTTTGTTCAATTATTTCTAATGCTTTCCGATAGGCTGATGAACAAATCGTCCCACCGCTTTCACCTTTAGAAAAGAAATCCTCTTCGTCTACCACCTTTGCTTCTGTATGATGAGCAATAAACTCGATGTCAACTGTTTCATATTTCGTTCTCAAGAAACGTGTCATCCAAAAGAAAAAGCTACGTGCCATATATTTTTCCCAAAGTCCCATACTTCCAGAAGTATCCATCATAGCCAAAACGACTGCTTTAGATTCTGGCTTCACAACTGAATTCCATGTTTTAAATTTAAGATCATCCTGATAAATAGGTGTAAATCCAGGATTGCCACCCAGTGCATTTCTTTTAAATGCACTAATCATCGTTCGCTTCTTATCCACATTTCCCATTAAACCTGTTTTACGAATATCATTGAATTCGTAATGCTCAATGGTATGATCTCCCTGTTCCTTTTCTTTTAAGTTCGGTAATTCCAATTGTGCAAATAAGGCTTCCTCTATTTCCAATAAAGAAACTTCAGACTCAACATAATCCTCTCCTGCCTGATCTCCAGCTTCTCCTCCTTTTCCTGGCGCCTTTTGTCCACTTCCATCTCTTGCTACTACATCTCCAACCTGGGAATCTCCATCTCCCTGACCAACATGCTTGTTTTTATCATAATTATAACGAATCTTATATTCATCAAGAGAGCGTATCGGGATTTTTACAACATTCTTTCCGTTGGACATAATAATGCTTTCCTCTGTTATAAGATCAGGTAGATTATTACGTATCGCTTCCTGTACTTTCTCCTGATGTCTTTGCTGATCATCAAAACCTTTTCGATGGAGGGCCCAATCTTCCTTTGAAATGGCGAACTGATGGCTATTGTTCTTATCCGACATCGTTTTTTCCCCTCCTATAACACATTTATCATATACTCTAGATGTTAAATAGTCTTTTTTAGAATTTAATGTTTGATTACTCTATCCTATGCGTAAACTACGATTTATTGCCAAAATATTCTTAAAATAAGACAAAGTTTTGCTTATCCCCTTGTCATTTGAATTATAGAATCTATAACCACCTTATTACTTGAAAATAGTTTAGGATAAGGATAAGTATTAATAAAAGTAATATTGATTATGAGATTAAGGTTCAGATAAAACCATTGAGAGGAGTTTGATAAAAGGGAATGTACGATTTGGTGGAGAATTGCTAAATATAGATTTTAGAAGCTAAACGCAGAGAGCAATTTTTCTTTAAAAATTGACCAGGTCTCCAGACTCATTTCACCTTTATGTACTAATTCAACGATTTGGTATTAGGCAATTATCTAATCAAAAGAAAAAACGCTTATAGATCCCCTTATTGTCAAACAGAACATACAATGGGAGATACTATTTACCAAGCGTTTTGTTAAACTACTATATGTTTATTTATTTTCTGCCTCTTCTTCCTCATGTTGAACAGGATCAGGCTGCTTATTATATTCTTTCGATAATTCTTTATTTGTTCTAAGGTGCTCCATCTGTTTTCCAAGGTTCTTCATTTCTTCAAGATCCGGTGCCATTGAGCCATTTTCAGCTAGACTTTCAGCGATTGTATCTGCCTTTGCGTCTTTTTTCATTTTTATCACCTCATAAGACCTTTTCCCATCCTCTTGGTTTAATAAACATTATTTCCCAATTGAAAACGATGGAAAATCCTTAGACTGAACAATCTTCCACCCGTTTAACGTTATTTCCGACCAACCTGAGCCATTTTCCAACCGTCTCCCCCGATAACAGCTAAATTTAGATAGGTACCCTCATTAATCTTCAGAAAGCAACCTAAAAAGAACTATCCACAAGTCGAATACCTCGACATGTAAGATAGCTCTCCTTTGTTAATACTTATCTATTCAACAAGCTGCCTACATACCGCAGAAGCTCATTTGCTGAGGTAGAATTATATCCATGTTCATCTATTAATCTGGCAACTACCTCGTTTACCTTCTTCAATTGACTTTCATCTGGAGTTTTAGAGGAGGTTGTAATTTTAACGACATCCTTCAAGTCAGCGAACAGCTTCTTCTGTATTGCTTCCCTTAAACGGTCATGAGAATTATAATCGAACCGTTTTCCTTTACGGGCATATGCCGAAATTCGAATTAAGATTTCTTCCCTAAATGCTTTCTTAGCATTCTCGGAAATTCCGATTTGTTCTTCAATAGATCGCATTAATTTTTCATCAGGATTGATTTCCTCACCTGTTAGGACATCACGAAGTTTTGACTTATTGCAGAATGCCTCCACATTATCCAAATAATTATTCATCAACGTTTTGGCTGATTCCTCATAGGAATAAACGAATGCCTTCTGTACTTCCTTCTTCGCAATATCATCATATTCTTTTCGGGCAAGTGAGATATAATTCATATACCGTTCTTTCAACTCGGCTGTAATGGAAGCATGCTGATCCAACCCTTCTTTCAGGGAACGCAATACATCCAGTGCATTAATGGAAGGTGTTTCTTTCCTAATAATAGTTGAAGATATTCGGTTAATGACATAACGTGGATCGATGCCGCCCATCCCTTCATCCGAATGCTCCTTCTTCAATTCTTCTACATCTGCAGAATTAAAACCTTCCACGTTTTCTCCATCATATAGCCTCATTTTCTTAACAAGATCAATATCACCTTTTTTTGGATCTTTTAATCTGCTAAGAGTAGTAAACATGGCTGCAACCCTTAAAGTATGCGGAGCAATATGAACATTTGATACATCACTGTCATGAATCATTTTTTCATAGATTTTTTCTTCCTCGGATACTTTCAAGTTGTAAGGGACTGGCATTACGATAATCCTGGAATGCAGGGCTTCATTCTTTTTATTGGATATAAAGGAGCGATATTCTGTTTCATTCGTGTGCGCTATAATTAATTCATCGGCACTAATCAGCGCAAATCGGCCAGCTTTAAAATTACCCTCCTGAGTCAAAGAAAGCAGGTGCCACAGGAATTTTTCATCACACTTCAGCATCTCCTGGAATTCCATCATCCCGCGATTCGCTTTGTTTAACTCACCATCAAATCGATATGCGCGCGGATCGGACTCTGACCCATACGTAGCAATCGTAGAAAAGTCGATGCTTCCAGTTAAATCTGCAATGTCCTGTGATTTCGGATCAGATGGACTAAATGTCCCTACTCCAATCCGCTTATCTTCTGAGAGGAATATCCTTTCTACCAGCATATCTTCAATACGGCCACCATATTCCTGTTCCAACCTCATCAAATTTAGAGGTGAAAGATTACCTTCAATCCTGATTCCATACTCCTCAAAGAAATCATTACGTAAATGTGCCGGTATTAAATGCAATGGATCTTCATGCATCGGGCAACCCTTTATTGCATAAATCGCTCCCCGATCCGTCCGTGAATATCGTTCTAATCCGCGTTTCAAAAGCGTTACTAAGGTCGATTTACCACCACTCACAGGTCCCATTAGTAGCAAAATACGTTTTCGCACATCTAATCGTTTAGCAGCTGGATGAAAATATTCCTCTACAAGGCGCTCAAGTGACTCCTCGAGGCCAAATAATTCATCTTTAAAAAAGCTGTATTTTTTCTTCCCATCAACAATTTCTACACCTGCATCCTTAATCATGTTGTAAACCCTGGAATGAGCTGATTGAGCTACTAAGGGTGTTTTCTTTAATAATTGCAAATAATCACCGAATGTCCCTTCCCACTTCAGCTTTTCCTCTTCTTCTCTAAATTGTTCTATTTTTTTAATGATATCCATTCAGTATTAATCCTCCCCTAGCTGTGATTCAGCTGCTACTAATACTGTATGCACGTATTTAGCCAAACATGTGTAAGCCCCTTAAGAATCCATAATGAATTGCCCAATTTATAATTTTCTAAAATATTCTCAGTAGAGAAAAAATTAACTTATATGGTATACTTTTTCCAAAGCATCCATACAAGGAGGATCATCCAATGAAACTTGCCATTATAATTGCCGTATCCGTAGCATTCCTCGCAGCCATCTTCACCGGCGGCTACAATGATAAAACTAATTAAACCAAAAAGCTGAGGCATTAAGGAACAAAGACTAAGAACGCCACATCGTGTGGCAACGTCTTTGTGACCAACATCCTGTTGGCCTCCGACAAGCATAAGAGGAGGCACGTAGGGAGATGCTCTTTCCTCCCGTAGTGGCTACACTTATGTCTCGAGGAGCTAGGCCCCGAAGCTAGATTAACTAAAAAGCTGAAACGACTGCATTAAGGAACAAAGACTAAAATAACCACGTCCCATAGCAACAAAACACAAAATACCCCTCACTTTTTTTCTCAAAGTGAGGGGTATTTGTATTTTTATTTATTTGAGCGCAAAGTGTTTGGATTTAACAAAATCCATCATAAATTCACGTTGTTTACTAGTTAACATATCAACGACTTGCTCTGTCCATTTATCATTTCTCAATCCGTTTGTACGCTCATTATAGTAAGCAGAGATAATTTCGTTGTATTCTTCGAGTTCTGCTTGCTTGTCCTCGTATTCATTCTCATGAAAGACTGCTTTCAGTGGTAAGCGCGGTTTAAGATCAAATTCATGATCTGGATAGCCAATAGCCATTCCAAAGAGTGGAATAACACGATCTGGCAATTTTAAAAGCTCAGATACCTTTTCGATATTGTTCCGTATACCACCGATGTAACAAATACCAAGATCCATAGACTCAGCTGCAATGGCAGCATTTTGTGCAGCCAATGCTGTATCAATTAATGCAATCATGAATGTTTCCATGCTTTCCAGATTGCGATCCATATTCATACCTTCCATATCAGCAGCTATCTTATGGCGATGATAATCGGCGCAAAACATTAGAAAATATCCATTGTGTTCAACATACGATTGTCCACCTGCCAGCTCCGCTAATTGTCTCTTTTTATTTTGATCACTGACCCCAATGATTGAATAAGCTTGAACAAAACTCGATGTGGATGCAGACTGGGCTGCACTTATAATTGTTTCAACCTGCTCCCTGGACAGAGGTTTCTCTTTAAATTTACGAATCGATCGGTGATTATTTAATAGGTTAATCGTTTCATTCACTGGACTCAGCTCCTTTATAACGTAGTACAAATATAACAAATTATAGAAGTGTTATCTAAAATTTTGTTTAACTCTTTATAAAACAAAAACTTCTCTAGAAAGAGAAGTTATGTCAAATGAATATAATTTTGTTGGCGTAACGCTTCATAGATAACAATTGCTGCTGTATTCGATAAATTAAGCGAACGAACATGAGTATCATTCATAGGTAAACGCAATCCTCTTTCAGGATGTTCCTCTAATAAATGCTTTGGCAGACCTGTCGTTTCTCGGCCGAAGATAAAGTAGTAATCTTTATCGGTATCTTCATATGAGATATCACTATGATAATTCTTCGCAAACTTTGTGATATAAAAGAACTCTCCACCACTGTTCTTTTCAAAAAATTCTTCAATTGAATCGTAATAAATAATAGTTACATGCTCCCAATAGTCAAGGCCGGCACGCTTTAAAGCTTTATCGTCAGTGGAAAAGCCCAAAGGACGGATTAAATGCAGGGTTGTATCAGTAGCTGCACATGTACGGGCAATATTCCCCGTATTTGCCGGGATTAATGGTTGGTATAAAACAATATGTAAAGACACTTTTCCTCACCTCTGGTTAGTATAAGCAGCCTTCATTATAACACTATTTCTCTTTTTCCAAAAATGGAAGACCTAATTCGTTATTATATGAAAATATTTATATTGGATGTTAGGCGTATAGGCAGTAGAATCTTCATAATTCCAGTATCTCATACGGCTGTTCGTTGTATGAGCATTCACCAATGGGTAGCCATATTCATCCTTTCCGGTCACAATCGTATTATGATTAAACCTGCCATCCCCTTCAAAATCATAACAAATAATATCTCCAATCATTAATTGGGAAGGATTCTTTACTTCCTTCGTCCAAGAAGCTGCCTTTAACATGAGCATAAAAGCATGTGCCACTGTCCAGCTAAAGCTCCAATTACTTTTCTCTTCTATCCACCACCCCTTTGAACGATTAGGTTTACCCCACATCGGTATGCCACCTGCATACAAACATTGAGATATAAAATTCGTACAATCATCAGTGAATTGTGGGTAGGTGGGATTAAAGGAATTCCACCATCTCTCGGCGTATTGAACCGCCTTTAACCGATTATAGGCAATCTTGGCACGCGAGGAAGTAAGATCTAAACTCCTCAGGAGGTCTTGTTCCATTAGTTGAGGTTTAACATTTAATTTCTGATCTATTAGGAGTTTAGTTCCTTTAAAGGAAGCTTTACGAAGCTCCACATGTTCTTCCATGTAAAATTGTGTTCCTTGCTTCATTACAAGCTTCCAATGAGTCTCATATATCGCATCGACGACATCTTCCCGCTCCTTAATTTTTTTCACATGTCCTTTTGCCATGACTTTCACTATTTCTCCATTGCGTTTTCGCATGCCCGCCTGCTTCTTCAGTAAGCTTTCCATATTATCTGTCTTATTTGAGGATGTATTCTCTTTGAGTTTTTGGATTCTCTCCTCGACCAGTTTTTGCAGTTGCTCTTTCATCCATTCACCACTCCTTCTCTAAAAAGTATGATGAATGACTAAAATACATACAAAAAACCGGAGTAAAAAGCTACTCCGGTAACATAAGGCGTTCTAGGGCATTATTTATTTCATCTACGACCATCTGATCGGTCTCTTCTTTTAAACAATCCTTTAATACGGACATTGCTTCCTGGGAACCTATTTTTCCAAGCGCCCATGCTGCTGTACCCCTGATAACAGGCCTAGGATCCTTTTGCAGCAATTCTTTAATTGAAGCAACACTTTCTGGATCCTTAAAATGTGCCAATGCGATAATAGCATTTCTTTGAATCGGCATCTTCCCACGCCAAGAACCTGAGACACTGCCAAACTTCTCTTTAAATTGGCGGTTACTTAAGCTTAAAAGAGAAACAAGCTGAGGTTTTGCCAACTCGGGATCAGATTCACATTCAGGGTGATTATGAAAATCTATACGGCGATTATAAGGACATGATGTCTGACAGGAATCACATCCATATACTCTATTGCCCATTTTATCTCTGAATTCATAAGGAATCATATCCTTCGTTTGAGTCAGGAAGGATATACATCGCTTTGCATTAATCTTTCCTCCCTGAACCAGCGCACCGGTAGGACAGGCATCCAAACATTTTGTACAGGTTCCGCACAAATCCTCCATTGGAGTATCCGGAGGAAATGGAATGCTTGTAATCATTTCGCCAAGGTACATATATGAACCAAATTCTTCATTTAAAATCGAACAATTTTTGCCGCTCCAGCCTATACCCGCCCGCTCTGCTACGGCCCGATCAACTAGCTCACCTGTATCAACCATAGAGGATAAGTGAGAATCCGGCATGCGCTCTAATATAAAAGCTTCAAGCTTCTTCAGGCGATCTTTCACTACATAGTGATAATCTAGTCCCCAAGAAGAGCGGCTAAAAATGCCCCGTCTATCTCCCACTTTACTTTTAGGGGCATCCTTGAGTTTCGATGGATAAACTACAGCAATAGCTATAATAGATTGCGCTTCCGGCATTAGCCTTCTTGGATTAGTCCTCTTATCTAAATCTGGCTCTTCAAAACCCGATGCAAAATTGAGGTTCTGTTGATCAATCAGTCTTTTCTTTAAAACCTGGAAAGGATCAGCTGATGTAAATCCAATTTGATCAATTCCTATTGTCTTGCTATATTCGATAAGCTCATCTTTGAGTTTTTGAAAATCCATCTTAGCCTCTCCTTTCTCTGTGAATATGAATAACTCTTATATGTATGGTAAACTATATCCAATCATTTTGGAGGTGTAAATTTATGCAAATTCATGTAGATCGCCAGCTATTCGAAAAAGCGGGCGATGTAAAATTCGGTATTATCCGCTATCACGAAATTGTTGCTGATTCCATTCCCCCGATGCTGGTAGGACGCCTTCAGCTCTATATTGAACATTTACATACTGAACTAGAGAGTAAATCCTTGGATGCATACGAAGGGATTGTATCATGGAGGAAAGTATTTAAACAAACTGGAAGTGATCCATCTCGTTACCGCCCCTCAGCAGAATCCTTACTTAGACGAGTCAAAAAAGAAGCATACACGCCGTCAGGCAATTCAGCGATTGCTCTCAATAATTTTTTCTCCCTGCAATATACGTGTCCATTGGGAATATATGATTTATCCGCCGTGAAAGGTGATGTAGAATTTCGAATTGGTGTTACTGAGGATAATTATGAGGGATTAAATGGCCGTGTAAATAAATTGGAGGGTATTATAGGTTCTTTTGATCAAGAAGGCCCTTTTGGTAGCCCTTATGTTGATTCTGTACGCACAAGTGTGAATGACCGAACTTCAGATGCACTGCATATCATTTATTTTCATCCAGAAATCACCATTGAACAAGCTCAGCAAATCATGCACGCGATATCCAAGATGTTCATTCAAGTCCATGGAGGAGAATCTGCCATCCATCTATTGAGCCAAGAATGCAATACTATTAAAATATAAAAAACGCAATGCTTCGTACTCCTAAGTTACGAAACACTGCGTTGTTAACAATTCAAGAGCGGGTGAAGGGAATCGAACCCTCATCATCAGCTTGGAAGGCTGAGGTTTTACCACTAAACTACACCCGCAAAGAAGATAAATATTATACTAGCAGAAAGTTCACTTGAATTCAACCTTTTTTCGACAAAAATCGCGTTTTTTTTATTTACGTAAAAAGTGGCACCCTCATTTAGTTGGGCGCCAATTTGCTTATTCTTTTAAGCTTCGATTTCTTTTCGCCTCGTGTTTTGCATAATTCACGAAACAGAAAGCTGATTCAAAAACACCTAATTTCTCTACTTGACGATATAACGACCAGATTCTTGATGCCGTTTGGTAATTGTTATTTTCCAAAACATCATTACTTTTTCTAAGATAAACATAGACATTTTTTAGCCTCTTCGCTTTAAATCCTCTTTTCAATATAGAAAGCCAAAGGGCAAAGTCTTCAGGAATATCTCGGTTATGTACTAATTGAATTTTGCCAACCTTATATTTATCGATCATGACAGTTGAGCAGCCAATCGCTGTGGTATCTCTTAACAGGTCTTGATATGTAAGGTGAACCGGCATCTCAATAACAGGTTCATATGCTTGGTTTTCTTCATCAATAAATTGATAATCAGTGTAACTAAATGCTAAGTTATGCGCTTCCATGAATTCAAGCTGCTTTTCCAATTTATTCGGTGCCCATAAATCTTTGCTATTTAGAAAGGCAATATAATGTCCTTTAGCTGCCTGAATAGCAATGTTTCTGGCTTCGCCCGGACCGACATTCTCCTGCAGGGTAATTAATTTAATTCTGGAATCATCCAGTAGATACTCTTTTATTATATCCCTGCTATTGTCAGTCGAAGCATCATCAACAATAATTAATTCCCAGTTTTCATAGCTTTGCTTTTTAACTGACTCTATAGTTTGACGGATAAAAACCTTCGAATTATAGCTTGGCATGATAATAGATACCAATGACCTAAATGGAATACTGCTTCTCACGATTCCTCACACTCCTGATAAAATTTATCCTAAAAGTTATATAACTCTCTGAATTTTAAATTATTATATAAATATAATAATATTTATCCGTTTTATTCATGTATTAAACACTTCAATTGGGTTTTTCAGACTCCATCCAGACTTGATACATGTACTATTTACTGAAATAACCTACATGGATTATAATGGAAATAAAAGGTGGTTAAGGGGGTGTTTAAATGAAAACTATTATTCAATCATTGGTTGTTTCATTTGTGATTCATATAATCTATATTGGTGGATCCCTAATCGTAGGCTATATAACTACAAAGACTTATAAACCCGATATCACTAATGAATGGGAAAATATAGAAATAATCCAAAGTGAAGTGGCTTTTGGAACAGCTGGTTCTCCTTTGTTTTTTCTAATTACATTCATCGCCGTTGCCTTGATATGCGGAATAATCATCACTACTATTGGGAAATTTGTGCGGATAAAATAAATCAATTCTAAACCCACAATTATCTTAAGAGCTTTATTTAATCTTTTATCTTAGCTAATTTTTACCAAGAAGAGAGTATAAAAATGAACCTTATTAAATATTTAGGTATACAGTGTATACTAATTAGCGTGTTTATCCTGACTAATTTTTATTTAGACAGTTATATTGGTAAGCCATTTACTTACACCGATTTACTAGCCATTATAATTGGAATTTCTATACTAATTCCCACTTTCCATCTTTCTGATAAGTTAAAAAAACGTCTAAAATCTATCCCTTTATTTAATAAACTTGCACTTTCCATATTAGCCTTTTTTATTGCTATTATTTTTATAGGGATTATAACAGGAGAAGTAACATTTTAAGTAGACATCAATCATGGTCTACTTTTATGTATCAAATATCAAATTATTATTTTCACAGTCAACAAGAAAAGGATGACCGGTATCCAGCCATCCTATCTATTAATGAATCATACTGTTTTCTAATTTATCTTTCTTTTTAGGCTTAGATAGCCATATAAAAGATACCAGCAAAATCATGATCGTTATCAATCCCATAGGTGTACTTCCTGTAAATCCAAGAACAATATACCCTGCCATCGCAATACCCGCACAGATTAAAGCATATGGAATTTGAGTCATCACATGATCAATATGATTCGCACAGGCACCAGTAGAAGAAAGAATGGTTGTATCGGAAATTGGTGAGCAATGGTCACCAAATACCGCACCTGCCAATACAGCCGCCATCGCCGGCAATATCATCGAAATATCTGTTGCTGCTGTAATTTCTCCAGCAATCGGAAGCAGGATACCAAATGATCCCCATGATGTACCCGTAGCAAATGTCATCAATCCAGCTATTAAAAATAAAAGTAATGGAAGAAAGGATACATTTAAGTTTAAATCCTGTACTAGTCCAGCCAAATACTGGCCAGTTCCAAGTCTGCCGATTAAATCAACGAGTGCCCAGGCAAATAATAAAATATAAACTGCTGGCAGCATGGAGCCGATTCCGTGTTTTACTCCTACTGTGAATACCTTTACAGATATTCCATGCAAAACAAAGACTTGTCGTAAAAACATAATGATTGTTACTATAATTCCAATTGTACCACCCAAAACTAATGATTTAGTAACATCAGTATTTTCAAAAATGGTGAGAAGTGTCGCATGTCCAGCAACTGCTTGATAACCTGTCCAAAGCATCGCAGCCACTGTGCCTACAATAAGAGTTACAATAGGGATTACCAAATCTCCTACCCTGCCTGTTGTACTTCTCGGTAAATCTTCCTTTAATTCACCTGGAACTGTTTTGGACGGATTATAAAGAATACCTTCTTTTACCGCTCTATCCTCATGTACTTTCATCGAACCAATATTCCAATTTCGATAAATCACAATGAATACCATCGCCAACGCTGCAATCGCATAAAAATTCATTGGAATCATTTGAATGAACGCTGATATGGAACTGTATTCTGTCACCTCATGAGTGATAAAAATTCCTCCTATCAGTGCAATAATATAGGCCCCCCAACTGGATACTGGCATAATTACACAGATAGGCGCTGAGGTAGAGTCAATCAAATAGGCGAGCTTAGCTCTCGGTATTTGATGTCTATCTGTAATCGGACGTGCTACCTGGCCAACCGCCAAAGCATTGAAATAATCATCAATGAAGATGAGTATCCCAAGTAATGCAGCTACCAGCTGAGCTCCAACTCTTGTTTTAACATGCTTCATCGCCCATTCACCAAAAGCACGGCTCCCACCGGAAATTGAAATAAAAGCCGTAATAATGCCCAGGATGAGCAAAAATAAAATAATATATATATTTGATACATTGAGTGATCCATCTGATATGAAGATTCCCTTTACTGCTTCCCATATAAGGATACATGTCTCACCAATATTAAAATCAGTAAGCATAAAAGCTGATGCTACAATCCCCACACCAAGTGAAAGCAAAACCTTCCTTGTTATAGCCACCATTAGAATTGCCAATAGTGGGGGAATAAGCGTATAAACTGTCGACTCCATTCCTTTTTTCCTCCTCCAAATAAATAAGGGGAACTCGTCGTGAGTGCTGACCCTTGCGCTCTTACCTTTTATGCAAAAGAAAATAAAGAAGGGCTGCAATAGAGAAATATCTACCGCAGCCCTGTATCAGCTTTTCTTTCTCCATCACGACCTGTAGCTCCTCATTATAAGAACCTCTTATAATGACAGTGTTGCTTTTATTTAAAACAACCCCAGCAAATTCATTTTTGACTAATCAACTTGCTTCGGCAGTTTCCCCTTTCGGCTATGCTCTCTGTTGTCATCCTCACATAGCTTACTCTTGAATCCTGCGCCTCTACCCCATCGGAATGATAAGGTACTATCTAATTGTTATTCTAATATAACAAATTACATTCCTGTTCACAATGTGGAATAGATGTGTATTTTTTTACAATTATCTGATTAATTATTAGGATGCAGGCTGACTCAATTGCTTAATGGGTAACCCGATCGACAGCATGTACAGTGAAGTATCCGTTGATGACGAAGATAATCATCATTTTCTTCATTAAACCTATGTAGTCTTAGATACAGTCAACATTACCACATCCGTTCATGATTACCAGTTAACCGCAAACGTTTCTGTAACCCATACAAAATTAAAACTCCCCTGTAAAAGTTTACAGAGGAGTGATTCACATTTAATGTCCGCCAAGATAGGCCATCTTTACTTTTTCACTTGAGGTTAACTCATCTGCCGAACCCGAGAGGACGATTTTGCCGGTCTCCACTACATAGGCACGGTTGGCAATCGATAAAGCCAAATTAGCATTTTGTTCAACCAAAAGAATAGTTGTTCCAGCATTATTTATTTCTTCAATTATGCGAAAAATTGTTTTAACCAGTAGTGGAGCCAATCCCATGGAAGGTTCATCGAGTAAGAGCAATTTTGGTTTAGCCATTAATGCCCTTCCCATTGCGAGCATTTGTTGTTCCCCACCTGACAAAGTTCCTGCCGGCTGTTTAAGACGTTCGTTCATCCTGGGGAAAAGATCAAATACCTTCTCCATATCCTCTTTAATCCCAGCTCGATCCTTACGTAAATAAGCACCAAGCTGTAAATTTTCTTCCACTGTCATATTGGCAAAAACCCGCCGTCCTTCTGGTACATGTGAGATTCCCTGCTTTACAATCATTTGAGCTGCTTTTCCAGCTATGGATTTACCCTGATACATGATTTGCCCCTGCTTCGGTTTAAGTAAACCTGAAACAGTTTTAAGCAATGTACTTTTTCCAGCCCCATTTGCACCGATTAAGGTAACAATTTCCCCTTCATCAATATGAAAAGAGACGCCTTTTAATGCCTGAATATTTCCATAGTAAACATTAATATCTTCAACCTTTAGCATCAGGAAACCTCCTCGCCAAGATAAGCCTCTATAACCTTGGGATTATTGCGGACTTCATCCGGTGTTCCGTGTGCGATTAATTGTCCATGATCAAGTACATAAATACGTTCACATACTCCCATCACAAGCTGCATATCATGCTCAATCAGAAGTACGGTTAAATCAAATTTTTCACGTATTAAGCTGATTAACTCCATCAGCTGACTTGTTTCCTTCGGATTCATACCCGCTGCCGGTTCATCCAGCAGCAGTAACCGCGGACCCGTTGCTAGGGCTCTGGCTATTTCAAGTCTGCGTTGCATTCCATACGGAAGATTCTTGGCTTTTTCATCCCGATAAGAATCCAGATTAAAGATCTTCAGGAAATCCACAGCTTTTTGGTCCATTTCCAATTCTCCCGAAAAATGATTAGGCATTCGTATAATTGAACTGAACATAGAATGTTTAGCCTGCGAATGATAAGCAACTTTAACATTATCAATGACAGACAAATCTCCAAACAAGCGAATATTTTGGAATGTCCTGCTAATTCCTTTTCTAGTAATTTTATAAGGCGGTAATTTGTTTAACTTATCATCATTTAAATGAATGGTTCCCTCTGATGGTACGTACACACCTGTTAAAAGGTTGAAAAAGGTGGTTTTCCCTGCTCCATTCGGTCCTATTAAGCCGCATAGTTCACCCGGATACAGCTCCATAGATACATCTGCTACAGCCTTTAACCCTCCGAAATGAATTCCAATTTGGTCAACCTTAAGCAGTGGTTTGTCGGTTTGCATCCTTCATGCCTCCTTTTGTCTTCCTTTTGAAAAATGAGGTGATTTCCTTTGTACCCATCAATCCCTGCGGTCTGTACAGCATTGTCACGATTAAGATAATACTGTAAAGAATCATCCGCGTATCAGAATAATCTGATAGGAAGGAAGAAATTAATGTTAAGAGAATTGCTGCAATCACAGAACCTGACATACTGCCCAATCCCCCAAGCACGACGAATATTAAAATATCAAACGATCTAAGGAAACCAAAGGTTGACGGATTAATAATATAAAAGTTATGAGCATATAAACCACCGGCAATGCCGGCAAAAAAGGATCCAATGACAAAGGCAGCCACTTTATAATAGGTTGTGTTAATGCCCATGGAATCGGCTGCTGTTTCATCTTCCCTCACAGATATACAAGCGCGACCATGAGTAGAATTAGTGAAATTCCGAATTACTATAATAGTCACTAGTAAGCAGCCAAAAACCCAAGGCCAGGTTGTCATTTGCGTGACCATCATTCCTCTTGCTCCACCAACTGAATCCATATTAAGGAAAATAATACGGACTATTTCTCCGAATCCAAGAGTGGCAATTGCCAAATAATCTCCCTTTAAACGCAAGCTTGGGATCCCAATAAGCATGCCTACCAAGGCCGCTGCAATCCCTCCCATTAATAAAGCATATAAGAATGAGACCTCTAGCATCATAGACATGACAGCAGAAGCATATGCCCCAATTGCCAGAAAGCCAGCATGTCCAATCGAGAACTGGCCTGTGATACCAATAATTAGATGCAAACTAACTGCCAAAATAATATTAATTCCAATTGTCACAATTAGATTAGTATTAAAAGCATTTAAATATCCGCCTGTAATGAGAACCTGTATCACGATAAACAAGACGAATGAGAGTAAAATAGAGAGCCAAAAACCTTTAACCTTCTTAAGAATTGCCATCGCCATGTCTCCCTTACACTTTTTCTCTTCTGTTTTTTCCGAACAAGCCCTGCGGCATAAAAATCAATATCAAGATGAGGACAACAAATGCAGCTGCATCCCTCCATAAAGATAAACCGGCGGCACTTACCAACCCCTCTACTACACCAAGCAACAGACCGCCTACCATGGCACCCGGAATAATGCCAATTCCTCCAAGGACCGCGGCGACGAAAGCCTTAAGTCCCGGCATTACTCCCATTAATGGCTCTATTTTTGTATAGTAGGTCCCAAATATAACACCCGCTGCTCCGGCAAGTGCTGATCCGATTGCGAACGTAGCAGAAATTGTATTGTTTACGCTGATTCCCATTAATTTAGCAGCATCTGCATCAAATGAAACTGCACGCATCGCCCGGCCAATTTTGGTTTTATGAACAACAAATTGCAGGACGATCATCAGAAAGAGTGAAACACCCAAAATCATCAGTGATTGACTTTTTATCGTAACTCCAAAAATATCTATTGAATCTGTTGGCAGAACATTATTTGGATATGCTTCAGGCTGCGCTCCCCTGATTTGGATCATCCCGTTTTCGATTAATAAGGAAACCCCAATGGCTGTAATGAGTGCCGCAATACGAGTCGCATTACGCAGAGGCTTGTACGCAATCCGTTCAATCAAAACTCCAAAGATAGCACAGGCAACCATGGCAAGAAGCAGTGCGGGAAAAAAAGATAATTCCATAAACGTAATTGCATAAAAGCCGATGAAAGCTCCAACCATAAATACATCGCCATGTGCAAAATTAATCAATTTTACAATTCCATACACCATCGTATAACCGAGCGCTATTAACGCGTAAATACTGCCAAGTGATATCCCATTTACAAGTTGCTGAATAAATTCCATAACCTTAGACTCCCCTCGGTCATTATTTCAAAAATAGGAAGCTTTTTAACAAAGCTTCCTATTCCTCTTTCTTATGGATTTACCTTTGTTTCAAAAACTTGCTCACCATTTTCATATTTTAAAATGGCCGCAGATTTAACTGGATTATGATTTTTGTCCATCGTTAAGTTCCCCGATACAAGTTGTAAATCTTTTGTTTCAGCAAGTGCATCTTTTATTTTTTCCGGCGTCGCGTCATCTCCAGCGCGTTTTATCGAATCTGCAATGAAGTAGGCTGTGTCATAACCAAGCGCAGCAAAGGCGTCCGGTGATTTATCTTTATATTTCTTTTTAAATGCCGATACAAAATCCTGGATTTTTTTGTCCGGATCTCCAGCAGAATAATGGTTCGTAATAAAGGTATTATTTAGCGCTTCTTTCCCGGCAATATCTAGTAACTTAGGAGAATCCCAACCATCTCCTCCCATAACCGGAACATCGATTCCTGACTCACGTGCCTGTTTTAAAATTAAGCCAACTTCTTCATAGAATGCCGGAACAAAAACAAAGTCCGGATTCGCTTTTTTGATTCTGGTTAACGTAGATTGAAAATCTGTGTCTTTTTGCAGGAATGCTTCTTCCGCTACAATTTGACCGCCCGCTTTTGTAAACGCCTCTTTAAATGCTGCAGCCAACCCCTTGGAATAGTCACTGGAGCTATCAATATAAATAGCGGCTGTTTTTGCATCTAATTCCTGCTGAGCAAAATTCGCTGCAACTGTTCCCTGGAACGGATCAATAAAACATGTTCTAAAGACATATTCATTAACCTTGCCATCTTTTGAAGTAATAGTTTCGTTCGTCCCTGTCGGTGTAATTAATGGAACTTTATTATCATTGGCAACCTGGACCTGCGCCAATGTATTAGTACTTGTCGCTGCACCAATCATGACATCCACCTTATCCTGGCTGGCAAGCTTGATTGCTCCGGTCGTTGCTTCTGCTGCATCTGACTTGTTATCATATTTCACTATCTTCAGTTTTTTGCCACCGACACCTTCTTTGTTTATCTCTTCAAGTGCCAGATCCATCCCTTCCACGATGGATTGACCATAGGATGCCCCACCGCCAGTTAACTCAAGGTTCGCTCCAATTTTAATTGTATCTCCTTTTTCTCCGCTGCCTGATTTCTCTCCACCGCAGCCAGCCAAAACACCCATACCTAATGATAATGAAAGAATAATACCGGCTAGTTTCTTCTTTTTCATTACACATGCCCCCTATTTTTCTTATAGATAAAGATATGAAACGATGATTTGATTGAAAGATTAAAATATTCTGAATATAGTTTAACCCCTACTGGAAAATATGTACATATATTTTTTTATTTTAAAATCTGCTAACCGGTATCCTCTAAATTCGCTTAAATCTATAGGGATAATCGGTAAAATATTAAATACGCTAGCAGGATTAAGATGTTTTCAGCTCAATAATATGGGAATAGAAAATTAACCAACACATTAGGAGGCGACAATATTACAGACAAAAGTAATACTGAAGGATTACGTGATTTCGAAGGAAAACTTCAAAATAGTCAGAAGAAGCCAGAAAACGCAATTGATAAAGGACGTAAACCAGATCAACAAAATCGCCTAAAGGATCAAGACACTAGACTACCATAAAATTAAAACTAAAGAACCCAGTCTCTTGACTGGGTTCTCTTTTATGTATCAGAAGCCTTTTTGTAAGATTGCCTAATATTCATCTATAAATTAAAATTTTCTATTTTAGAGTACATATATTATTGGTAGTTCAATAAAAAATGTTTAGAGACTATGTTAAATGTTATAAAGGAATCTATTTTTGTATTGTTTTCTATTAATTTCAACATTACCACTATTGTAATATTGAGTGACCTCAATCCATACCTCTCCCATAATAAAAAAAACTAACCTGCTAAAGTAACTCTTTTTTACTAGACCTAACAAAATCCAAAACTAAATAGCAACCCAGGAATTGCATTCTTTTATAAATTTAATATACAGTTAGAATATAGAGAAATTATAGTACTTGTAAAAGAAAGGTTATTTTATGTATAAGATTAATGCTGTTTCTAAATTGTTAGATATGCCAACTGTTACTATTCGATCATGGGAAACCCGTTATCATGCTATTACTCCGAAACGTACTGAATCGGGTCATAGAGTATATACAGAAGAAAATGTAAATGATTTAAAATGGCTCAAAAAACAGGTTCAGGATCATAAGATGAGCGTCAGCCAGGCAGTCCAGCTTCTGAAAATCCACAAAGGAGAAATTGAAAAGGAAAAATTAATCGACAATACGATTAATCATTCATTTGAGGCACAAATTAATGAATTATTTGATGCTACACTACATTTTGATTCTGAGAGATGCAATCAGCTCTTTGATTTATATTTTTCTCAATTTCATTATAAAACTGTCTTTTATTCAATTGTCGTTCCCCTTATGTATAAGGTTGGAGATGCATGGGAAAAGGGAGAGTTGTCTGTTATTAAGGAGCATATGATCAGTAATATTGTGCTTCAGCGCGCCATTAACTTTTTTACGATTTTTCATTCATCCCCAGTTCTACCCAAAGTAATCGCCATTTGTCCGGAAGGGGAGCATCATCAACTTGGATTAATCCTCTTTACTCTCTTTTTAAAAGAGCAGCATTATCCAGTCTATTATATAGGTGCCGATACACCTCTTGATGGGTTGGATGAGTTGATTAAGGAAAAAGATATTGAGATAGTGGCCATTTCTATATCCAGTTATGAACACGAGCAGAATGCTCAAAAATATATAGATATTCTTTATAAGCAAAATCCAAAGTTAAAATTCATCATCGGCGGTTTAGGAATTAAAGAAAGCAAAAAACAGGAGCCTCGCTGGGATGTATCTCCGTCTGACAAAGACTGGCTGAAAATCATGAATCAGATTATTGATTTTCAAAATTAAATACTTACTCCATGCCCCAATTCCTGTTGGGGCATTTTTCTTTTAATAATTAAAGTTACCTACAATTCAATTATTTGCTATTATTATATTTTTCCTATACATTATCTATATATTAATTATATTTTAAATACAAATAACGTGAGGATGGGGATACATGTTTTTAGCCTGGAATGAAATAAAGAATAATAAGCTTCGCTTTTTATTGATTGTCGGTGTTTTAACACTCGTTTCCTACCTAGTATTCTTTTTATCCGGGTTAGCTAATGGGCTTGAAAACCTAAATAAAGAAGCTGTTGATAAATGGGAGGCAGATGGAGTCATTTTGACGGATGAATCAGATATAAATCTCCCACAATCAACTATGGCAATTGGCGATTTTGAGGGGGACGGTACAGATGAATACGCTATTTTGTCTCAATTAAACTCCATCGCAAAAACTGATGATATAAAAGCAAATGTCTCTCTTTTCGGTATCAATGAAGATGAATTTATTATGCCTGATGTAAGTGAAGGCAAGGCTTTTAGTAAAACGGGCGAAGTGATAGCCGATGATTCTCTCAAAGATGAAGGGTTTAAAATTGACGATGAATTGAGCCTTTCTTCTACTGACACCACTCTTACGATTACCGGATTCACTGAGGATGCAAAATTTAATGCTGCTCCAGTTTTGTATGGATCACTTGAAACAATACAGGAAGTTCGTTTTGGTGAAGCAGCAGAACAAAAAGATGATAAAATTAATGGTTTTGTCATTCGTACGGATAACTTAGAAAGCGTTGCTGTCGACGATTCACTTAGTGTTGTTTCAACACAAACATTCATTGAAAATATGCCCGGATATTCCGAACAAAACTTGACATTAACCTTTATGATCTATTTTCTATTTATCATATCTGCCGTCATCCTGGCGATATTCCTTTATGTATTAACGATTCAAAAAATCAGTATTTTTGGAGTTATGAAGGCTCAGGGAATTTCCAACAGCTATTTGTCAATATCAGTGATTGCCCAAACATTTATCCTATCTTTAGCAGGAGTTATTGTTGGGTTCATCCTGACTATTATAACTGGATATTTCCTACCAGCAGCCGTTCCTGTTGCCTTTAACTATATCGATATGCTGATATACGCTGCTGTCCTGGTTATTGTATCTATACTTGGAGCGCTATTCTCTGTACAGACTATTGTCAAAATCGATCCTTTAGACGCGATAGGAGGTTAACATAATGGCATTACTTGAATTAAAAGAGGTCAACAAAGTTTTCATGTCCGGCCGTACAGAAATCGAAGCATTAAAAACTACTAACTTTTCGGCAGATTCAGGGGAATTAATTGCCGTTATCGGTCCTTCCGGTTCTGGAAAAAGTACTTTTCTAACGATTGCGGGCGGTCTTCAAGCACCCAGCAACGGTGAAGTGATTGTAAATGACAAAAATCTGACTAACCTAAAGGAAAAAGAGCGAGCATCCATTCGTTTAAAAGAAATAGGCTTTGTTTTGCAAGCCTCTAACCTTGTACCCTTTCTTACAGTTGATCAGCAAATGCAGTTACTGGATAAAGTGAAGAAGGATAATATGGACAATACTCAAATTCAAAGCCTTTACAGAGCACTTGGTATTGAAGATTTGCTTACCAGTTTCCCAGCAGATTTATCGGGTGGTGAGCGCCAACGTGTGGCGTTAGCAAAAGCATTATATACAGATCCCAGTATCATTCTTGCTGATGAACCAACCGCCTCCCTTGATTCAGACCGGGCCTTTGAGGTAATGGAAATGTTGAAAAATGCAACTACCAATCATGGTAAAACAACCATTGTAGTTACACATGATACAAGACTGATAGATTATTGTGATAAAGTTTATAAAATTATTGATGGAACACTAAACCTCGAATCTTGCAAATAAATAATCATTCTTTTGGTATAGAAAAGAGCCTCTCTATGTAAAAAAAAGAGAGGCTCTTTTCTCATTGCCTACGCTACTCAAATTATTCTCAAATCATAAATTACTGTTTTTTCTAAAAAATCTGATTGTTAACAAAAATGTTTAAGCTTGCTTGCTAAATTGGTATATAAGACTACTAATCAATAAATGACAGAAGAAAAGAGGCATAATAATGGAACCTGCCATTAAAGAAACATCACCTATATATAAACGTAAAAAGAAAAGAAAATTAAAAAGAGATTTAAAAACCAGGCATTTAACAATGATTTCTCTCGGCGGAACGATCGGTACAGGTTTATTCCTGGCTAGTGGAAATACAGTTCATGCTGCCGGTCCTGGCGGTGCCCTTGTCGCCTTCGCAATTGTTGGTATAATGGTTTATTTTTTAATGACAAGTCTGGGAGAGATGGCCGCACATATGCCCGTTGCGGGATCATTCAGTATCTATGGTGAAAAGTTCGTTGATCCTGCCTTTGGCTTCGCACTTGGCTGGAATTACTGGTATAGTTGGGCTGTCACAATTGCAGCAGAGCTATCAGCGATTGTGTTAATAATGAAGTTTTGGTTTCCTGATAGCCCTTCAGCATTATGGAGCGGATTATTTCTTCTCATTATTTTTCTACTAAACGCTCTCTCTGTTAAAAGCTTCGGAGAGTCAGAATATTGGTTCTCATTAATAAAAGTAATTGCCATTATTGTTTTTATCGGAACAGGTCTCTTGATGATATTTGGAATTATGGGCGGAGAAGCCATTGGATTCAAGAATTTCACAGTTGATGATGCACCTTTTAATGGAGGAATAATGGCTATATTAGGAGTCTTTATGGTTGTTGGTTTTTCATTTCAAGGGACAGAGCTAATTGGAATTACGGCCGGAGAAAGTAAGGATCCAGCAAAAACCATCCCTAAAGCCGTAAATTCAGTTTTTTGGAGAATTTTAATTTTCTTTATTCTCTCTATCTTAATCATCGGTTTGGTTATTCCCTATACAACTCCAGACCTTGCTGCTACCGACAGTGTCGTAAAAAGCCCTTTCACTCTTCTATTTGAGCGCGCTGGTATTGCCTTTGCCGCATCAGTTATGAACGCAATTATCCTGACTGCCATTCTTTCAGCAGGTAATTCAGGAATGTATGCAGCAGCCCGAATGCTATGGAACTTAGCAGAAAGAGGACATGCTCCAAAATTCCTAGGAAAATTGAGCAAAAAAGGTGTACCGGTCAATGCCTTAATTGCTACTGGCCTGGTTGGCTGTCTGGCATTTTTAAGTTCATTTTTTGGAGACGGTGTGGTTTATGTCTGGCTCATTAATGCAGCCGGTTTATCTGGGTTTATTGCCTGGCTTGGTATAGCCATTAGTCACTATCGTTTTCGCAGAGCATATGTGGCTCAAGGAAATGATGTAAATGATCTGCCTTATAGAGCAAGTTGGTTCCCGTTCGCTCCGCTAGCTGCTGCTACACTATGTATCCTGATTATACTTGGCCAGAATACAGATGCACTATTTGGCGGACCTATAGATTGGTACGGTATATTAGTATCCTATATTAGTCTTCCACTATTTCTAATTTTGTGGTTTGGATATAAATATATTAAGAAAACAAAAGTAGTTTCCCTAAAAGAAATGAATGTAAAAAAAATGAAGGCATAAAAAGAATGAAGAACCTCTAGTTACTAAAGGAGGTTCTTCATTCTTTTTTTTATAATGATAGGTTAACTCCCTCTATTCCATCTCCTCTCTTCCTCGAGATAAACGGTCAATAGTACATGCTGAATCATTTACAATACTAGCAACAATTAGCTCCTCCACCATCTGTATTGAAAAAAGCTTATCCTCTTCCTCATGTATCTATTTTTCGGATTATGGCATTCAAGATTTTTGGAATAATCTTAGTAGATATGTGGAACCATTTTATAAAGCCACCTTCGCTTCCTTTAGGCTAAAAATGGGCTGGTAGTAAGGAGATAGATATGGAACACAGAATAAGAAAATTTCTTTCATTATCAGCTAATTCCTTAATCATGGGAATGATTTTGGCCTTAGTAGGTGGATTTTTAGATGCTTATACATACGTTACAAGAGATGGAGTTTTTGCGACTGCACAAACAGGAAATACCGTTTTATTTGCGGTGAGAGCAGCTAGCACAAAATACGGTGCAGCCATTCAGAATGTGCCGCCTTTTTTAGCTTTTATTGCCGGCGTTTTAACAGCCGAATACATCAAAGACAAACACGATATGCATAGACGAGCTGTTTTAATACTGGAGTGTATCATTTTATTTATCGTCGGTTGCTTACCAGGAAGCGTACCGAATATGATTGTCACTATGAGCATTGCCTTCGTATCCTCACTACAAATCGCTACCTTTAACAAATTGGAAAATTGGAGCTACAATTCAACCATCACAACTGGAAATCTGCGAACTGCCTCTTCAGCTTTTTACGGTGCCTTTATAGATCATGATTCAGAATCAAAGAGAAAATTTAAAGGGTTTTCCGCCATTATACTCTGCTTTATTTTGGGCGCATTACTCGGGACCTATTCCAGTATTCATATGGGGAACATAGCCATCTGGATAGCAGCCTTCATTATCCTGCTCACCGTTATTTTATATCATAGAAATAAAGGATCCATGAAGGAGGGGGACACCTCCTGACCTGTAAACTCGGGTTAAATATATTCAATCACCAATAACCATGAGACAGCCGTTAAGGACCAAATCCTAAAAATCACAAAAAGAAAACAGCTGCTTTTACACAGCTGTTTAATACGTGGATTTTATTAGAAAACTCAGCTATAAACATAGCTTTCTTGAGTTTCTTCTTTAGCCATTCCGATTAAAATATTCTTATTTGGAGAAAGCTCTTTTTGTAAATTTCCGCTTATCATGTATTCTTTCCAGTCGCCATGCGGAATATAAATGGTACTACTATCAAAAATTGAATCTTTGTCTTTGTTATAAAAATAAACAAAACATTTTTCTTTTTGATGTGTATGAAGATTTTCTACTTCTAACAAAACTTTATGGTATTCATTTTCGGGATTATTTTCACTAATGAATCCCTCCATCTCATCCATTGCCTTCATTGTATCCTCGTAACAATCTTCTTTTATGACCATTATTTCTCCCCGTACTACATCCTCACCAAATGTAATAGCAGGATAACCTTTATACGGCATATGATATAATTTCATATTTTCTAATTTGGCTTCTTTTTTCTCTATGACCTTATTAGCTAAATACTTATTATAATTGAAGAACCCTTCCCGTAAACTTCCATAAACAAAAAGATTGATCCGACTCATTAACAAATCTCTCCGCCGATCGCTTTTATATCTTCGTCATAGATAACGCAAGCTTCAATAGCCAGTTCCAAGCCTTTTACAATATCATTTAACGACATAAACGGAGTATTTTTCTTGTCCATCACTTGAGAGGTCATATATGGGATATGAATAAATCCACCTTTTATATTCGGATACTTCTTATCAATCATGTAAAGAATTCCGTACATTACATGGTTACATACAAATGTTCCAGCTGTATTTGATAACGTTGCTGGGATGCCATGTTCACTCATATGTTTAACCATAGCTTTTACTGGTAAGTTTGAAAAATAAGCAGGTTGGCCATCCGGTTGGATAACTGTATCGATTGGTTGATTACCTTCGTTGTCTTTAATTCTATAATCATCGAGATTGATAGCAACTCTTTCAGGAGTTATATCAAATCTTCCTCCTGCCTGACCTACAGATATGACAATATCCGGGTTGTGCTGTTCTATTGCATTCTCTATTGCTTTAACAGATTTATTTTGAACTGTCGGTATAATGACCTTAATAACCTCTGCTCCTGCGATTTTGTTGCTTATCATTTTAACAGCTTCTTCAGCTGGGTTTACCGGCTCTCCTCCGAATGCATCAAATCCAGTTATTAATACTTTCATAATTTATTCTCCTATTGTAAGTTTTTTATCTTAAAATCCCCAAATATACATCATAAATATATGAACAACTAATAATGTTAAAGCGATTGGAGCTTGTGCCTTTATGACTGAATTCTTATCTTTAAGTTCAAGCAATGCAGCTGGTAACATATTGAAGTTCGCAGCCATAGGTGTAATTAATGTTCCACAGTATCCAGCTGTTAATGCCAGAGTTCCACAGATAAGAGGGTCTCCTCCTATAGCAAATACAAACGGTACACCGATTCCAGCCGTTATTACAGCAAATGCGGCAAATGCATTACCCATGATAGCTGTAAATAAAGCCATACCTACACAATAAGTTGCTACACCTACCAATGCATTACCTGTTGGGATCACATTTGAAATAATAGATGCAATCTTATCGCCTACACCCGCTGTCGTAAATAATACGCCTAATGAAGCTAATAATTGAGGCAGAATCGCAAATGCTCCAATTGATTGATACATTCTATTGGTATCCTCTAATAGCTCTTTAGAAGTAGCTTTAGTTAATATAAACGTTAATACTAATGCTATGGTGGATGCTATACCAATCGCTACCGTTCCAGGGAAACTTGTAAATTGAGCCACAAGCATGGCTATAACTGCGATAGACAGTGATGGGATGAAAATTTTCAAGCCTAATTTTTCTGCTTTTAAGTTAGCGAATGTCTCATCTAATTGTTTTAACGTTCCAATATTTATTTGCTTAGTTGCCGATAATACAGCGATAACAACTACTAAAATACCTACTATCGTACTTGGAATATAGTTTCCAATTATGAAAATCACGGCTAGTATTCCCCAAAACATGGCTGTACCGATTCTTGTTTTGTGGTTTTTATCCTTTAAGGTAAACACCATGGTAACTCCCATGAATAAACCGATTATAATATAAAAGAGTTCTAATAAAAGATTAGAGGGTTGTGTTATATCCATTATTGTTCACCTCGTCCTTCTCCATTTTTACTAGAATATTTTTGCTTCATTTTTCTATCGAATAATAAATTTTGAGCAGTCCAGAATATAAATGCAATAACGGCAACTGGTACTGAAACTTTCGCTACTTCAAGTGTATCTACCTGCATGCCTAGCCCTTCCAGTGTAGATGCAATTAAAAGTACACCTGAATTTGCGATGAATACATTTTGCGCAAAAAAATTACCGATATTATCAGATGCTGCTGAGTATGATTTTATTTTTTCAATATCTTTTTCGTCGACCTTATCTCCGTATTTAGCAACGGCTGCACCTTCTGCCATTGGGCTTACTAAAGGTCTAACAAATTGTGGGTGTCCACCAAGTGTTACGCCCATACCAATCGTTACTTCTCTTATAAACGTATAACCACTCAGTAATTTTCCTACTGATAAACTGCTTGCTTTTTTAATAAGCATAACTGCCTTTGCTTTTAACCCGTATCTTTCACTCAAACCTATAACAGGAATGGTAATCAAAAATAAACAAGTTACTCTGTTTGATACAAATGCTTCTCCAAGTGTATTGAGTATTTCTACGATATTCATGTTTGCCACAAGTCCAGTCGAAATACCTGCTACAACTACTACTGCAATGGTATCTAACTTTAGTGCAAATCCTATTATTATAATCAAGATCCCTAATAGTTCCATTACTACTCTCCTATTCTAACATTTTAGTTATTCTACAATAATTTATAATTATATAGTCATCTTTTTACATTGTAAATAACACTACCACTATACTTCAACATTTTAATCTGGTAAAGGAGTAAAATATGGTTATTATCAATAATAGATAGTAGAAATGAAGTGACAAAATAATAAATAGCTTAAAAAGCCTTGCTACATAAATTTCGTAGCAAAGCTTTGATTATTATTATACAGGAATAATAACTTGAAAAATAAATCTCCGTAGTAATAGTAAAATCTCTGAAATTTAGACGCATTAATTTAAATATTACCCATGTTCTCTTTCCATTCCATCACATACTTTTCCAGTACATTTTTTAACTCTTGGCCAATATGCAAGTAGTCTTCATCATTTAGATTGGCTAGAGATACACGAATGGACCATACCGGTGCTGAAAATCCTTCACCGCTTAATAATACAATCGATGAGTTTTCTGCTAGGCGGTATAAAATATCAACCGGGTTATAATTCTTTTTCAGGTAATCGGTAAACCCTTTATCAAAATGATGATTACACCAGATTTCCAAATCGATTTCTGTATAATAGTCAGCATCGTTAGGCAAATGTTTCTTAGGTAAACCAAGGCCTTTATATAATAAAGTCATCCTCCGATGTAAAATGTCCATTGTTTTTTGTTTGTATTCATTATTAGTATCGAGCATGGCAAAAATCGAAAATAAAGCCATTTGTACTTGCTGCGGTGTCGATAATCCAGCTGTGTGATTCATCGCAACGGCTCTGCTATCTGCAACTATCCGATCGATAAACGTAAGACTTTCTGGATTCCGTGTAAGTGAAGCGTATCTTTTATGTAGAACCTTCTTCACTTCTTCTGGTAAATCATCGATTAATTTATTAAAGATATTCGATTGATTTATGGCAATCGTGCCCAATCGCCAGCCTGTCACACCAAAATATTTAGAAAATGAATAAACCCCGATGGTATTGAATGGTAAATCCACCATTAAGGAGCGGAACCCTTCAACAAAAGTCCCATATACATCATCTGAAATTATCATAAGATTTGGATTATCTTGTTTCACAATTTGTATAATTTTTTCTGTGGATTTCTTTTCTAAAGAAACTGAAGGCGGATTGCTCGGATTTACTAAAAAAAGTGCTTTAATGTCCGTATCTTTTAATTTTTCTATTTCTTCATCAGGGTATTGCCATGTATGCTGTCCTTCATTGTTTATTCCGGTTGCTTCAATTTTCACAAGTTCGTAATCATTGTTAGGAAGCTCTGGAATCTCTATATAAGGCGGAAAAATTGGAACCATCACCGCAATCTTAGACCCTTTAGGCAGTAAGTAATTTTTAAATAATGTATCAAATATATAACACATCGCTGCTGTTGCTCCTTCAACAGCAAATAAATCAAACGGACCAGCCGACGAATCCCCATTGCACAGCTCTTTAATTAAAAAGTCATGTACAATTTGTTCAGTTCTAACAAGCATTCGATCCGGAATCGGATAATTATCCCCAATAATTCCATCTACCAATTCATAGACCCATATATCTGGCTCAAACTGTTTAATTTTGATACCGTATTCAATAATCTCTTTCAGCAATTGAATTCCTGGAACTTGCTGATTGCCCTCAACATATTTATTAAAACGTTCTGCAATTCCTATCCGACTCGGCATGCCGGCTAAATTGCCATCATCCCATACGTGCCTCGATTCTGTAACAGCAAATTGACCTAGTGCAAAAAACGCCTCTCGAGGTGTTGCTGCAATCCAATTAGGATTTCCCCGTCCCGCATCCAGCATTGTTCTAGTAATTCTCATTTTTCCTTTTGCAAGATCAATGAGTTTGTCTTTTAGCTCAAACGGACTTATTTTCTCTAATTGATGACTTTCTTTTTTTAGTTCATCCATCAAAATCCTCCTAACAAACTGCTAAATCTATAAGGAGAGTATTCCACAAGTAAACATGGAATATAATCGAACGCATTTATTTCTCTCGATAAAAGAACATTTTAATGGTGTATGGGGTATTTTGGATATTATCTAATTAGTTTATTTACTTCCTTCTAAATCATAATGAAGACATATGTATTTATGTATATTTTCTCCCATAAAAAATAAATCGGATTTATTAGTCCGATTTATTTTACGAATAATTTACTTTGTACTAGCAGTTAAGTACAGGATTACAACATCTATACGAGGCACAAAAAAACCAAATAATACCAATCACATCAATTATTTTCTATATTCTTCAAGCTGCTCATTAAGCCCCTTCGTTTGAGTATATACCTGTTGATATATCTTAAATAATCGTTTGTACGTCTCAACATTTTCTTTAATCGGTTCATAGGATTTTGCCACTTGAATAAAATGATTGGCACATTCGTTTAAAGAAGCAAACCAACCGCACCCATATGCTGCAAGCATCGCCGCTCCCATTCCTGGACCTTGCTCGCTTGTCAGTCTTTCAATTTTCGTGTTGAAAATATCCGCTTGCATCTGGAGCCATGTGTCATTTTTGGCACCGCCGCCAATAGAGATTATTGAATTGATCGTCTTCCCATTTTCCCTGAAAATTTCAATTGATTCGTTTAGAGAGAACGTAATCCCTTCAAGAACCGCACGGGCAAAATAGTTTCGATCATGAGATGCATCAACACCAATAAAGCTGCCGCGAATAGTGGAATCTGCGTGTGGTGTTCTTTCACCGACAATATATGGCGTAAATAATAGACCATTGCTGCCTGCAGGTACTTCCTCCACTCCAGCCAAAAATTGATCGAAATCTTCTTGCTTCGCGAACGTTTCCTTAAACCAGCTTAAGCTATAGCCAGCCGCAAGAGTCACACCCATTGTATAGTAAGCATTTTCTTCACCATGGTTAAAATAGTGAACTTTCCCATTAAAATCGAGGTCACTTCTTTCTTCATAAGAAAGTACGACACCAGAGGTACCGATGCTTGCTAACGTTTTCCCTGGTGTTAAAATTCCGGAACCAATCGCACCGCACGCATTATCAGCTCCACCTGCAAACACTTTTACTGCTTCAGTCAATCCTGTTTTTTGGGCAAATTCAGCTGTTACTGTACCTACAAAATCATGTGATTCCACTAATGGCGGGCAAAAATCAGAGGATAGACCAAATGCCGCCAATACTTCCTGACTCCATTCCCGTTCCGCCACATTCAGTAATAGCGTTCCTGCAGCATCAGAGTAGTCCATATGGATGTTTCCAGTTAGACGGTAGCGTAAATAATCCTTTGGCAGCACAAACAATCTGGCACGTTTGAAAATGTCTGATTCATTTTCTTTTACCCAGAGAATTTTAGGCAAGGTAAAGCCCTCTAATGCAGGATTTTTTGTTACTTCTAATAAACGTTTACTTCCCATAACATCGTATATTTCCTGACATTGCCTTGTCGTTCTCGTGTCATTCCATAGAATTGCATTTCTTAAGACTTGATTATCTTCATCTAATAGAACCAAACCATGCATTTGACCAGAGAAACTGATCCCCTCAATATCATTTACATCTCCATCAAACTGTTGAATTAATTCTGCTATTCCAGCTGTCGTTTTTTCAACCCATTCTTCCGGGTCTTGTTCACTGTAACTGGATTTTTCAATAATAAGCGGATAAGATTTTGCTACTTCGAGACATACATCTCCTTGCTGATTCACCAGTAAGATTTTCACTGCACTTGTTCCGAGGTCTACACCAATAACATATTTCATCCTTATCATCCTTTTCTAAAAAAAGTGCTGGAGGAAAGGCTTCCAGCACTTTGTAAGATTAATAGATTATACGTGTACGCTTGATAGTGTTTCTAATAAATATTGGTTGATGATGGCCTTCAGGCGCTCTGTTCTTCCAGATGTGTTCTTAATCTCAGTTAATTGGAGAGCATACTTTTCTAATTCACGGAAGTTGGTTCTGCCCTCAACGATTTCTAAGCCAACGCCACTTTGATAGCTGCTATAGCGTTCCTCAACAAAGCTATCTAAAGCTTTATCTTCAATAAGCTTGTTTGCTACCTTTAATCCAATAGCAAATGCATCCATACCAGCGATGTGGGAATGAAAAAGATCCTCTGCTTCAAATGAACCTCGTCGAACCTTTGCATCGAAGTTTAAGCCACCTTTGCCTAAACCTCCATTTTTCAATATTTCGTACATTGCTAATGTATTAGAATAAAGATCGGTCGGGAATTCATCTGTATCCCATCCAAGGAGTGTATCCCCCTGGTTTGCATCCACTGATCCAAGCATTCCATTGATGCGAGCTGTTCTTAATTCATGCTCAAATGTATGGCCAGCAAGAGTTGCATGGTTAGCTTCAATATTGAACTTGAAATAATCTGTTAAATCATATTTTTGCAAGAAAGCTATACTAGTCGCCACATCAAAATCATATTGGTGTTTTGTAGGTTCTTTAGGTTTTGGCTCAATCAAGAAAGGAACATTCAAACCGATTTCTTTTGCATAGTCAACTGCCATATGGAAGAATCGAGCCAAGTTATCCTGCTCAAGCTTCATGTCCGTATTTAGGAGTGTTTCATAGCCTTCACGACCGCCCCAAAACACATAGTTTTCAGCTCCAAGTTCTTTCGCTACTTCTAAGCCTTTTTTTACTTTCGCAGCTGAATAGGCAAATACATCAGCATTCGGAGAAGTGGCAGCACCATGAACATAACGAGGATTTGTGAACATATTTGCTGTATTCCAAAGCAACTTTGTTTTACTTGTTTTCATGTATTCCTGAATCATTGCTACGATAATATCCTGATTTTCATTTGTTTCTTTTAATGTACTTCCTTCTGGAGCGATATCTACATCGTGGAAAGCAAAATAAGGAACATTTAATTTGTCAAAAAGTTCAAATGCCGCTTCCACACGGGCTTTTGCTAAATCTAAACCTTTGAGATTATTCCATGGGCGAATCGCCGTACCAACACCAAATGGATCTGTTCCATCTGCTGTGAACGTATGCCAATAGGTAACTGAGAATCGGAGGATATCCTCCATTGTTTTTCCATTTAATTTTTCTTCCGGATTATAGTACTTAAATGCAAAAGGATTTTTAGATGAAGCGCCTTCATATTGGATTTTATTAACGGTTTCGAAATAAGCCATTGTGGCATGCCTCCCAATTTTTTTAGGTTTCAGGTCGTTTATGTAAATGCTTACAAAATAGATGTCTCTAAATGCTTAATCTACAACCTGTATTAATTAGCATTATAGCACTCTATACTTTGTTTGTCTAATAGATAAACAAAGTATACGACAAAATCAGATATCCAATTGAGGAAATGTAGAAATAATTCTTTCTTCTATTGATCTTGTTTTAATTCCACACTCTCACTCAATACTTACTTGCTTGTGATAATCATATTTATAGATTACTATGGCATATTTTCTATATTAAAAAAATATGCCATACTCTATAATTATCTCTGTTTTGCTAAACGAATGACGTTCCATGACAGGTTTGGCAGAATGGTTATTACTTTACCTTCCTCACATTTTGCATTCCCGTTGGAATGTGGTTTTACTGACTCTTTGTGTGCTGAATTGGTTTGTTTAATATTTTCATTTCTAGAACAATATGCTCGATTACTTCATATTCATTAAAATTACGTATATCTACCTCTAGCTCCAAACCTTCTTCAAGATGACGATTAACCGCAAAAATAGTTAATGTATCTTCTTCTTCATTATAAACCGCTGTAGACTCTAAATATGGGACGTCCGTAAAATCTTTACTATCATATTTATCACTAGTAATAATCGGATTTAACGAAATACCCCGTCCATAAACGGAAGTATGCATATAAGGATAGAATATAGTTTGCTTCCAAGCAGGTCCGTTATTTTCTGTCATGATTGGAGCAATAACATTCTCGGGAGTATCTTTCATTTTGATAAAATAAAATTATAAATTGTCCGTAAGGAAGATATTAAAAACATAACTTTTAAGAATCAATCTCAATTAGAAGCAATGTCTAAAAGGAATGAAATTTCAAAGACAATTCGAGGAGCTACTATGTTCACTAAAGATAAGAAAAAATCCCTTATTAAACTTATTTCATTGCCAATTTTCTTGGTTGGATTTATCCTATATGCATTGGTTGGAGAAAGATACTTATATGCTAAAAATATTGCTCACGATCTTTACCACTATCCGTTACCTGCACATACTAAGGTCATAGATAAAAATTTTGATTATGGAGTCTTTTTCCCCGATGGACCTACGGGAAGTGGCGGATATCCCACTGTAGTTGCCTTTATAGAAATTGAAAGCGGACTTAGTAGAAAAGAGTTATATAATTACTATTATGAAAATACATTACCAGAAAATGATGAGGTTAAATTTGAAATATATTTTGAGGATGGTCAGAAAAAGATAGATGTTGATGGGAAAGTCTTTTATGAACGTAGTGGAGGCCCTGGTTCATTATCATCCGAGTTAACAAAAGGAGAAAAAACTAAGGCCATCATACAAATCAAAAAAGAATTCAGCCATCCCTCTCACTCAATAATTGGATAAGCTGAAGAATTTGTACATGGCTATTTTTATATTACATTAAGATTAACCTACCTGCCTCGAGGCGTTAAAATGTCAATAATAGCTTTTTCACAATCTGGAAGATGACACTAAGTTTCATATATAAATTTCTATTTTTTTTATACCTCCCGCTGTTTATTTTTTTTGAACTTTCTCTTATGATTCAGAGCCATTTATGTATCTTTTAATCGCTTTAATACGTTGTTCATCATATACGTTCACTCAAAAAAACACCCCTGAAAAGATAAATCCGTTTCTTCATTTTCAGGGGCAGTTCATTAACTGATGCTGGTCTTAACTTTTACTTACATAAAGGTAATGTTCTTTTGATCTTGCAGAAAAACATTCGTCTCACGAGGCCTTGTTTCAGCAATCACTTTACCGTTCCTAACAGAGTATAGAATCTCTGCTTGCAGGCGAAGAGCATGGTAACCATCTTCCGCATTCAGCACAACGAAGTTTGCTGGATTTCCTTCTGCAATACCGTAATTTTTAAGGTTCAATGCTTTAGCACTATTACCAGTCACAAAACGTAAACTGTTTGCAATATCACTATAGCCCATTAACTGTGAAGCATGTAAGCCCATATGCAATACTTGTAGCATATTCCCGTTTCCGATTGGATACCAAGGATCCATAATATCATCATGACCGAAGCAAACATTTAATCCATTTTGATCAAGCTCTTTTACGCGTGTTAAGCCACGGCGTTTTGGATATGTGTCAAAACGCCCCTGCAGATGAATATTGACTAATGGATTTGCTACGAAATTCAATTCGGCAAGTCTAAGTACACGCATTAATTTATATGCGTAAGCATCATTGTAAGAGCCCATTGCCGTCGTATGACTTGCTGTAACACGACCTTGGTAATCATTCATAATCGTTTCACGTGCTACAACTTCCACATGGCGAGACTGCTCATCATCAATTTCATCACAATGAATATCAATTGGCTTGTCATATTTCATGGCCAATTTAAAAATCTCGCGAACCGATTGAACACCGTCTTCACGCGTAAATTCAAAGTGAGGGATGCCCCCAACAATATCAGCACCCATTTTTAAAGCTTCCTCTACCAGTTCCAAGCCATTTCGATAAGAAATAAGTCCTTCCTGTGGGAAAGCAACAATTTGTAAATCAACAAAGTCTTTCATTTCTGCTTTAACTTCAAGCATAGCTTCTAATGCTACTAAAGAAGGATCCGTTGTATCAACATGTGTACGCACAGCACCTATTCCGTTAGCAATTTGCCAGCTAAGGGCTTTCTTTGCACGCTCTTTTACATCCTCTTTTGTTAAGGAAACTTTGCGTTCAGACCAACATTGAATACCTTCAAATAAAGTCCCACTTTCATTCCAACGTGGTTGGCCTGCCGTTAAGGTAGTATCCAGATGAATATGCGGCTCAATAAATGGTGCACAAACCATCTTTCCGCTTAGATCAAGTGTTTCACAGCTGTCAAAGTCATTTGTACCAGCTTTAACAATCTTTACAAACTTACCATTTTCTATTAGTAAATCCCAAAGACCTTCTCGTCCAGAGATCGCAGTATTAGCCCACTTTTTCATAATAGCATCCTGCCTCCTCTTCCCTTTCGGTAACAACTGTTGTTTTCGTTATTCTAACAGCAACTACATAAACAACTCCTGTGATAAATAATGTGTTTAGTGAAGCGATTCCCGGCAATGTTAATCCCGAGATGACACCAACGGCCCAGGCAATGATGGCTGGAATATGTACTTTTGCAATGTTTGCCTTCTCATACTGAATGTATTGTCTTTTTTGGATAAAGAAGAAATCCACAATAATAATTGATCCAATAGCCGGCAGAGTGGATCCTAAGAATGTTAGCCAGCTTGTGAAATTGTTATAAAGAACGATGGCAAATACCGTACCAATCGTACCGTTCATCATAACCATAAATACCTTTGGCTTCTTGAACATGGTTGCAAAACCAAGGCCGGACGCGTACAGTGAGTTATCGTTTGTTGTCCAGATGTTTAATCCAAGCACTAAAACAGCTGGTAATAGTAAGCCTTGTGAAATCATTACGTCTGAAATATCATTGTGACCTGTTGCTATTACACCAATCGCACCAAATAAGAACATTAATGTATTTCCTAAGAAAAAGGCAATGACTGTTGTTGTTACAGCATGTTTTCCTGATTTTGCATAGCGTGCAAAGTCGGGTGTTAAAGTACCACCACTAATGAATGAACCGATTGTAATCGTTAATGCTGCTGCTAATGTTAAGGAAGTTTCAGGTTTATAAGCAATGAGTGCTTCCATTCCTCCCATATCCGAAATGGCCATTCCTGCACTTGTTGATCCAAAAATCGCAATAGCCGGTACAGCGATAAAACTTAAGATTGTTAAAGCTTTCATACCGAAATAAGCAGTTACTGTCATTAAAATCCCTGTAATGATGACAATCGGTACTAGTGGAAGGCCAGTTAATTTAGAAACCGGATAGGCAAACATCCCTAGCCCTACACCAAACCATCCGACTTGTGTTGCTGATAACATGAATGAAGAGATATAGGCTCCTTTTTCACCAAAACTATATTGTGCCAGTAAGTGAGTCGATAATCCTGTTTTTGCTGCAATATAACTTAATGCACCGGTAAATGCTCCTAATATAAGGTTTCCTAATAAAATGACACCAATCAACTGCATAAATGTTAATCCTTCACCTAATGATCCACCAGCCCACATACTTGCTGAATAGAATGTGAAGCCAAGCATAACAACAAGCATTTTCAGAAAGCTGTTACGATTTGCTGTAGGTACTGATTGAAATGAAAAATCTTTGTCTTTTAATTGCATTTTGTTTCCTCCCAAGTTTTTAGTCTCTTGGTGAGCAAAAAAAAACCACTTGCCGCAAAGTGACAAGTGGAAGGTGTCAGAAATAACCGTATTATTCACACAATAATATATTATGTGTATAAATACGTTCTCCAAACAAAGTATCGCCCACCTTGTCAGCCTCTCTGGACTGCTCTTAAAGGTTCTCAATTTAAATTAAATCCATATTAACAGATTATCTTAGATAGTCCAATGGTAATTGATGGTTGGATTTGAAGGGAATGTATAAAGGTTCCTCTATAAAAATGCGTAAAGCGAATTTAAAACTATCTATTTCGATTTTGCTACTCTTATACCAAAAAAGGCTCCCAAATGTTTTAAATCAACATTTGAGAGCCTTTTTACTGATTAATCTTGGCAAAAATTAATCTGATGATACCGGTGGTCGGGGTCGAACCGACACTCCTTACGGAACACGATTTTGAGTCGTGCGCGTCTGCCAATTCCGCCACACCGGCAAGATCTTGGAGGCGGCAACCGGATTTGAACCGGTGATAAAGGTTTTGCAGACCTCTGCCTTACCACTTGGCTATGCCGCCAAATAATTTGTTGGAGCGGAAGACGGGGCTCGAACCCGCGACCCTCACCTTGGCAAGGTGATGTTCTACCACTGAACTACTTCCGCATTAAGTTGGCTGGGCTAGCAGGATTCGAACCTACGAATGACGGAGTCAAAGTCCGTTGCCTTACCACTTGGCTATAGCCCAACAATTAAATATATTAGTTAGTATAAGCTATTATTCGAGTTTAATGTAAAATGGGGCGACTGATGGGAATCGAACCCACGAATGTCGGAACCACAATCCGATGCGTTAACCACTTCGCCACAATCGCCATATTTATTGGCAGGGGCAGTAGGAATTGAACCCACACTGGAGGTTTTGGAGACCTCTGTTCTACCTTTAAACTATGCCCCTATAATGAATGGTGGAGGGGGGCAGATTCGAACTGCCGAACCCGAAGGAGCGGATTTACAGTCCGCCGCGTTTAGCCACTTCGCTACCCCTCCGATATTAAGAGTGCCGGCAAGAGGACTTGAACCCCCAACCTACTGATTACAAGTCAGTTGCTCTACCAATTGAGCTACACCGGCATAATATTTAGGAAAATTATTATTTGTTAAATTTTAATTAATAATGGTGGCTCAGGACGGAATCGAACCGCCGACACAAGGATTTTCAGTCCTTTGCTCTACCGACTGAGCTACTGAGCCAACTTCATTATGTAAATGGCGGTCCGGACGGGACTCGAACCCGCGACCTCCTGCGTGACAGGCAGGCATTCTAACCAACTGAACTACCGGACCATTTATTGCGGGGACAGGATTTGAACCTGCGACCTTCGGGTTATGAGCCCGACGAGCTACCAGACTGCTCCACCCCGCGCCAATGTGAGTGTGATACTAGTTTTTATGGTGGAGGATGACGGGATCGAACCGCCGACCCTCTGCTTGTAAGGCAGATGCTCTCCCAGCTGAGCTAATCCTCCACATTAAAATGGTGACCCCTACGGGATTCGAACCCGTGTTACCGCCGTGAAAGGGCGGTGTCTTAACCGCTTGACCAAGGGGCCAATTATTGAGTTATTATGGCGGAGAGCAAGGGATTCGAACCCTTGAGACAGCGTTGACCGTCTACACGATTTCCAATCGTGCTCCTTCGACCTCTCGGACAGCTCTCCATATGGCTCCGCAGGTAGGACTCGAACCTACGACCGTTCGGTTAACAGCCGAATGCTCTACCACTGAGCTACTGCGGAATAATTATAATGCCTGGCGACGTCCTACTCTCACAGGGACTCGCGTCCCAACTACCATCGGCGCTGAAGAGCTTAACTTCCGTGTTCGGAATGGGAACGGGTGTGGCCTCTTCGCCATCGTCACCAGACGATTTTGTCAGCGACATTTATTATTATATCGTATTTCTGACATTTTTCAAGAGAAATTTTAAAGAAATTTTATCTTTTTTTCATTCTCTCAAAACTGGATAATGTAAGTTTGGCAAGTATGCTTGAATCATTTGGTTAAGTCCTCGAACGATTAGTATCCGTCAG